>OZ245995.1:190000-502500 GCA_965230185.1 Motiliproteus sp.
GCTCCACCATTCTTTTACGCTTTAAGAAGCTAAAAGCTAACGAAGACTTTCTGATTGAGAAACTCTTTCTTACCTTTTGTCTTTTTGAAGTCATCTTCGGATGTAAAAGACACGCTCTTTAACAATGTGGATTTGTGATTGAAGTAAAGTTGAAATTAAGTTCAATTTTGCAGTTCGATCAAGCGATTTATCTGGCGAGTCTGTTGCTGCTACCCGCAGTGACAGACGAACAATGTCGTGTAGTCCTCGATCTGTAATCAGAAACACTGTTTCGGGTTATATGGTCAAGTGACTAAGCGTGCACGGTGGATGCCTAGGCAGTCAGAGGCGATGAAGGACGTTGTAACCTGCGATAAGGTTCGGGGAGGTGGTAAACAACCTTTGATCCGGACATTTCCGAATGGGGAAACCCACCCAGTGTAAGCTGGGTATCCTGACCTGAATACATAGGGTCAGGAGGCGAACCCGGGGAACTGAAACATCTAAGTACCCGGAGGAAAAGAAATCAACCGAGATTCCCTCAGTAGCGGCGAGCGAACGGGGATTAGCCCTTAAGCTTTTTGCGTTTTAACAGAACACTCTGGAAAGTGTGGCCATAGTGGGTGATAGCCCCGTATGTGAAAAGGCGCTTAAAGTGAAATCGAGTAGGACGGGGCACGTGAAACCTTGTCTGAACATGGGGGGACCATCCTCCAAGGCTAAATACTCCTGACTGACCGATAGTGAACCAGTACCGTGAGGGAAAGGCGAAAAGAACCCCTGTGAGGGGAGTGAAATAGAACCTGAAACCGTGTACGTACAAGCAGTGGGAGCCGTTTTCGGACGGTGACTGCGTACCTTTTGTATAATGGGTCAGCGACTTAATTTCAGTAGCAAGCTTAACCGTTTAGGGGAGGCGTAGGGAAACCGAGTCTTAATAGGGCGTCAAGTTGCTGGGATTAGACCCGAAACCGGGCGATCTATCCATGGCCAGGGTGAAGGTTGAGTAACATCAACTGGAGGCCCGAACCCACGTATGTTGAAAAATGCGGGGATGAGCTGTGGATCGGAGTGAAAGGCTAATCAAGCCCGGAGATAGCTGGTTCTCCTCGAAAACTATTTAGGTAGTGCCTCGTGTCTCACCATGGGGGGTAGAGCACTGTTTCGGCTAGGGGGTCATCCCGACTTACCAACCCGATGCAAACTCCGAATACCCATGAGTGCAATCACGGGAGACACACGGCGGGTGCTAACGTCCGTCGTGGAAAGGGAAACAACCCAGACCGTCAGCTAAGGTCCCAAAGTTACAGTTAAGTGGGAAACGATGTGGGAAGGCTCAGACAGCTAGGAGGTTGGCTTAGAAGCAGCCACCCTTTAAAGAAAGCGTAATAGCTCACTAGTCGAGTCGGCCCGCGCGGAAGATATAACGGGGCTCAAACTGTACACCGAAGCTACGGATGCGCGTAAGCGCATGGTAGAGGAGCGTTCTGTAAGCCGTTGAAGCGGAAGCTGTAAGGCACCGTGGAGGTATCAGAAGTGCGAATGCTGACATGAGTAACGATAAGGGGTGTGAAAAACACCCCCGCCGGAAGACCAAGGGTTCCTGTCCAATGCTAATCAGGGCAGGGTGAGTCGGCCCCTAAGGCGAGGCTGAAAAGCGTAGTCGATGGGAAGCAGGTTAATATTCCTGCACCTCATATAAGTGCGATGGGGGGACGGAGAAGGTTAGACCAGCGCGGCGTTGGTTGTCCGCGTTTAAGGTTGTAGGCTGGGAAATCAGGCAAATCCGGTTTCCTAAGGCTGAGAACTGATGACGAGTCCTCTTTTGGACGAAGTGGTTGATACCATACTTCCAGGAAAATCCTCTAAGCTTCAGCTTATATGAGACCGTACCCCAAACCGACACAGGTGGTCAGGTTGAGAATACCAAGGCGCTTGAGAGAACTCGGGTGAAGGAACTAGGCAAAATGGTACCGTAACTTCGGGAGAAGGTACGCCGGTTCTGGTGATGGGATTTACTCCCTAAGCTGGGACTGGTCGAAGTGAAATGGTGGCTGCAACTGTTTATTAAAAACACAGCACTCTGCAAACACGAAAGTGGACGTATAGGGTGTGACGCCTGCCCGGTGCCGGAAGGTTAATTGATGGGGTTAGCGTAAGCGAAGCTCTTGATCGAAGCCCCGGTAAACGGCGGCCGTAACTATAACGGTCCTAAGGTAGCGAAATTCCTTGTCGGGTAAGTTCCGACCTGCACGAATGGCGTAATGATGGCCACACTGTCTCCACCCGAGACTCAGTGAAATTGAACTTGCTGTTAAGATGCAGTATACCCGCGGCTAGACGGAAAGACCCCGTGAACCTTTACTACAGCTTCACAGTGAACTCTGAGCCTACTTGTGTAGGATAGGTGGGAGGCTTTGAAGCGGTGACGCCAGTCATCGTGGAGCCAACCTTGAAATACCACCCTGGTATGTTTGGGGTTCTAACCCAGGTCCGTTATCCGGATCGGGGACATTGTGTGGTGGGTAGTTTGACTGGGGCGGTCTCCTCCCAAAGAGTAACGGAGGAGCACGAAGGTGGGCTAATCATGGTCGGAAATCATGAGCTTAGTGCAATGGCATAAGCCCGCTTAACTGCGAGACAGACACGTCGAGCAGGTACGAAAGTAGGTCATAGTGATCCGGTGGTTCTGTATGGAAGGGCCATCGCTCAACGGATAAAAGGTACTCCGGGGATAACAGGCTGATACCGCCCAAGAGTTCACATCGACGGCGGTGTTTGGCACCTCGATGTCGGCTCATCACATCCTGGGGCTGAAGCCGGTCCCAAGGGTATGGCTGTTCGCCATTTAAAGTGGTACGCGAGCTGGGTTTAGAACGTCGTGAGACAGTTCGGTCCCTATCTGCCGTGGGCGTTTGAGATTTGAGAAGAGCTGTTCCTAGTACGAGAGGACCGGAATGGACGAACCTCTGGTGTTCGGGTTGTCATGCCAATGGCATTGCCCGGTAGCTACGTTCGGACGGGATAACCGCTGAAAGCATCTAAGCGGGAAGCCCCCTTCAAGATGAGATCTCACCTGGACCTTGAGTCCACTGAAGAGCCGTTCAAGACCAGGACGTTGATAGGCCGGATGTGTAAGCGTTGTGAGGCGTTGAGCTAACCGGTACTAATTGCTCGTGAGGCTTGACCATATAACACCAAAGCGGTGTTTATGCTCGAGACTACAGACACAGATAAACGCGAACGAACGCAACAAACGAACTTAGTTTCAAGTCAATCACAGATTCACATCCTTTTTTGCCTGGCGACCATAGCGATCTGGAACCACCTGACCCCATCCCGAACTCAGCAGTGAAACGGATCAGCGCCGATGGTAGTGTGGGGTTTCCCCATGTGAGAGTAGGTCATCGCCAGGCGCCCAATTAAGAAACCCCCGGTACCCTGTACCGGGGGTTTTTTTATGGTTTTCGCCTGAGAGCAGGCTATGCTGGCATCCGCCCCCAGGCTGATACGCCCTATAGTGCATAAACCGCTGTTTTGGCTGGCTGCCTTGGCAAGTCTTGCGGCTACGCATACAATTCCTGGTGCGTTGAGTCCGTTTTTGCCGTGAGAGTCGCAGAGCCGCTGAGCCGAACCGACCTGATCAGGCTTTCCATGAATGATAAAGAGGCTGCTTTTCGGTGCTTGTGTGGTAAAACTGAAACGAAAAGTTCTCGGGTTCGGAGCGATCTGGGCTGCGATAACCCTGATCTTTCTGCTCATGCTGCTGATGCTGGACATAAGCCGGCACAGGGAGACTCTGCAGCTGGAAAGCAGTGTTATCTATGAATACGCTTATGAGCGGGCGCTGATTAACGAAGTATTGCTGAATAACTTTGTTGAACTGGTGGAGAACGATACTGCTGATGAGCAGGCCATTCGACGTTACGCCAGAGATATGCGGGAACATTATCCCCATATCGCCTATTTTTTACTCTACAGCCGTGTCAGCGGCGATCAGGTAAGCAGTTTCGAAGCGGCCAGGCAGGCCGACGGCTATCCTGAATTCCAGCTTCGTACTCAGGAGTCGGGCCTGAAGCATCAGCCCTTCTACTACCCTGTTACCTTTGTCGAACCGATGAATGAAGATACCAGCCCGTTTCTGGGGCTGGATGGTTATTCTCATCCGGCTAAACGGGTCGCTATCCTGCAGGCCAGCTACTATCTGGATGTTTTTGCTTCTGAAGCTTATCCCCTTGAGTCCGGCGAAATGGGCTACCGGTTGTTTCACTCTGTCGATCCGACGGTTGCCGGTGAAGATGAAGAAGGACACCTGATTGCGTCACTGGTGATTCAGGCAGATGAACTGCTTCCGCCATTGCCCCATATTAAGGGGGGGCTGAAGCTCATCCTCGAGGATGGCAAAGGGGTTGTGCTGGTGAAGCGCCCGGCTACCCGGGAACCGGGCTGGCTCAGCAGCAGGCTGCTACCGGTAATCAGCGATACTCGCAGCATCAGCCGCTTTGGCCAGTCACTGGATGTTACCGTTGAAAAGCAGCTGCTCTGGAGCGAGGTCAACTGGCCGATTGGTGTGGTGGTGCTGGCCTTCTCTGTTTTCGCCTTTGTGCTGACTGCCCAGAACTATCTGCGTAAGAAGGAGGCCCAGGCGGAACTGGAGAACCTCAACGAAAAACTGGTTTACGAGCGGGACCTGCTGGAAGAGCGGGTTCAGGAACGGACCTGGGAACTGGTCAAGGCCAATTCAGAGCTGAGAAAACAGGTCCGGGATAACCGTAATCTGACTCAGAAAGTGCTCAGTATTCAGGAAGAAGAGCGTCGGAATATTGCGCGTGAGCTGCATGATGAGATGGGACAGTCGCTGACCGCGATTCGCGCCGACGCCCACATTCTGAAAGGCGCTACCGGTGCTGACCCCCTGTCTATCGAGTATCAGGCGGCGACTTCAATCGACGGGGTTGCAGAGCGGATCTACAGTGTCACCTACGGCCTGATGCGATCCCTGAGGCCCGCAGCGCTGGATGATCTGGGGCTGGCGGATGCGCTGAACGAGTGCGTGGCTAATTCTCATCTGGATGCGGTTGGTATTCAGTTGCATCAGGCGATGCAGGGGCCTCTCAATGAAATGTCCGAAGATCTGAACATCAGCTGCTACCGCCTGCTGCAGGAAGCCCTGAATAACTGTGTGAAGCATTCGGGCTGCGATACTATCTGGCTGACAGTCCGGCGGGACGAACAGCAGGACGATCTGCTCTATATCTCGGTCAGAGATAATGGTCTGGGCTTCGATCCGCTGGCGCTGAATGGCGGTTTCGGGCTGATCGGTATGCGTGAGCGGGTTTATGCGCTGGGAGGCAATTTCCAGGTAACTTCGGCCCCCGGCGAAGGAACACATGTCGAGGCGACCATTCCGGTCGCCTGACAATTGCCTGTCTTACAGGCCGAGACTGACCTGTGGTGGCAGGTCGCTGTTCGCTCTGACTTCCGGCAGGCAGCTGAACAGCCGGCCGGCATCGATCTTTTCCTGCTCCAGTAACTGTTTCTTTACTCCGGCGGAGCGCTCTTCCGCCAGTTGCTTCATTGTCGTTTTAAGCTCCTGGTCGCTCATAGGTATGACTGCCTGATGCATTGAGGAGGCTGCCTGAGATGCGGCCGATAGCGAGGCAATTGCCGCTGAGGCTGTCTGTAACTGCTGCTGGCGGTGATTGGCCTGAATGGCCAGGCCGTCGGCCGCTACCGCGATGCCGCACAGGTTCAGTCGAATTCCCTCCCGTTTTTTCAGCAACTCGCTGATTTTGGTCAGATAACCACGGGCATTGTCGTCCAGCTCGGACGATCCCGGAGTAAAGCTGACCGGATCCAGGTCAATCGCGTTCTTGCTGGCGGAATCGGCCACCATTCTGCCCAGGGTAATCAGAGCGCCATAAGGCTGCAGTGCCGCCGTCAGATAACTGATCGCCCCCTCCTTCGCGACTTTAGCCATAACGATGTTAATGACACTCTGGTAACCGAACTGGGGATCGTCGACGGAGCCTTCGACCGGAATATCCAGCTCTACGTTATTGTCGTCATCCGTAAGAATCGAGATTGCCGTCCCCAGTGGCATACCCAGCTGCTGATCGAACTCTTCCGTGGAGTCCTCCGGAGCCTGCTCGACCCGGAGGTTGTTGATATTAACCTTGTTGTTGCTGCTGACCTGACCCTTGCTGACGGAACCGCCGGATATCAGACTAAACTGGCCGCTCTGCAGCTGGTAACCGCTGTAGCGTCGCATAAAGGGGCTGAACGGGGGCAGTTCAAGATTAACCAGCTTACCCTTCCAGTCGCCGCTGGGAGAGGCCGCCATCCAGCTGTATTTACCGCTGAAATTCAGCTCGGCAAACTGGTTGATCTTAGCCGCCAGCCTGAACGGGCCAGGTTTCGAGGACTGGCTGTCGATACCGGTAAGCTCCAGCTGGTCGATGCTGATCTCGATATCATTGGCGTTGACCGACTGGTCGCTGAAGCCTACCACCGCTGGCTGATCCAGCTCTATCCTGCTGACAGCGAAGTGATAGGGAGACTCTGTCTGTCTGGGTTTAGCGGCTTCTCCGGCTGGCTGTTGCGGGCCGCTCAGCCCTGCCAGCCAGTCAAGCCAGGCCTGAGGCTGGCCTGCCTTGTTCAGATTCAGGGCTGTGTTCACGGCTCCAACCCGGACGGTGCCTGCATCGGCACGTTTCTGCCCGGCCTGAAGCTGATCAATGGTAAGGCTGCTGAGGCTCAGCAGTTTCTGTTTGTTGAGCAGCTGAAGATTGCTGAGCTTCAGCTCCCGGAGCTGCACACGATTGTCTTCCAGGGCCTGCAGCTGGCCTGCCGAGAGACCGCCTACCGAGATCAGTCGGGTACCTTGATGGTCACTGACTTCGATGTTATCCAGGCCGAAGTTACCACGCAGGGTTTTCAGCAGGCTGTTCTTCAGATCCAGTTCCGCATTGCCCTGCCAGTTTCTCTCTGCAGTAGCCAGGCTGAGCTGGTCGAGCTTCATAACCGATGGCTGACTGCCGAAATCCCCTTGCAGGGTCAGCGTTCGGGTCAGATCGGTATCCAGGCTGCCGTTCCAGCGCAACTGCTGCTCCTGCAGCGTGACGCCGGTCTGCTGAAGATCGAGCTGATCGATGATGAGTTGGCCCCGGCTGGCCAGTTTGCTGACCTGTGACTGAGCCAGGCTCAGCTGGTTGCCGCCGTCCCAGCCGACGGAAGCGACAGCCAGCTGCAGTTGCGGTTGTTTCAGACTGAGCCCGGCCAGCTGCAGCTTGCCCTGACTGGCGACGGCCTCCGGACCCTGTTCACCAAAGCTGATCTTATTGCTGCCCTGCCAGTTGATCTCGCTGCCCTTCAGATCCAGTTGTTGTTGCTGAAAAGTGGGATTCTGGACAGCCAGGGTGCCGTCGCTGTCGATCGATTGCAGCCCTGTCGCCGTCAGCACCACATTATTGCTGCCGTCCCAGTCGATGCTGCCGGCATTGACGGTCAGTTCAGACTGTTGAAACTCAGATTCCCGCAGCTTGAGGCTGCCTGTCTGTGTCAGTCGCAGTCCATCGTTGTGCTGCTGCACGGCAAATTTCAGATCGCTGCTCAGTGTTCCTTTCAGTTCCGGTAGCCAGGGGGAGAGCAGCGGCGCCAGTGCCAGCCCACTGATCTTCACTGCCAGTTCTCCGGTGGCATTCTCGGCCAGCGGTGTGCCCTGGCTGTCGAGCTCAAATTCACTGTTATTGAGGCTGCCGTGGAGCTGGAAGAAGCTGTTCTCATCCGGAAGCCAGTTACGCAGCAGTCGCAGCTGGCCCGATGCTATCTCCAGCTGGAAACCCTGCTTTTCAAGGTGGGTATCGATTGCCAGAGAAGCAAGCTTCAGCTCATTAAGTCCCCAGCCCCAACCGGAATCTGGCTGGGATTCTGCATCCTGGCTTTCAGGGGCGGGGACCGGCAGAGAGACTGGTCCCAGCAGCCATTGCTGTTCCTGTTGTCTGACCGGAATACTGGCGTCAGCAAAGATCAGTTGGTTGATCTGAAAACGTTTTTGCCAGAGTTCCCGATAGCTGACATCCACGTGCAGGCGACCGATACTGAGTGTCGGCCGGTCAGCCGCTGTCGCCTCCAGCCCCTCCAGTTCCAGCCGTCCGCTCCACAGGTTGAGGTAGAGACGTTCGATCCCTGCCTGCTCTGCGCCGTTTGCCAGTAACCAGTTCCTTAACTGTGATTTGACCAGAAATGGTGTTGCCAGCGATACGACCAGCAGCAGTATCGCCACAGAGCCGACAATTCTTACCAGTGTTTTCCGTTTCATATTGTCTTCATCTCCGCTTGCAAGTCCCCGGGCCTGCAGGACAATGACAGCTGTGGTACAAAGTAAACAGTCACGAATATAAACGATCCGTCCTGACTAATCAGCCTGAGACTGCCACCGGATCACTATGTAAAGGTGTTTACCATGAGTAGTTTACGTATCGGGCAGGTGGCGAGAATGTCCGGTGTCAGTGTCGAGACTATTCGCTACTACGAGCGGCGGGGGCTTATCGAGGAACCGCTGCGCAGTGAATCCGGTTACCGGGAGTATCCGGCGGAGGTGGCCGACCGGCTGGCGTTTATCCTGCGTGGCAAGAAACTGGGGTTTTCACTGGACGAGATCAGGGAGCTGCTTAATCTGCAGCTGACTCCGGGGACAGGCAGTGGTGAGGTCAAGGCATTTGTCGAGGAAAAAGTCGCGCTGATTGAAGAGAAAATCAGCGAACTGAGCCGCCTGAAGCAGACGCTGACCGGGCTGTCAGCGCTCTGCGACGGATCGGGGCCAGCGGAACAGTGCCCGATTCTGGGCTTTCTGACGGCTGGTGACACTGAGGATGAGAGCGCCACCAGCTGTCGGAGCTGTCCGGGATCACAGTGAGCTGCCCCGGGCTGCTCAGGGGGTCAGAATTTCGACGCCCTCGGGGGTCCCCATCAGAACGATATCGGCAGGGCGTGCAGCGAACAGACCGTTAGTAACCACACCGGTCAGGTTGTTGAGGTGCTCTTCCAGCGCCACCGCGGCGCCGATTTCCAGGTTGTGGACATCCAGGATTTGGTTGCCGTTATCGGTGACAAAGCCTTCACGATAAATCGGTTCTGCGTCCAGCTTGCAGAGTTCCCGGGCAATGTAGCTGCGGGCCATCGGGATGACTTCCACCGGCAACGGGAATTCTCCCAGCATATCCACTTTTTTGCTTTCATCGACAATACAGATAAAGGTCCTGGCGACTGCCGCTACAATCTTCTCCCGGGTCAGGGCACCGCCGCCACCTTTGATCAGTTCAAAGCGCTCATTAAACTCGTCGGCGCCGTCGATATAGAAATCCAGCTGATTAACTGAGTTCAGATCGTAGACCGGGATACCGTGGGCCTTCAGACGTTCCGCCGTGGCTTCGGAACTGGCGACGGCGCCGTCAAACATGTGCCTGACCTCCGCCAGTGCGTCAATAAAGCAATTGGCAGTGGAACCGGTACCGACGCCGACAATGGTATCGCTCTCCAGCTTACTTCTGATCTGGTCGACCGCCGCTTTGCCTACCGCCTGCTTCATCTCATCTTGTGTCATGGTGTGCCCTGTAAATGGAGACTGAACTTTGTTGAAGAATTATACGTTGCAACGCTGCCGCCTTGTAGACGCAGGGACCGGATAGTTATTAGTATTACCCGTTTGCATAGCCGTTTAACGATCACTTCCACAGCCCCGCGAGAGCTGTCTGCTGCAGACCCGGATTAATCATGCCTCATCAATATATAAAGAAGATTCTTCAGGCCCGCGTCTACGACGTGGCAAAAGAAACCCCCCTGGATGAAGCCCGGGCCATTTCCGGACGTCTTAACAACCGGGTACTGTTGAAGCGTGAAGACCTGCAACCGGTGTTTTCCTTCAAGCTGCGTGGCGCTTATAACAAGATGGTGCAGCTGACCCAGGAGCAGAAAAACTGTGGCGTGATTGCTGCGTCGGCCGGTAACCACGCCCAGGGGCTGGCGATGTCGGCAGCGGTGATGGGAGTTAAAGCGACCATCGTAATGCCCCGCACGACACCGGAAATCAAGGTCAGTTCGGTGCGGGCCCGTGGTGGTCGTGTGGTGCTTCACGGTGATACCTATGATGAAGCCTATGCTCATTCCCAGAAACTGGTGGAGGAGAAAGGCTACGTTTATATCCACCCCTTTGATGATCCGGACGTCATCGCCGGTCAGGGGACTATCGGTATGGAGTTGCTGCGTCAGGAAACAGGGCCCATTCACGCGGTATTCGTGCCGGTAGGTGGTGGTGGCCTGGTGGCTGGTATCGGTGTTTACATCAAGTATCTGCGCCCTGAGATCAAAGTGATCGGTGTTGAATCGGAGGATTCTGCCTGCCTGAAGGCGGCGCTGGAGGCTGATGAGCGGGTGATATTACCGCAGGTCGGAATTTTTGCCGATGGTATTGCCGTGGCGCAGATTGGTCAGAATACCTTTGATATCTGTCGTAACTACGTCGATGAAGTCATCACCGTAAATACCGACGAGATCTGTGCGTCGATTAAGGATATCTTTGATGATACCCGCTCCATAACCGAACCGGCCGGGGCGGTGGCGCTGGCAGGGTTGAAAAAGTACGTGGCCCGGGAAGCTATCGAGGAGAAGACGCTGATCGCCATCGACAGTGGTGCCAACGTCAATTTTGATCGCCTGCGTCATGTGTCCGAACGGGCTGAACTGGGTGAGCAGCGGGAAGCAATTATCGCCGCCCGCATCCCGGAGCGTCCCGGCAGCTTCAAGCAGTTCTGCAAGGTGTTGGGGTCACGGATGATCACCGAATTTAACTATCGCTACAGTGATGACAGCAGTGCCGTGGTCTTTGCCGGCGTGCAGATCAAGCCCGGCGGCGATGATCGTAAAGAGTTGCTGGCCGAGCTTGCCGAGCATATCGACCAGGTTGAGGATCTGTCCGATAACGAGATTGCCAAACTGCACGTTCGCTATATGGTGGGCGGGCATGCGCCGGCATCTGTGGATAACGAAGTGGTTTACCGCTTCGAATTTCCGGAGCGTCCGGGGGCTCTGATGAAGTTTCTCAATAAGCTGGGCGGTCGCTGGAATATCTCCATGTTCCATTATCGCAACCACGGTGCCGCATACGGACGGGTACTGGTGGGGATGCAGGTACCGGAATCGGACCGGGCCGATGTGGTGAGCTTTCTGGAAGAGATCGGATACCAGTACAGCGAAGAGACAGATAACAAGGCCTATCAGCTGTTTCTCAACTGATGGGAAAAATGTGGCGGCCCGCCCGGGTTTAACCGGGGCGGGCGGTTGCCGATGGTTTATTGCCGGATTCCTTCGGCTTCAATTCGCAGGTGCACCTGATCGCCGATTCCGGCAGGATTGCCGGGCATTCCATACCCCATACCGAAGTCGGTCCGTTTGAAGGTGCCTGTCGCGCTGAAACCGGCAACATAGTCCTTTTTATTGAAGGTATGCAGTCCTTCCCGGTTGAAAGTCAGGTCCAGGGTGACCGGTCGGGTCACTCCCAGCAGAGTCAGATTGCCGGTCATTTTTCCGCTCTTTTCTCCGGTCAGCTCAATACCGGTGCTTTCGAATGTCATCTCGGGAAATTCTGCAGCGTTAAAGAAGTCCGGCGAGCGCAGGTGCTCATCCCGTTTGGCATGCCAGGTCTGCACTGAGGCAGTTTTTACGGTAACCCGGACGCTGGACCTGGCGATATCCGAGCGGTCGTAATCAAAACTCCCTTCCAGTTCCGCGAATCGGCCGGGCATATTGGAATATCCGAGATGGCTGATAAAGAACATGGCCTGGGTATGGTGCTTGTCCAGCACATATTTTTCCACTTCGGCCTGAGCCGGCACAGTCACGGCTCCCATGCACAGCGTCACCAGAGATGCGGCGCCTGCCAGTTTCTTCAATGTCATGATTTTATCCTCACTGGTTGTGACTGAGATCTGAAATCGAGGTTTGTGGCCTGACTTCAAATCCTTGAATTAATCGAATTCCCTCTCCTGAATGACTGTACTGGCCGCGGAATCTTACAGCTCGGGACTAGTAACCGCTGTCGCTGTCTATCGGATTCAGATACCAGGCAACTGCCAGCGCCAGGGCTGTGATCAGCAGGCAACAGAAAGTGACGATGAGCGGTTGACCGGCATCCCGTAGCTGCCAGCGATGGATCAGTGGTGTCGACAGGCGATTCACCAGCAGCAGCCCGGTAAGTATCAGTAGAGGTAACGGTTCTGCGCCGGTTAGCAGCAGGACCTGATTCAGCAACATGGTCAGTATTGCGCAGCTGGCAATCAGAATACCGGCCCCGCCCGAATAGCGGTGTTTCGGCCAGTTCCACAGGGCAAAACCGCCCAGTGCCGCCATCAGCACAAATCCCAGAGTGGCGAGCAGTGCCGAAGAACCGAGCAGGGTGATAAAACCGACTGCACCGGAGGCAAACAGCAGAATCAGCACCGGTAGCAATCCCTGGTGGCGAAGGCTGTTGAGTCGCAGATGGAGAATCAGACCGGCAGCAAAAACTGCGGCTACCTGAGTGACCAGTACCGCATCGGCGCCGCCCCAGCGTCGCTGGTTCAGCCACCACAACGCGATAGCCAGAAAAAGGCTATAGAGCAGAAACTGCGCTGTTCGCTGCAACCGTCTGAGGTCTGCCGCGGCACTCAGCACGATCGCAGCGCCCACCAGCCAGGCCAGCTTATGGGTGGAGGAGACCGGCGGAAAAGAGATCCCCTGGACCAGCATCATCACGACCAGAAAGCTGATTGCCGGCGACAGTCCGGCGAGGCGACGGCCATGGTGGGCACCGGTGGTGAATCGCAGCACTCCGGTCATTATTACTGCTAGGGCCAGCGGCAGTAACGAACTCTGAATGAACGGATCGTCGATAGAAAATGGCATAGCGGAGCCTGGTCCGGATAATACAACCTGCTCACATCAACTTAGTGCAGAGATGGCAAAAATGCACGCTGGCGGGTACCCCTTGTTTATGCGTGGAGTACCCGCAGGATATCAGGAGAGGGGAGAGCGGGGCAGTGAGATGGTGACCGCCAGACCGCCTTCAGGGCGGTTTTCAGCGCTGATCTCGCCACCATGGAGGCGCACTGCTCGGGCCGCAATCGCCAGGCCCAGTCCGTAGCCGCCGGTTTCCCGTTCGCGAGCCTGATCGGCACGGAAGAAGGGCTCGAAAAGACGTTTCAGTAGGCTCTCATCGACGCCGGGACCGGAGTCCAGTACCCGGATCAGTGCCTGGTCTGCTTTTGCTTCCAGCCGCACCAGCACCTCTTCGTCACTGTATTTCAGGGCGTTACGGATAATATTCTCTATTGCCCGGCACAGCAGTTTGTCGTCGCCCTCCACAGGTAGTGATGCGGGAGCCTGCAACTGAACGCGTTGCTGGCCGAAATTGGCATCTTCGATCAGCGGTTTCAGCAGGCCGCAGAGTTCCAGCGATGCCGGCTGAAAATCACTGCTGTGGTTGTTGAGCCGGACCAGTTGCAGGATCTCATCGATCAGCTCGTTAATCCTTTCCGCCTCCAGCTCCATGCGATCCAGTTCCCCGGATTCGCCGGAACGCTTACGGGCCAGCTCCAGGGCAATACGCAGTCGGGCCAGCGGGGTGCGCAATTCATGGGATACATCCCGCAGCATCTGCTGCTGGCCCTCCAGCAGCGCCTGGATACGCTGGGCCATGCCGTCGAAATCCCTGCCCAGCTGGCCCAGTTCATCCCTGCGGTTACCCATGGCACTGGCGACCCGGTTGTTGAGGTCGCCATCGGCCAGCTTCTGGCTGGCTCGCTGCAGTACCCGGATCGGCCTGACCAGATAATGGCTCAGCAGCATCGCCACCAGCGCCACGATCAGCACCGAGATACTGATGCGCCAGAACAGGGCGCTGCTGGCGTAAAGGTGGTCGGTCAATTCATGGGGATTGAGAATGACAAAGTGGTAGCGGGTTCCGGTTTCCCCGTTAACGGGCCATATCACCGGGCGGAAGTACTTCTTGAAGATACGGCGCCTGCCGTCATGCTCGGGAGGGCGGCGGTCATCAGGATACGGGCGTTCCCGCCACTTTCTCCACTCCCTGTCTCCACCCCGGTCCCGGCCACGTCCTTCCAGGAAGAAGCGCAGGCCGGCCGGTAACGGTCGTCCGGAAACGTGGCGGTTCTGATCGTCCAGCAGCAGCACCCGCAATTCTTTGTGTTGGAACAGTTTGTCTTTCCAGCGATTGAGTCCGACCAGCCCGTCCTCTTCGTATTTCCTGACCGCTTTTTCCGCCAGTTCGGAAATATGTTCCGATTGCTGTTCGCTGCTGTCGAAACTGCGAACCTGCAGCCAGGTGACCCCCAGATTTGTGGCGATGACCAGAATCATCACCAGCCAGAAGGCAAAGAAGATCTTCCAGTAAAGACGCCGCATCAGTGGGACTCTCCCGGTTGCAGCAGCATATAACCCATTCCTCTGACGGTTCTGATACGGGGGCTGCCGTCGGGATAGGGTCCCAGCTTACGGCGCAGATTACTCAGGTGCATATCGAGGCTGCGGTCATAGGGGCCGAGCTTCCGATTCAGCGCCTTGCGCATCAGTTCCTCCTTGCTGACCAGGTTGCCGACCCGGCGCAGCAATATCTGCAGCAGACTGAACTCGGAGTGGGTCAGCTCCACCTCCTGGCTGCCACAGCTGACCCGGTGGGCAGAGCAATGCATCTCAAGGTCACCCAGCAGGATTCGATCAGTCTCTTCAGGCTGCCGGTCGACAGGCTTCTCCAGCTCTACCCGGCGAATAATTGCTTTCAACCGTGCTACCAGCTCACGGGGGCTGCAGGGTTTGGGCAGGTAGTCATCGGCCCCCATTTCGAAGCCGACGATACGATCAACCTCATCACCACGGGCCGTCATCATCAGGACCGGGGTACTGGATTCGGTGCGCAGCTCTCTCAGGGTGTCGAAACCATTGAGTTTCGGCATCATCACGTCCAGAACGATAACGTCGTAGTTTCCCTTCAGACCTTTGCCGAGAGCGCTCTGACCATCATGGCAGACATCCACGTCGAAGCCTTCCAGTTCCAGGAAATCCATTAAAAGCTGACAGAGCTCTTTGTCGTCATCGACCAGCAGGATACGGTTCATGGTAGCTACCTCAGGTTGTACCGCTACTATTCTGCCACAGCGATAAAGCCCCGCCAGCGTGCTTTACAGAAACTTTACAGAGCTCTGACCCTGCTTTGCATAACCACCTCCAGAATAAGCAGCGTACACAGTTTTTACGGAGGCAGAATGATGAAAAAGAAAGTTGGACTGACAATCGGTGCGCTGGTGCTGGCCGGCGGGGCGGCGATCGCCATCGCCGCTCCCGGGTTCGGCGGCTGTGATGGACCGGGAGGCTGGGGAAAGGGCTGGCATGGTGGTAAGCATGACAGTCATTTTCAGGGGGCTGTCGGAATGAAGGGCGCGCGGCTGTTACAGGTGCTGGACTGGGAGCTGGAGCTGAGTGATCAGCAGCATGACCAGATTCGCTCATTGCTGAAGGAGCGTCAGCAGGACATGATTGATCACCGCCAGCAGATGCAGCAGCTGTTCCTCAGTATGGGCCAGCTGGATCCGACCAGCAGCGACTATCCGCAGCAGGTAAATAAGCTGGCTGCACAGCAGGGGGGGGCTGTCACTGAGCGGATAAGCGGCTATGCTCAGACCTATGCCGATATCTACGGGCTGTTGAATGCGGAGCAGCAGCGGCGCTTCAACAGCCTGAAGCAAAAGTGGGGGGAGCGATGGCAGAATCGGTGGGGAAAGTCTCAGGAGCGCAACTGAGCCGGCTGGTGTTCCGTCACACCTCGGGGCTGTTCCGGCCTCAGTCGCAGTTGCTGGTGATCTGAGCTCGCGTTAACGGGAATTCAGACCGGCACCTGTGGCGAGTGGCTGTAGTTTTCATCGGTAAAGGCCTGTACGGTAAACACGAACAGCGACAGCAGCCCCCAGGCCAGACCGATAACGACCCCGAGATCGATGATGCCACGCCAGGGCTGCTCGATCAGGTGGACGATCTGAACCAGGCCGATGATCATCGCCGTCAGGACGAAGGTGATGATCTGACGTTTGCGCTCGATGTGAAAATAGCCCATACAGAACAGCGGTGCCAGCACCAGTCGCAATGGAGTCGGGTTGCGCTGAAGCCAGGCGATACGGGCCGCAACCCGGGGTGAAAATCCCTTCTGAAAGCCCCGGTAACCCTCACTGAAGGCCATAAAGGCGATCCAGATCACCGCGATCAGCCAGTGATACCATGTCAGGGGAAAAGAGAAGGCTTCAAGACCCACCAGCGTCAGCCGGTAAATGGCACTGCCCAGAATCAGGCAGATTCCCAGCATGCCCCAGGCTGCTGCAACTGTACCCATCGAAATCCTGTATCTGTTGTTCAACTTTCAGAGGCCCGACAGTATAGCGTCAGATGCTGCGGTTGACGATATCTGCGGGCCGGTCAGCGTAGCCGGTCAGCCGGGTCTGCCATCAACCCGTGGTCTGATCAGATAGGGCCAGTAGTTGTAGCAGAAAAAGGCGAAGGCGATGGCCCAGAGCACGGCCGAAATACTGACCAGTGCCATATAGGCAGAGCTGAACAGTTCGATACCGGCGGCTACCCGCACCACACTGGCGGCGGCCAGAATAAAGATGCCGGCCACTGTCAGCTTCGGTAGCTCCAGCATACGCCCGGTGTGGCCCAGCGATACCCGTCCCATCATACCGAGGGTGATCATGCCGATACCGCCGACGGTAAAGGCGTGGGTGGCCGCCGAGGCTGAAATCAGCCCAAGGGCTGCCAGGCCCTTCAGACAGAAACCGGCTGCGATCCAGCCGTAGGCCACATGCAGAACCCAGATGATCGGCCGGCTCCAGATCCGTTTGTCGTACCAGCCACTGAGACGAACAAACTGAATGAAGCCGACGGTGATGGCCAGTGGGGCAGCAATCATGGCAGGCAGCTGCAGCAGGTCGGCGGCGATAACCAACAGCACCCCGGCAACGGCGGCGATCTCGATGACCGGCCACTGGCGAGGCTGCATGCCGGGCAGTGGATTACGGGTAAAGAAGGGTATAACTCTGCCTCCCAGCACCACGATCACCAGGATCACCAGGCTGAGCCCCATCTGAATGCCCTGCGCACCGGTAGCGGCGACGCCGATGGCCTGCAGATGCATCAGCAGGTTGGCGATGGTGAACAGGCTGAGAATAATCAGAAAGGCAATGTTGCGCATGACCCGCGCTGCCATCAGCTGCCTGAACAGGCCAACGATGACCAGCGGTGCGAAACTGAGGTCCACCACCATGGTCAGCCAGCCCGGTTGGCCGAAATCCACCGTCGATAGAATCCGGCCCGCCAGCCAGACCAGAGTCAGGCCGATCAGGGGGGCGCCGGAAGGGGTTTCCATTGAGGTCCAGTTGCGGGCGGCGGTGAGCAGGAAGCCGGCTATCACCGCCAGACTGTAGCCGAACAGCATCTCATGGGCATGCCAGCCAATGGCTCCGAAGTAGCTGTTCAGCGCCAGATGACCGGAAAAGAACGGCATCCACAGCAGAATCAGCAGCACCGCACTGAGTCCGGCCAGTGAGAAAAAGGGACGAAAGCCCAGAAAGAACAGGGCAAAGGTATCAGGCGGGATACGGTCTTCAGGTCTCTCAATATTCAGCACAGTCCGACATCTTCCCGGAGGAAGCCTCTGATAATGGTTGATTGGCGTGTCGTTATGATTCGAAACCGGACGGGCCGGTTGAGTCTGGTAATGTAGGCAGAAAGCGGCCGAGCCGCCTTGATATTAGTCATCTGTCGCCATGCTGGGGCAGATCGTCAGACACAAAAAAGCCCCGCTGATTGCGGGGCTTTTAAGCTGAAGCGAGTGATTACTTAGCCAGGTTTTCGGCGACGAAATCCCAGTTAGCCAGTGCCCAGAATGCATTCATATAGTCCGGACGCAGGTTGCGGTAATCGATATAGTAAGCGTGCTCCCACAGGTCGACGGTCAGCAGCGGAGTCTGGCCTTCGGTCAGCGGGCAGCCGGCATTGCTGGTGTTAACGATAGCCAGGGAGCCGTCGCTGTTCTTAACCAGCCAGGTCCAGCTGGAACCGAAGTTGTTGATGGCGCTGTCGGTGAACTTCTCTTTAAAAGCGTCGAAGGAGCCGAATGCGCTGTTAATAGCATCAGCCACCGCACCGGTGGGCTCGCCGCCGCCATTGGGGCTCAGGCAGTGCCAGTAGAATGTATGGTTCCAGATCTGAGCCGCGTTATTAAACACGCCGCCGGCCGGAGCGGAAGTGATGATCTCTTCCAGACTCTTGTTTTCGTACTCAGTGCCGGGGATCAGGCCGTTCAGCTTTACCACATAGGTGTTGTGGTGCTTGCCGTGGTGGTATTCCAGGGTTTCCTGAGAAATGTGTGGCTGCAATGCATCTTTAGCGTAAGGCAGAGGTGGTAATTCAAAGCTCATGGTATGACCTTCTTCTATCCTGATTAAGCATAAACTGTAAGCGCCTGCCCCGTTTTTTCTGTACTTCCGGCACGGACAGGGGCCACGATATTATCACCGAATTGCGTTAAATCATATTAATTTAGTCAGGTATGCTATCGACTAAAGTGGATTCCACATCAGCTATCTTAGTTCATAGAATACAACTGTTAATCGCAGAATAAGAAAAAACTGACCCCTATGCCAAAACTACTGCTCTACATCGCAGCACTCGCCCTGTTGGCATTTGCCCTGAGTCAGAAATTCGGTTCCCCTTCGACAATAGAGCCCTTTGTGGAAACCTGTCTCAGCGGTGGCAGTGGCACCCGTAAGCAGTGCCGCTGTCTGGCGGAATATGTGCATGACCGGCTGACCGCTGATGAGATCAGCGCCGTGATGGATAATCGGGTTGCAGGTCAGGCGTTCCAGAACAAGGTGGCCAATATCGTCCGCGCCGGTGCGGTCGCCTGCCGCTAACCGGCCTCCACCTGATCCAGACAGTCAGACCAGCCGAAGCCGGAATCTCCGAAGGCTATGAATGAGGGGTTGTACAGCTCCGTTCTGCGGTTATACCGCAGTGGTGAAAAGTTAAGATCCACCACCCGGCCGCCGGCCGCTTCCAGTACCGCCTGCGCGGCTGCGGTATCCCACTCGCAGGTACGCCCCAGGCGAACGTGAAAGTCTGCCAGCCCTTCGGCGATCAGACAGAGTTTCAGTGAGCTGCCAATGGGGGTGACCGACACCGGAACGCTCTTTCTCAGCTGCTCGATATATCGCTGTTCGCCGGGGTCGATATGGCTGCGGCTGGTTACCACGCTGAGAGGTTTAAAGGGCGTGATCGCTGCCACCCGGATCGGCTGTTCCCGGCCCCGGGAATCCCGCTTGACGGCTCCCAGCCGCAGGCTACCGCCCCAGCTGGTGCAGCTGACCGGGGCATGGACGGCGCCCAGAGTGGCTGTGCCATCTTCCACCAGCGCGATATTGACGGTGAACTCGCCGTTGCGTTTGATAAATTCTTTGGTGCCGTCCAGCGGATCCACCAGCCAGTAGCGCTGCCACTGCCGACGATCGCGGATACTGTCAGCTGTGGATTCCTCCGACAGTATCGGGATTTCCGGAGTCAGTCGCCTCAGGCTGGTGCAGATCAGGCGATGGGCTTCGAGGTCCGCTTCGGTCACCGGTGTAGTATCGGCCTTACGCTGGAAGTCGATAGCGCCGTTGCTGTTATAGATCGGCAGGATCGCATCGCCGGCTTCCCGGGCGATACGCATAATCTGGGGTAGCAGAACCTGGATATCCAGCATAGTCAGTCTCTGTTCAGCTGCTGCCAGAGCAATAGTGCGGCGATTACTCTGGCTTCGGAAAAGTGCTCTTCGAACATCAGCTCGGACAGGTTGCCGATCGGACAGGGAACCACCTCGATCTCTTCCGGTTCATCACCTTCCAGTCGTTCCGGGTACAGGTCCTCGGCGATGATGACGTCGATCCGGTGACCCATGTAGCTGGGGGAGGTGGTCATACTCTTCAGTGGTGTCAGGCGTCGGGCGCCATAACCCACCTCCTCTTTGAGTTCACGATTGGCCGCTTCCAGGGCGGTTTCACCGGGGTCGATCAGTCCCTTTGGCAGCGTCAGCTGGTAGTCATGGATGCCGGCCGCATACTCTCTGATCAGCAGCAGTGTGTCCTCCGACAGCACCGGAATAACCATGACTGCGCCGTGGCCGCGAGTCGCCAGTCGTTCGTAGGTACGCTCCACGCCGTTGGAAAAGCGCAATGACAGCTCTTCGATTTCAAACAGGCGGCTTCTGGCAGCGGTTTTCGCCTTCAAAACCTCCGGCTTTGTGGGCATACTGAAATCTCCCCATCAGGTTATTGCTATGAGTGCGGTAACGCCCAGGCCACTCTGAATGAAGCGAACAGGATGTCTGACTGGAACGCCATCAAAACAGTATTGCTGGATATGGACGGCACGCTGCTGGATCTTCACTACGATACCTACTTCTGGCTTGAGCACCTGCCGGCTCGCTTCGCTGAGCAGCGGGGGCTGGAGCGGGAACAGGCGAAACGACAACTGTCAGAGCGTATCACACAAGAACAGGGGACGCTAAACTGGTACTGCGTCGACTACTGGTCACGGGAGCTAGGGGTTGATATCGCTGCACTGAAGCACGAAATTAGTCATAAGGTTGCGTTCAGGCCCCATGTGCAGGACTTTCTGCTGGCATTACGGCAACGAGGTATTCGTTCGGTGATTGTCACCAATGCTCATCGGAAAAGTCTGTCCATGAAACTGGAACGAACCGGGCTTGATCGCCTGGTCGACCGGGTCGTCTGTGCCCATGATCACCGGTTACCAAAAGAGGATATTCGCTTCTGGGACGAGCTGCGTCAGGAGGAGCCCTTCGATCCGGCCACTACATTGCTGATCGATGACAGTCTGGCGGTGCTCCGCTCGGCACGGGATTACGGTATCGCTCACCTGCTGACTATCTGCCAACCCGACAGCCGACAGCCTCGTCGGGACATCGACGAATTTCCGGCAATTGACCATTTCAACGAAATTAAACCTGAGCACAACGATGAGTAAGCAGCAACAGGCCGATAAAAGCGAGAAAGTACGACTGGATAAATGGCTGTGGGCCGCCCGTTTCTACAAGACCAGAGCCATCGCCAAGCAGGCGATCGAAGGGGGCAAAGTGCATTACAACGGCTCGCGCACCAAATGCAGCCGGGTCGTCGAAGTCGGGGCGATGTTGAGCATTCGTCAGGGCTTCGATGAGAAGACCGTGGAGGTGCTGAAATTGTCGGATCAGCGCAGGGGCGCGCCGGAAGCGGCGTTGCTCTATGTCGAAACCGGCGAGAGCATTCGTAAACGGGAACAGATGGCGGAGCAGCGCCGGGCGATGCGGGGCGCCGCTCATATCTCAGACGGTCGGCCCACTAAAAAGGATCGCCGCCAGATCTCCGAATTCAAACAGCGCAACCACGATTGAGGATTGTTTCGGCTAAGGCCGGATAACAGTACCAGCTCCCACCACTTCATACCCCTATCTGCAGAAAGCGGGCGCCGGTCTGCTACGGGCTCACGGTGCCTGGGAACTATGGTAGAATCCGGCAGCCAGTATGGCACCCGCCGGCCGGCGCGATCAGCCCGGAATACGGTGATTCGGTGCGATCGCGGCAGTTATTTCCGGAACGGTTCGAGTATTACCTTTTTATGAGCAATTCTGATCAGATACAACGTTTTATTTTTGAAGAGACTGACCTTCGCGGCGTCCTTGTCGGGCTGGAGCAGAGTTATGCTGAGATCCTCAGCCGTCACCCGTACCCGCCCCGGATCGCCTGCTTGCTGGGAGAGATGCAGGCCGCAGTGGCGCTGCTCAGTTCAACGCTGAAATTCGAAGGCCGGATCAGCTTGCTGGCCCGGGGCGATGGCGCTGTAACTCTGCTGATGGCCGAGAGCAATCATCAGCGGGATCTCCGGGCCATCGCTCGCTGGCAGGACCCTGTTCCCGACAGTCTCGATCTTCGGCAACAGCTCGGAAAGGGACAACTGGCCATTACTATCGAGCCGGATAAAGGCAATCGTTACCAGGGGGTGGTGCCGCTGGAGCAGGCAACCCTGGCCGGTTGTCTCGAAGACTACTTCAGGCAGTCGGAGCAGCTGGATACCCGTATTATGCTGGCTGCGGATACGGAGCGAGCCGCTGGTATGCTGCTGCAGGCGTTGCCGGGCGACAGAGGAGGGGATGATGCTGAGGAGGACTGGGATCGCATTACCCATCTCGGTAGCACCCTGAGCAGTGAGGAGTTGCTGACACTGGACAATGAAGAATTGCTGCACCGGCTCTATCACGAAGAGGCGGTCAGGCTGTTCGATCCAGAGGATCTTCGATTCGCCTGCGACTGCAGCCGTGAGCGCAGCCTGCGGGCGCTGAAATCGTTGCCAGCGGAAGAACTGCAGGAAATGCTGGAAAACGAGGAAGAGATTGCCGTCGACTGCCAGTTCTGTAGCCGGAAATACCGCTTTGACCGAACCAGTATCGCTGAGCTGCAGGGCCGCTCCGGTGCTGTAGAGCCATCACAGAGCCGCCACTGACTGCAGATGCCGGTGTCTGTAGCGGCGTCGGTTCCGGGAATTCCGACAGCTGTGCCATAATTGACCGATTCCCGGCTCAGGATGGCCGGTCCACGATGAATGGTTGAGAGCCGTTGTGAGAGCATAAACATGGCCAAGTTTGTTGATGATCCTGCGATGAGTAATGTCCACACTAACCTGCCGCCCGCACAGCTGGTGGAACGGGCGGTGGCTCAGGGGGAGGGGGTTCTGGCCGATACCGGCGCTCTGGTGGTTTCCACCGGCAGACGAACCGGACGTTCGCCCATGGACCGGTTTATCGTCGAAGAGCCCAGCACCGCCGATGAGATTCACTGGGGACCGGTCAACCGGCCTTTTGATGCTGATCGCTTCGATCTGCTCTGGGAGCGGGTTGAATCCTGGCTGGCGGATAAAGAGCACTTTGTTGCCACGGTGCATGTAGGGGCGGACAACGGACACTATCTGCCGGTACGAATGACGACTCAGACCGCCTGGCAGAACCTGTTCGGCCAGAATCTGTTTATCCGACCACAGGATTACAATCCCAAGGGCAAAGAGGAGTGGCAGATTCTCAATGTCGCCGATTTCGTCTGTGATCCGGAGCGGGATGGTACCAGCAGCGACGGCTGCGTCATCATCAACTTTGCCCGGCGGCGGGTGCTGCTGGCGGGCATGCGTTATGCGGGCGAAATGAAAAAGGCGATGTTCAGTGTGCAGAACTTTCTGCTGCCGGAGAAAGACGTGCTGCCGGTGCACTGTTCCGCCAGCGTTACCGAAAACGGCGACACGACCCTGTTTTTCGGCCTTTCCGGTACCGGCAAGACCACCCTGTCTTCAAGCCCCGACAGCTTTCTGATCGGTGACGATGAGCATGGCTGGGGGCGTGGTGTGGTATTCAATCTGGAAGGAGGCTGTTATGCCAAAACCATCAATCTCAGCCGTGACAACGAGCCGGTTATCTGGGATGCCATCGGGTTTGGCTGTCTGGTTGAGAACGTGGTCCTTGATGAACGGCGGCATGCGGATTACAGCGATACCAGCCTGACTGAAAACGGTCGTTGTGCGTATCCGCTGGAACATGTCCGTAAACGGGTAGAGGCTAATCAGGCGGGTGAGCCACGGTCGCTGATTTTCCTGACCTGTGATCTGACCGGCGTGTTGCCGCCGGTGTCGGTACTCAGCAAAGAGGGCGCCGCCTATCATTTTCTCAGTGGTTACACGGCGCTGGTCGGTTCTACAGAGATAGGCTCCGGCGGTGGTATCCGTTCGACGTTTTCGACCTGTTTCGGCGCCCCTTTCTTTCCTCGTCCTGCGCAGGAGTATGCGGAGCTGCTGATAAAACGGATTGAGGAGGCCGGCAGCCGGGTTTACCTGGTCAGTACCGGCTGGACCGGAGGCGGTTATGGTGTTGGTGAGCGATTCAGTATTCCGGTTACCCGAGCCATTGTTGCCGCTATCCAGAATGGAGAACTGGAAGGGGTGGCGACACGCCACCTGGACGGGCTCAATCTGGATATTCCGGTGTCTGTGCCGGGAGTGGATGCGGCGCTGCTTAACCCGCGGGAGACCTGGAGCAATCCGGCTGAATGGGACGAAAAAGCCCGTGATCTGGCCCGGCAATTTACTGCCAATTTCGAGAAATTCGATGTTTCGGCGTCGATCAGCGCGGCGGGACCGCCGTTGGGATGAATGATAGTAATCTTCGCCGCCTCTTGAAATCAGCGAGTCCGGCCCCATAAACAGCAGATCGTCCGGAATACTGGCAGCGCAGGCGTCGGATTCAGAGGCCCCGATTACTGA
The DNA here is from genome assembly GCA_965230185.1 of Motiliproteus sp. Classification (GTDB taxonomy): domain Bacteria; phylum Pseudomonadota; class Gammaproteobacteria; order Pseudomonadales; family Balneatricaceae; genus Motiliproteus. The sequence goes on from OZ245995.1 coordinate 214,415, forward strand.
GAGTGGGGCAGTCGTTCTGCGCTTACCAATAAAATTCAGTCAGTGTTATGATGGACCACTATAGTTAAGCCGCAAATGCCCGGAGACAAGATCGAATGAGCGAAAATATCGTCAATGTAACAGATGCCAGCTTTGAAGAAGATGTGCTTAAAGCCGAAGGAGCCGTTCTGGTTGACTACTGGGCAGAATGGTGTGGCCCCTGCAAAATGATCGCGCCGGTGCTGGAAGAGGTTGCCCGTGACTACGGTGACAAGCTGAAAGTCTGCAAGCTGAATATCGACGAAAACAGTGAAACTCCGCCTAAGTTCGGTATCCGTGGTATTCCTACCCTGATGCTGTTCAAGGATGGCAATGTTGAAGCCACCAAAGTGGGCGCACTGTCCAAATCTCAGCTGACTGCATTCCTGGACAGCAGTCTCTGAGCGCATACACCACCCGATAAAGCGGCGGGATCGCTGCTTTATCGGTGCCTTTATATAAGATCATCATAATTCTTTGATAGTGGTTGCATTCCACCGCGTTAATGGCCAGAATAGGCCACACACCTCCTTCATAGATGTGAACCTTTTCTTATAACTCCCCTCTTGTTCATCCATTCAGCCGCAAGTGCGCACTCTGACAAATAAACTATGAATCTCAGTGAATTAAAACTAAAACCTGTTGCAGAACTTCTCGAAATCGCCAAAGACATGGGCATGGACAATCTGGCCCGTTCCCGCAAACAGGATGTCATCTTCTCCATTCTTAAAAAGCACGCAAAAAGCGGTGAAGACATCTATGGCGACGGCGTGCTGGAAATTCTTCAGGATGGCTTCGGGTTTTTACGTTCCGCCGACAGTTCCTACCTGGCGGGTCCGGACGATATCTATGTTTCACCGAGTCAGATTCGTCGCTTTAACCTGCGCAAAGGGGACACCATCGCCGGCAAGATTCGTCCGCCGAAGGATGGTGAGCGCTATTTTGCCCTGCTCAAGGTCGCCGATATCAACTTTGACCGTCCTGAGCAGGCCAAGAACAAGATTCTGTTTGAAAACCTGACGCCGCTGTTTCCTCAGGACCGGCTGGTGCTGGAGATGGGCAACGGTTCCAAAGAGGACCTGACCGCCCGGGTGATCGACCTGATTGCACCCATCGGTAAAGGTCAGCGGGCACTGGTGGTCTCCCCGCCAAAAGCCGGTAAGACCCTGATGCTGCAGAACATTGCTTCATCAATTACCCGCAACAATCCGGAATGCCACCTGATTGTACTGCTGATCGACGAACGTCCGGAAGAAGTAACCGAGATGCAGCGTTCAGTGCGTGGTGAAGTCGTAGCCAGTACCTTCGATGAACCGCCGGCCCGTCATGTTCAGGTGGCCGATATGGTGATCGAAAAGGCCAAGCGGCTGGTTGAGCACAAGAAAGACGTGGTGATCCTGCTCGACTCTATCACCCGTCTTGCACGGGCCTACAACACCGTAATTCCTTCCTCAGGTAAGGTGTTGACCGGTGGTGTCGATGCGCATGCGCTGGAGCGTCCCAAGCGCTTCTTCGGTGCGGCCCGGAATATTGAAGAGGGTGGCAGCCTGACTATCATCGCCACGGCGCTGGTTGATACCGGCTCCAAGATGGATGAGGTTATCTTCGAAGAATTTAAGGGAACCGGTAACTCTGAAGTTCATCTGGACCGCAAGGCCGCTGAAAAGCGGGTGTTCCCGGCTATCAATATTCGCCGCTCCGGCACTCGCCGCGAAGATCTGCTGACCTCTGAAGACGAGCTGCAGCGGATGTGGATTCTGCGAAAATTGCTGGATTCCATGGAAGATACCGCCGCCGTGGAATTCGTGATCGATAAGCTCAAAGACTTTAAGACCAACGACGAATTCTTTATGTCGATGAAGCGCAAATAACCTTCAGCGCTCAGAAGATCAGTAAAGGGTAAGCCGCAGGCTTACCCTTTTTTGTATCCCTCCGTTAATCGTCGCTGCCGCTCAGGTTGTTCTTCAGAGATCTGCTCCGTCGAGGCTTTTCTGGCTCCGGGCTTCAAGAGCCGCTAGAATCTCATCTCCTGCTAATCCGCTGAGATCAATATGAAATACAAAGACCTCCGGGAATTTATCGAAAACCTGGAAGCTCAGGGTGAGCTGATAAGGATCAGCACCGAGGTGGATCCCAGCCTCGAGATGACCGAGATCTGTGACCGGACTCTGCGTGCCGGCGGCCCGGCTCTGTTGTTCGAAAATCCGAAAGGGCACGATATTCCGGTGCTGGCCAACCTGTTTGGTACTCCGCGCCGTGTTGCCATGGGGATGGGTGAAGACAGCGTTGAGCAGCTGCGGGAAGTGGGTAAGCTGCTGGCTTTTCTGAAGGAGCCTGAACCGCCGAAGGGCATGAAGGACGCCTGGCAGAAACTGCCGATCTTCAGGCAGGTCATGAATATGGGGCCGAAGGTGGTGAAGCAGGCCCCCTGTCAGACACATGTGCAGAAGGGTGACGAGGTCGATCTGCGCAGGTTGCCGATCCAGACCTGCTGGCCAAAGGATGCCGCGCCGCTGGTCACCTGGCCGCTGGTGATTACCCGGGGCCCTCATAAAGAGCGGATGAATCTCGGTATCTACCGACAGCAGCTGATTGGTCGTAACAAACTGATTATGCGCTGGTTGTCTCATCGTGGCGGTGCTCTGGACTTCCGTGAATGGCAGCAGACCCATCCCGGTGAGCGTTTCCCGATTTCGGTGGCGCTGGGCGCTGATCCGGCAACGATTCTGGGAGCTGTGACTCCGGTACCGGATACGCTGTCTGAATACGCTTTCGCCGGACTGCTGAGAGGGCAGAAAACGGAGCTGGTTAAGTGCCTGACCAATGAACTGATGGTTCCGGCCAGCGCAGAAATTATTCTTGAGGGCTATATTGAGCCCGGCGAAATGGCTGACGAAGGACCTTTCGGCGACCACACCGGCTACTACAATGAGGTCGAGAGCTTCCCGGTCTTTACAGTCGAGTGTGTGACTCACCGCAATCAGCCGATCTATCACAGCACCTATACCGGACGACCGCCCGATGAACCGGCGATTCTCGGGGTTGCTCTGAATGAGGTGTTTATTCCTATACTGCAGAAGCAGTATCCGGAAATAGTCGATTTCTATCTGCCGCCGGAAGGTTGCTCCTACCGCCTGGCGGTGGTGACGATCAAAAAGCAATATCCGGGTCATGCCAAGCGGGTGATGATGGGCGTCTGGTCGTTTTTGCGCCAGTTCATGTACACCAAGTTTGTTATTGTCACCGATGATGATGTCGATGCCCGTAACTGGGAAGATGTTATCTGGGCAATGACCACCCGGATGGATCCGGCCCGGGATACGGTGTTTGTTGAAAACACACCGATCGATTATCTTGATTTCGCTTCACCGGTACCAAGGCTGGGGTCGAAAATGGGATTTGATGCCACCAATAAGATGGCAGGGGAGACCGAGCGAGAGTGGGGTGAGCCCATTGAAATGTCTGCGGAAGTCCGCGGCCGGGTCGATGAGATCTGGGACTCGCTGGGAATTAACCTTCAGAACTGAAGCTGCCGGGTGAGCAGGATCTCAGATCCTGAGAGTGGCTGTTCTGAGTAGCGGTATGCTGTAAAAAAAGAGGAATTATCGATGAGCGCTGAAATGACATCTTCATCTGCTGGTAACGGGGAAGAAGGTGCGCTGGCACTCTGGCCCCAGCTGACCTGTACTTGCCACGTTAAGGGAGTCAGGCATCTGGGTGCTTCCGTATACGAGGTGCTGCTGGAGTTGCCGCAGATGCCGGAAACGCCCGAAGAGCTGGGCTTTCATGCCGGCCAGTATCTGGAACTGGTGCTGGAAGACGGCCGTGGAGTTCCCTATTCCATCGCTTCCGCGCCTCGTAACAAGGTGCTTGAGCTGCATATTCTCAATCAGGGGGAGGGTAACCTGTCCAACCGGGTGATGGAGCTGTTTCAGACGCAGTCATCGGTCCAGGTACGGTTGCCGATGGGGGAGTGTATTCTTACTCCGGAGCATCTGGATGACGATCAGGAGTTGCTGTTTATCGCAGCGGCGACCGGTTTTGGTCAGATGAAGTCGATGATTGAGCATGCTCTCGATGAGGGGCTGAAGAATCCGATTCATCTCTACTGGGGGGTGAGGGAGCAGGAGCAGTTTTATCTCCGATGCCTGGCAGATACCTGGGCCAGGGAACATCCGCAGGTACACTTTGTGCCGGTGGTCTCCGATCAGCCGGAAGGCTGGCAGGGGCGGACCGGATTTGTGCACGAGGCGGTGATGGAAGATTTCGACAGTCTCGAGAATGTCCGCGCCTATGTCTGTGGTTCTCCGCAGATGGTCTATGCGGTTGAGGATGCGTTTCTCGAGCACGGCCTGAAAGAGGGGCAGATATTTTCAGACGTGTTTTCCTATGCACCGAGGCCCGCGAAGCAGTAAGTCATCTCTGGCTGGTGCCGTCTGACAGGCCCTTGTCGTTTTCGTTGGCATTAAAAAGGCGGCTCTCTGAGCCGCCTTTTTTGGTACAGCAAATTATCAGCCGTTGGATGCGGGCAGCGGTAGCTTTGGCAGAGTCGCGGCTACCGACTCGAGGCTCTCCTCCAGCAGCTTCTTACCGCCTTCAGCATCATCCATGTGATGAAGCAGACGAGCCAGCTCGTTGTAGGTTTCCTGGCTCTTTTCGATATTCAGACTCTGTTCGAAGTAATCCCTGGCCTCTTCCCAGCGGGAATTCAGCAGTGACAGGCGTCCCAGGGTCAGCAGCAGCGAGGCGTTGTCGCTGTGCAGGTTGCGCCAGTCTTCGGCGGCCTGCAGTTGCTTCAGCGGGTTGCTGCTGGCGATCTGACCGTACAGTTTCACCAGATCGTCGCTCCAGCGGTGCCGGACAGCATCACGAAGGAAGCTTTCTGCCTTGTCCACGGCACCGTTTTCCGCCAGCTGAGCGACATAATTGGCGACCAGCTCCGGATCGTGGTTGAGTTCACCGGGCAGGGCCTTCCAGGTCTTGTTCAGCGTCTTCAGGCGGATCTGATCATCGCTGCCAACCGGCAGTGCGGTCAGGGCTTTGTTCATCTGTCCCAGGCAGGCCTGACGTTCCAGGTTTTTCAGCTGATCTGCCTTCAGAACGTCGTTCTTCTGCAGGTAGGGAAGCAGGGCTGAAAGCGACTCCCAGTCCTGCTGCTGCAGGTAGATCTCTTTCAGCATCTTCAGGATATAGCTGTGGCGCGGGGCCTGGCCCCGAAGTTCTTTCAGTGTTTCCAGTGCCATTTCCAGCTGGCCGCGAGAGACCTGAATCTGGGCACGGGTGATACCGATGGCCAGATCAGCCCTGGGCATGGATTTCTGTGCCTGTTGCAGGAAGCGGTCGGAAGCATCGGGCAACCCCTGCTCATGAGCGGCGCGGGCGGCAGCCAGGTAGTTGATCAGCGGTGTTTCCGCTTTGTCGGCAGAGTCCACCAGCAGGCGCTGGGCTTTCTGCCACTCACCGGAAGAGAGCGCCAGCAGGCCGCGCAGGGTTCTGCGATTAGCGCGGACCCGGGTGCGGTTTTCGTTCCAGTCCCGAATCTTGCGGCGACGCTCCAGCAGGTACTGGAGGAAGCGGATCGCTACGTGCAGGACGATAAAGCCGGCCAGACCAACAATCGCCAGACCCCAGATGCTGGTCTCAACGGTGGTGTCCTGGTAGCTCAGCAGCACATAGCCGGGGTCCTTGACCATCAGCTCGCCGACAACGGTGCCGACCAGCAGTAGTATCAGTGCGACAATATAAAGCAGTTTCATCAGGCTGCTCCTTGGGCTTTATGGACATCGGCCAGGTAGGACTTGAGCGCTTTCAGGGAGGAGCTGATATCCGGCAGGTCAGGCGAAACGTTGACGGTCTTCAGCTCGGTGATGCCCTTCAGCAGTGCCTGAGTGGTGCCGTCTTCGGCTTCGAAGTATTTACCGACCCAGTCAGCCGCCTTATTCAGGCTGGCGTCATAGGAACCCTGCTGACCCTGCAGGAGCGACAGCTGCGCCTGCTCGATCATCAGGTGCAGATTTTGCTGCAGGAAGTAAACCTGTTCCGGCGACAGCAGCGGCTCAATCGGCTCATCGCGGTGCTGGATAACCACCAGTTTCTCCAGCTTGTCCATAGCCTGATTCCAGGAGGTCTTCAGGCCCTGATTCCAGCTCTCGGTGACGGCTTCAGGTGTGACTTTTTCCAGCAGTACCGGCAGCTCGCGCTTGTCGGAAATAGGGATCAGGCGAAGATTGCTGACCTGTTGATTCAGGGCGGCCAGCTTCAGGAATATACCGTCGATATCCAGCCGGGGCACCGCTTCCAGCGCGGCAACGTCGCTGGCGATGGCCTTGCGAACGTTATAGATGGAAACGTCATCGGTCTCTTTAAGAATCTGATCGGAGGACTGCAGCAGCGCCAGCGCGCCGATCGGAGACTTCTCCATAACCACCCGCTGGTTGGCCAGTCGCAGCAGGTATTCCACTTCCGCCAGCAACCAGTCCTTACGCTTGTCAGTGCCGACCTGGCTGATCTGCTTCATGGAGCGGGTCAGGCGGTCCTGCAGCTCATTGACGTTCTTAGTCTGAGCAGCCAGTTCGCTTTTAAGCGAGCGGATCTGGGCTTCGGCTGCCGCTGCCTTGCTACCGGCACTGGAGGCTTCACTGAGGCTCTTCTGCAGATTCTGGTCGACCGAGCTGCTGAGGTCGCCGGTGGTGGACTTCAGCGAGGCGGTTTCAGCTTCCAGGGCCTGCAGCTTCTGGAAACCGTAGCCGGCTACGATCAGCGCACAGATGGCCAGCACAAAAGCCAGACCGCCCACCCAGGAGCGTCCTTTTTTAGGCTCTTCGTCCTTTGGCTGCGGCTCCGCTGAATCAGCAGCGCTGGCTTCGTTCCCGGATTGACTGACGATTACTGCGTCTTCTACGTCAGTGTCAGCGGACGAACTGGTTTTGGCGTCTGCTGCAGGCTGCTCGGTTTCATCCGTGGTTGGCTGTTGATCGACGGCGTCGGAAATCTCGGTGATGCTGTCGTCGGTGGTCTGCAGGTTCTCCTGCTCCAGGTCTTTGTCATTCATGGATTTTTCCATGTTCATCATCCGCAGTAGTTTATTGTAGAGAAAGTGTTAAAGCGTTAATCATCGCCTGATCGGTGGCGTTTTTTGCGATCTTCACATCGCGATAACCGAGTTCCACTGCCCTGTCGGCAACGCGCTGGCTCGGCACGATCATTAAAATCTGTTGCAGTTGCTCAATCGGTAGTCTGCCATGTTTTCCGCGGCAGAGGCGGTCCAGATTCTCCAGAATTTTGACACTGGTAACAAAAATAACCGATGGCAGCAAATTATAAATGATACTTTCGACGTCAGGGTCGTCATATTCCGGCGTTATCCGGCGGTAGAGTTCAGCATAGTCCACCCTGGCGCCTCTGGATATCAGAGTCTCAGCCAGCAGCTCCCGGCCGCCGACACCGCGGCAGATCAGAATGCGCTGACCATTCAGCTGCTGCAGTTCCGGCAGCTGCAGCAGACTTTCCGTATTCATGCCCCCGGCGGCCGAGCTGGAGGCTATATTCTGTTCGTTCAGGCTGCGGGCGGTAGCGTCACCCACTGCCAGCCAGTGAATCCCCACCGGCAGTTGCGGCCAGTAAGTATCGATCCAGTCTGAGCCGAATCGCGCGGCGTTGGCGCTGACAAAAATAACCGCGTAATAGTTATCCAGCTCCAGGAAGCAGCTTTTCAGCGCCTGGTGAGCATCGTTGCTGTCATCTGCCGACGCTATCTCCAGTGTCGGGAAGCGCACCGTTTCAGCGCCGGCGTTGCTGAGCAGCCGGCATAACGGATCGGCCTGATGGGCCGGTCGGGTCACCAGTACCCGCTGCTCATTCAGAGGCTGATCCTGCCGCGCCATCGGTAAACGGTCTCAGGAGCCGTAAACGTCTTTCAGAATGGCGTCCGCGCCCTGTGCCAGCAGCTCCTCCGCCAGGCTGATCCCCAGCGCCTCACAGTCGTCGGCAGGACCGCTGATTTCTGCCCGCAGCACCTGGCTGCCGTCCGGTCGGCCGACCAGTCCCCGCAGTCGGATCTGCTGCTGGTCGTCCAGGGTCGCGTAACAGGCGATCGGAACCTGGCAACCGCCTTCCAGGCGGCGGTTCATCGCTCGTTCCGCTTTCACGCAATAAGCGGTCCGGGGGTGATGCAGCGGCGCCAGCAGGTCGATGGTCTGCTGATCGTTCATTCGGCACTCGACGCCGACGGCTCCCTGGCCACCGGCGGGCAGGCTCTGCTCGGCGGGGATCTCTGTTCTGATGCGATCTTCCATACCAAGACGAATCAGACCGGCGGAGGCCAGGATAATGGCGTCATAGTCACCGTTGTCCAGTTTGGCGAGCCGGGTGTTGACGTTGCCGCGCAGGAATTTTACCTGCAGATCCGGACGTCGTTCGCGCAGCTGAGTTTCACGGCGCAGGCTGGAGGTGCCGACCACCGAGCCGGCCGGCAGTTCGTCAAGGTTGTTGTAACGATTGCTGACGAAGGCATCGGTGGGGGTTTCCCGCTCGCAGATGATTGCCAGTCCCAGTCCCTCGGGAAATTCCATGGGAACGTCTTTCATGGAGTGGACGGCGATATCGGCTTCGTTCTCCAGCAGGGCATGTTCAAGCTCTTTTACAAACAGACCTTTACCACCGACTTTGGCCAGCGGCACGTCCAGTATCTTGTCGCCCCGGGAGGTCATGCCCAGCAGTTCTACCCTGATCCCCGGATGGTGTTTCTCCAGTTCAGCCTTGATAAATTCCGCCTGCCACAGAGCGAGCGGACTTTTGCGGGTGGCTATTCGGATCAGCTTCTCAGACATCTTGTAAATCTCACAGCACTGTCAGGTTGAGGGATCACCGGACGGCAATGTCAGTTGCCCTGATATCCCTATAATGCGCGCCAGTTTATCAGAAAGCATCACCGAACTGCAGCAGTGTGACTTGTTTACGGTCAAGCCACGAGCGACATAGGGAATCGGCCCCTGAGCGGTAAAAATGTCGGCCCGCAGCCATCGCGGAGCGGCTGTCAGGCCTGTATAATGTCGCCCTTTCGAAAAAGCCCGGTGAGCGCAGCAGGCAGATCTCCGCTGCCGGTATCCGATTTTCTGTTTAGCGAACTGCCCGCAGTTCGAGATGAGGGGGCTCCACAGTCATGTCCAGTAGTGATCAGTCACAAGCCAATCAGCAGTGGGGCGGTCGTTTCAGCGAAGCCACCGACGCCTTTGTCGCCCGCTTTACCGCTTCCGTCGATTTTGACCAGCGCATGTATCGTCAGGATATTCAGGGGTCGGTCGCTCATGCGCGGATGCTGGCTAAAGTCGGGGTTTTAACCGAAGACGAACGAGACGATATCATCCGTGGTCTGCAGGAGATCATGGAGGAGATTGAACGTGGCGATTTCGAGTGGTCGGTGGCGCTGGAGGATGTTCATATGAACATTGAGGCGGCGTTGACGCAGAAAATCGGCATTACCGGTAAAAAACTGCATACCGGTCGCTCCCGTAACGATCAGGTGGCGACCGATATTCGTCTCTACCTGCGCGACGAACTGGACGTCATTCTGTCGGAGCTGAGTCGTCTGCAGCGGGGGTTGCTGGATCTGGCGGAGCGTGAGGCCGACACCATTATGCCGGGCTTTACCCATCTGCAGACCGCCCAGCCGGTGACCTTCGGTCACCATCTGCTGGCCTGGTTCGAGATGCTGCAGCGAGATTACGGTCGTCTGCTGGACTGTCGTAAGCGTATTAACATTATGCCGCTGGGGGCTGCTGCACTGGCCGGCACTACCTATCCGATCGATCGTCACTACACCGCCGAGCTGCTGGGCTTCGATGCGGCCAGTGAGAATTCACTGGACTCGGTCAGCGACCGCGATTTCGCCATCGAATTCTGCGCGGCCGCCAGTCTGATCATGACCCACCTGTCCCGGGCCTCCGAAGAGCTGGTTCTCTGGACCTCCGCTCAGTTTGACTTTATCGATCTTCCGGATCGATTCTGCACCGGCTCATCGATCATGCCACAGAAGAAGAATCCCGATGTGCCGGAGCTGGTGCGTGGCAAGAGCGGTCGGGTCAATGGCCATCTGATTTCGTTGCTGACGCTGATGAAATCCCAGCCGCTGGCCTACAACAAGGACAACCAGGAAGACAAAGAACCGCTGTTCGATGTGATCGATACCCTGCAGGGCTGTCTGCGGGCCTATGCCGACATGATTCCGGCTATCACCTCGAAGAAGGACAGCATGCGTGAAGCGGCACTGCGTGGTTTCTCCACCGCTACCGATCTGGCTGACTACCTGGTTCGTGCGGGAGTGCCCTTCCGGGATGCCCATGAAATTGTTGGCAAGTCTGTTGCCTATGGCATCGACACCGCTAAGGATCTGGGCGAGATGAGCCTGGCGGAGCTGCAGCAGTTCTCCGATGTGATTCAGGAGGACGTGTTTGCGGTGCTGACCCTGGAGGGCTCGGTAGCGGCCCGTGATCATATCGGTGGTACGGCACCGGATCAGGTGAGGGCTGCGGTAGAGCGTGGCCGGGAAAAACTCGCCGCCAGGAGTTAATCCTGATCCCTGGCTGAAAGGTCGGAGGTAACTGAAAAGCGGGCTCGAAGGCCCGCTTTTTTGTTTTCACTTGTAAGTGGCCGGCCTGACAGGCCGGCGGTACTGATCAATGGAAGCTGATATCGACCATCAGGTCAGATGCGATCGCTTCCAGGCCGTCCTGGAGTTCATCCAGATCGGTATTGGCCGGAGCCAGCAGGTCGGCCTGAGCCTTGAACAGCAGCTCGGCGGACATGGAGCCGCTCACCACTTCGGTGTCCAGTTTCTCCACACTGATATTGCGACGTGCCAGGGCGCGGGAGATCTCCCGGACAATGCCCGGCTTATCGTGGCCAATCAGTTCCAGGCTCAGTGCCTGTCCCTTGTGGTCATTGCTGTCGCTGTCCACTTCGGCTGTTACTTTCAGCCCCTGATCTTCCAGTTTCTGCAGCGCTTCCTGTAGCGTGCTGACGCGATCGCTGTCAACGCTGGCGATCAGAATGCCGGCGAATTTACCCGCCAGCCGGGACATGCTGCTTTCCTGCCAGTTGGCATGATGCTCAGCAAGAGTGCGGGATACAAGCTCAACAAGACCAGGCTTATCGGAACCTATCAGAGTCAGAACCAAAGACGTTTTCATGAGTGATTACTCCAGAGTGAAAAGATGTATTTGATTATTGTTCTTGTAGAATATCGTTCCGTAGCTGATTGCATTCTAAGTCCAGTGCTTTGTTGTTCGCAAACTCAGACTGCATATTCGTCTGTATCACCAGCTCCGAAAAGGATATCTGAATGAGTGCATTTGAAGGAATTGTGACCGCACTCGGGCCGGTGTTTGCGCTGGTGCTTATCGGCTACGGCTGCCGGCTGGTCAACTTTCCGGCCGCCGGATTCTGGCCCGGGGCCGAGCGACTGACCTATTTCCTGCTGTTCCCGTCGCTGCTGGTTTACAAGCTGGCGACCACCAGTCTGGAATCGCTGGACCTGGGGGTCGCGGTAGTGGCGTTGTTGCTGTTGCTGCTGGTCAGTTCGCTGATCAGCTTTCTGCTGGCGCGATGGCTGAAACTGGATGGTCCGGGGCAGACCTCTTTTTTTCAGGGCAGCGTCCGTTTCAACACCTACGTGGGGCTCGCTGCGGCGTCGGAGCTGTTCGGAGAAACGGGGCTGGTGTGGGGGGCACTGTTTCTGGCGGTAATGATTCCACTGGTTAACGTCTGCTGCATCCTGGTTTTTTCATTGGTGGGGGAGCGAAACGGAAGGGCGCTGCCGACGGTGATGCTGTCAGGTCTGCTGAAGAATCCGTTGATTATCGCCTGTCTGCTGGGTATCGCTCTGAACCTGTCCGGGCTGGGGCTGCCGCCGGGAACCGAGCCGGTGCTGGCGCTGTTGAGTCCGGTGGCATTGCCGCTGGGGCTGCTGGCGGTCGGCGTCGGTCTGGACCTGCGGGTGCTCAGCCGCGGTGGCGCTGCACTCTGGTTATCCGGCCTGATGAAACTGGTGATCGGACCGTTGCTGTTTCTGGCTATTGCCGCATTTCTGGAGCTGTCGTCGACCGCAACTTCGGTGCTGCTGGTTTTCGCACTGCTGCCCACCGCCTCGTCAGCATACATACTGGCTCGGCAGCTGGGTGGTGATGCCCCGTTGATGGCGGCAATCATTACTCTGCAGACATTGCTGGCCATGCTGACAATGCCGGCGATGCTGATGCTTGTCGGTTGAGTGCGGGCTGTCGCAGATCCGGGAGATACTGCCGGAACTATACTAGGATGAAATCGGCGAATCGGAAGCGAACCTGATGGCACTGTTCTCCTGGGATTCCAGTTTCGAAACCGGTAATTCAATGATCGATCAGCAGCATCTGCGACTGGTCGATCTGATCAATGAACTGGCAGATGCGCTGGCCGGGCAGGTCGGGGATACCGTACCCGACCGCATTCATCGGCAGCTGCTGGACTACACCCGTTATCATTTTTCATCCGAAGAAAAACTGATGCGTGCTTCCGGTATCGATGAGGAGAGTTTTCAGCGTCATCGGCAGAAACATCAGGAATTCATCCGCTCGATTGACCTCGAAAATGCCACCGTCCAGCGACATCCGGAAGATCTGCTGAGCTATCTGATGGACTGGCTGATCTCTCATATTCTCGATACCGACCGGGAGATGGTTGAGTCGCTGGGAATTCTGGACCCTGAAACCGGGCTGAAGGCCGGCAATCAGCGTGCCCGGCGACAGGCGGTCGGTAAACAGACCGAGCAGCTGCTGAGCGCGCTGCGAGAGAGTGAGACCCGTTTTCGAATCCTGGCAGACAGCGCGCCGGTGATGCTGTGGTTATCCCGGGAAAATGGCGCCCGTACTTTTTTCAACCAGGCCTGGCTGTCGATGACCGGGCAGGATCAGAATCAGGCCCGGCAGACTGGCTGGCAGGCAGTGATCTGTCCGGAAGATCGTCCGGGTTACCTCCGGGATTACCACCATGACCATCTTCACCAGCAGGGGGGGCGGCGTGAATTTCGTCTGATGAAAGCCGATGGCAGTGTTATCTGGGTACTGGAAGATACCAGACCACGGTTTCTGAATAACGGCACTTTTGTAGGCCTGACCGGGAATTGCGTCGATATCACCGCTCAGAAAGAGTCGCAGCAGTTGCTGGAGCAGATGAACAGCGAGCTGGAAAAACGGGTGGAAACTGCTATCCGGGAGTTGCAGGAATCCAATAGCAGGCTGCGGGAAGAGGCCGAAACCCGGCTGGTTTACCAGCAACAGCTGGAGCGGGAAAAGTTCGAGCAACAGCAGCTTATTGACCGGTTGAATCGCACGACCAGTCAGCTCGTGCAGTCCGAAAAAATGTCGGCGGTGGGTCAGCTGGCGGCGGGGGTTGCTCATGAGATCAATAATCCGGTGGGCTATGTGCGCTCAAATATCACGACTCTGTCCGGATACATGAAGGATTTCGTCAGCCTGCTGAGGTGCTATGAATCGATGGAGGACCTGCTGGCGGCGGATCCGCAGCGGCAGGCGCAACTGGACCGATTGAAGCAGCAGCTTGACCCGGAGTATCTGAAGCAGGACACCACGGAGTTACTCAGGGAGACCGGTGAAGGGCTGGAGCGGGTACGCAGAATAGTGCAGGACCTGAAGGACTTCTCCCGGGCAGACGACGCAGAATGGCAGTTTGCTGACCTGCACAAGGGGCTGGACAGTACTCTGAATGTGGCCTCTAATGAAATAAAGTACCAGGCCGATGTGGTAAAGGATTACGGGGAGCTGCCACTGGTCCAGTGTTTACCCAATCAGCTGAATCAGGTGTTCATGAATCTGCTGGTCAATGCGGCTCAGTCGATGGCTGAAAAAGGAGAAATAAGAATCCGTACCCGACTTGAAAACGGTATGGCAGAAATTGGCATCAGCGATACCGGGACAGGCATACCGGATGCTGTGCGTGAACGGATTTTCGAGCCTTTCTTTACCACCAAGCCGGTGGGTCGGGGAACCGGGCTGGGATTATCGGTTTCCTACGGTATTGTTCAGAATCATCGAGGAACACTGAGCGTGGAAAGCACCAGCGGAGAAGGCAGTACCTTTATCATTCGCCTGCCACTGAAGCAGGAACCCTATGAATCCTGAAACAGGGTTCCGGGCCGGGGAGGGCAGGTTCGTTGTTATCTAAACCGGAATTTCCATTTATTCTGTTCGTCACCGCCGGCCTGCTGTTCGCCTGGCCGCTGATGGAGGTCTACCGCCAGTTCGAGCCGATGGGACGGCTGTACTACTTCTTCGGAATCTGGGCGGTGGTCGTGGTGGTTTATTATTTTATGTCGAAAAAGGTTGGCTAGCCGTAGAAGGATCAGGGCTCAATGTTTGAAACCAGTACCGTCTTACTGATCTTTTTCATCTATATGGGCGGCCTGTTCCTGATCGCCCTTTCGGTGGAACGCAATCAGGCGCTGTCGGCAGCGCTCGCCCGTCGCCCCTGGGTTTATGCCCTTTCAATCACCGTCTATGCCACCTCCTGGACCTTTTATGGCAGTGTTGGCCTGGCTTCGAAATCCGGTCTGATTTTTCTGCCCACCTACCTTGGACCGACGGTGGCCATCGGCTTATGGTGGATTCTGCTGCGCAAGATGGTGCGTATCAAAGAGAAGCGCAGCATCACCAGTATTGCCGACTTTATCTCTGCCCGTTACGACCGCTCCCAGGGGGTGGCGATGATCGTCACCCTGATTGCTTTGCTGGGCACCTTGCCTTATATCGCTCTGCAACTGAAGGCGGTGGTTACCAGCTTCAGCGTGATTACCGGAGCTCCGGAGACTCAGCTGGACTGGGAGGGTATCGGGCTCTGGATCACTCTGCTGCTGATCGCCTTTACGGTACTGTTCGGAGCCCGGCGGCTGGACCCGACCGAACGTCATCAGGGGATGATGGCGGCGCTGGCGGTGGAGTGCTTCGTCAAGCTGCTGGCCTTTCTGGCGGTCGGGGCTTTCGTCACCTGGCAGCTGTTCGACGGCTTCGGCGACCTGCTGAATCAGCTGCCGCCGGCTGATCGTCAGCAGCTGACACAGGTCGGTGATGATCAGTATCAGAGCTACGTACGCTGGATGACGGTATTTTTCCTGTCAATGGCGGGCATTCTGTTCCTGCCCCGGCAGTTCCATACCGCCGTGATTGAAAACAGCAACGAGGAACATATCCGTACCGCCATCTGGCTGGTGCCGGCCTACCTGTTGCTGATGAGCCTGTTTGTGGTGCCGCTGGCCGCAGCCGGCAGAATACAGGGGCTTCCACCGCAGCTGGCGGAGTTTTTCGTGCTGTTGCTGCCGATGCAGGCGGATCAGAATCTGCTGGCGATTCTGGTGTTTATCGGGGGGCTGGCGGCGGCGTCGGGAATGATCATCGTCAGCTCGGTGACGCTGGCGACCATGAGTACCAATCACCTGCTGCTGCCGCTGCTGAATCACTTTGACAGTCTGCATGTGCTGAAGCGCTACCTGTTACCAGCTCGCTGGCTGGCGATCGCCTGCGTACTGCTGTTTGGTTACCTGTTTGCCCGCGAACTGACCGCCGGCCGGCTGCTGGTCAATATCGGCATTCTCGGTTTCTGTGCAGCTCTGCAGTTCGTGCCGGCGATTGTTGGCGGGCTGTTCTGGTTGCGGGGTAACAAGACCGGTGCGGTGCTGGGACTCGGGGCCGGCTTCGTGCTCTGGTTTTATACGCTGATGGTGCCACTACTGGCCCAGGGGGGGCTGTTACCGATGTCCTGGCTGAGCGAGGGACCTGCGGGCATTGCTCTGCTGCGACCAGAGGCGCTGTTCGGGCTGGAGCGGTTCGATTCGGTCACCCACGCCTCTTTCTGGTCCCTGTTCTTTAACTGTGGTTTCTACATGCTGGGGTCGCTGCTGGTTCGTCAGCGGGAGTCGGAGCTGGAGATGGCCAGCGCCTACGTGCACGCTCTTCGCTTCAGTACACCGGGGGAGACCGGCCAGGAAAGCGACAGCCATATTCATAAGGCGGACAAACTGCAGGAAGCAACGGCGCTGCTGGAGCACTACTTTTCGGAAAAAATCGCCCGCAGCAAGATTCGCCAGATCACCGAAGGGATGGGGATCGCCGAGGAGGAGATGATCTCGGCCGGTGAGCTGCTGCGTTTTCATCGTGAGCTGGAGCGGGTGCTGGCGGGGGCCATAGGCGCGGCTGCCGCCCATCAGGCGATGAAGAAGCATCTGAGCTATTCCGAGGTGGAGCATGGCCAGGTCAGTCAGGTGTATGCCGGTATCCTCGCCAATCTGCAGCTCAGTCCCGATGAGCTGCTGGAACGAATCTCCTATTTTGAAGAGCGGGATAAGGCGCAGAAGGAGCACTCCCGCGAGCTGGAAGCCCGGGTGATGGAGCGGGAAAGCGAAATTCGGGCCCGTAAACGAGCCGAGAAGGAGGCTGCTACTGCTCTGCAATCCCAGCAGATACTGAATGAGCTGCTGGTGCTGTCGCTGGAACCGGCTCCGCTGCAGCAGATCCTGCGCCGGGCCCTGAAAATCATATTCAGCCAGCCCTGGCTGCCTGACGAGCCGAGGGGGGCGGTCTTTCTGGCTGACAACCAGCAGCGCAGACTGGAAATGGTCGCCCGGCAGGGATTACCGGAGATTGAGAGTCAGTGCCGGGTGATCGATTACGATCAGTGTCTGTGTGGCAAGGCGGCGGTACTACGTAAAGTAATACATTCCAGTGAAGTGGATCTCAGTGACGGCAGCTTTTTCCCGGGGGTGGAGCAGAAAGGGCATTATGTGGTGCCCGTCATTGCGGACAACGAGCTGCTCGGAATTCTGATGGTGTACCTGCCGAAGGAGCATCAGAAAAATGACCGTGAGATGCTCTTTCTGGAAGCCGTGGCCAGCAGTCTCGGCGGGCTGATTCAGCGCAATCGTACTGAGCAGGCTCTGCATGATACTCAGGTCCGTTTTCAGGGATTTCTCGATAACACGACGGCGATGATCTATCTGAAGGATACCGAAGGCCGTTATCTGATGGTCAACGGCCACTTCGAGCGGGTTATGAGGCTTTGCTCCGAGGAGGTAGTCGGCCGGCGGGATGCGGAGCTGTTTGATTCTGTGGCGGCACTGCCGTTGCACGAAAATGATCTGCAGGTGATTGAATCCGGTGAGGCTCGGGAGTTTGAAGAGCTGGTTCCCCAGGATGATGGCGTTCATACCTGGCTGTCGGTCAAATTTCCGCTGCGTGGCCGCGACGGAGAGATTATGGCAGTGGGCAACATTTCCACCGATATCTCCGGGCGTATCCGGACTGAGGAAGATCTGCAGATGGCCTACAGCTCGCTGGAACAGCGGGTGGAGGAGCGTACGTCGGCGCTTAGTAACACTCTGATTCAGATGGAAAAAGAGATCGATCAGCGAATTCAGGTGCAGGAAGCGCTGGAGCATGAGCAGCAGGAACAGAAGCAGCTGATAGCTCGGCTTGAGGAGGCTCAGGGCCAGTTGCTGCAGTCGGAAAAGATGGCGGCCATTGGTCAGCTGGCCGCGGGAGTAGCTCACGAGATCAATAATCCGGTGGGATACATTAACTCCAACATCAGTACGCTGCGGCAGTATGTGGAGGATCTGAAGAAGCTGCTGGACGCTTACGGTCGGCTGGAGGGTGAAATGGAGCGCTCGGATCAGCAGCTGGAGGCGATCGGTCGGATCAAGGAGGAGATCGACTTTGATTATCTGCAGGAGGATATTGATAGTCTGCTGGATGAATCCATGGAAGGGGTGGGCCGGGTCCGCCAGATCGTCCGGGACCTGAAGGATTTCTCTCATGCCGATCAGGGGGAGTGGGAAACCGCCGATCTCCATCAGTGTCTGGACAGTACTCTGAATGTGGTCTGGAACGAGCTGAAATATAAGGCCGAAGTAGTCAAAGAGTATGGTGAGCTGCCGCCGGTCACCTGTCTTGCCTCGCAAATCAGTCAGGTGTTTATGAACCTGCTGGTTAACGCCGCCCACGCCATCAAAGACCGGGGGGTGATTACCATTCGCACCGGTGATGCCGGCGATCGGGTCTGGGTGGAGGTCTGCGATACCGGTTCCGGTATCAGTGAGGAGCAGCAGAAGCGGATTTTTGAACCTTTCTTTACCACCAAGCCGGTAGGCAAAGGGACCGGGCTGGGATTGTCGCTCTCCTACGGCATTGTCGAAAAGCACGGCGGCAGCATCGACCTGCACAGTGTGCCGGGTGAGGGCAGTCGTTTTCGAATCTGGTTGCCAAAACAGCCACGCAACCAGCTTGATTCCTCTGAGTCCTCGCAACAGAACGGTGATGAGTCGCCTTCGGAGCGGGCCGGTTAAGGCCTGCTCCGAAGGCTTCCCTGAGTTATTCCGAAAATTATCCTAAATATTCAGCGGACCATGCCGATGCTATGAAAAAGGGAGGATATTCGTTAAATATCAGGAAATAAGCCGCAGAAGTTGCTTTTTCGCCTGAATATGCGATTATCCCGCCCGATAATTCATGGTAAGTACGTACTAACGGGATGCGTCAATGAAGAAAGGACCGGACCTGATTCTGATTCTGGTTGTCGTATTTGTGGTGGGATTCGTGATCACCACCGTCAGCCAGTCGGATCTGCAACTGGCCGCAGTCGTCGGTCAGGCCATCAACAGCTGACCATCAGCTCAGATAGAGCTGACGATCGGTTGCCACTCCGGCCAGCGGGATGTCCCAGCTGGCCAGCTCCAGCTTCTCTGTCTTCTGAAAATCATGGGCCAGTCCCAGCAGCTTCGGCCCCTTCATGCCCGCCATACGGTGCTTGTAGGCGAATGTCCGATCATAGTAGCCGCCTCCCATACCCAGACGCCCGCCCTCTTCATCGAAAGCGACCAGTGGCAGCAGCACCAGATCGAGCCCCCAGGCGGGCACCCTTGGATTGTGAATCGCGCAGGGTTCTTCGATTCCATACTGATTACGGGTCATGACGCAGCCCGGTCGATAGCGCACAAACCACAGCCGGTTGTGGCGGACCGGATGCAGTACCGGCAGATAGCACTCCTTACCGGTGGCGATGGCCCAGTCAATCAGGGGACGGGCGGAGATCTCGCCATCGCTGGCCAGGTAAAACCCCAGTCGCTTCCGTGACAGTAGCAGCGGGTGGCGGCTCAGCAGCTGTTTCAGATGATCAGCCGCCATGGCCTGTTGCTGATGACTCAGGGCCCGGCGCGCTTTACGCATCTGGTTACGAAGTTGTTGACGGTCCATAGATGTCTGGCTCGGCTGCAGAAATATCAGAAGAGTCGCCAAGATTACTGGCTGTAGTTCCCGTCGACAAGGGCTGTCGGGTCTGCTGTCGTAATGACCGGGAAAAGTGGCGCATGGAGGCAGAAGCAGATAAGACTCCCCGCAGTGCCGGTGCTGATGTCGGCCCTGAACCCGAGGGTTCAAGGTGGCGGTTCCCGAGACATGTTAGGCTTTCCGTCATGCGGACATGCACATCGATGCCTTCTGAGAACCTCCGGGGTGTTAATTATCGGCTCGAGGGACTGTACCAGCTGCCGCACACCTCAGGGAGTGCGGACCATTATACGCTTCACCGGGCTAATGTCAGGTCTTGAAAAATCCGATGTCTGTGCTATGAGCGGGAGGGTGCTGCCCCCGGAATCAACCGAATTCCGGCTACAGGCTGAGACAAAAAAAGGCCGGAACGGGCGTCGGCAGCAGTGCAGAGGAAGGGACTGCCAGGTTATTCAGAGTCGGGCAGAATGTCGCTGATTCTGGCATCCAGCTCACGGGTTCGCTGACGCATCTCATCCAGCTCTTTACGGGCCTGCAGCAGTTCGTGAGACAGATTAAGAGCGGCCATCACCGCTATCCGGTCCAGGCCGTAGACCCGACCGCCCGCTTTGATCTCCCGCATTCGCTGATCCAGCAGCCGGGCCGACGCGGTCAGTTCCGCCCGGGCGCCTTCCGGACAGCTGATGAGAAACTCCTTGTCCAGGACACGTATAGCTACGTTGTTCTCATCTCTCTGCATCACTGCTGCTCCATGGCTTTCAGCCGGCTGATCATGGCCTCAACCTTTGAGCGGGTGTTGTCCCGGGTCTGCAGCAGTTGTGCCCTTTCTGCCTTCCATTCAGCGTCGCGTTTCAGCAGCTGTGCGTTTTCCTGCTGCAGCGTCTGACAGCGGCTGATCAGACGTTCGATCTGCTGTTCCAGATGCTCAAAAATCTGTTCTGCCATGCGTCCCCCGACAGGCGATCAATAAAACCCAACAACTATACTCAGGCACAGATTCAAGGGCAATCTTTGCTCGCTCAGTTCATGGCTCTGAACAGGTGGAAATGCTAGGATTAGCTACCCTTTACTCCTTTTTACGGAGGCGTCGGACAGCGCTTCCCGGCTGACAGGTATACAGATGTTAAATAAGGACTCTTCGGATAATTCCCTGCCGGATTTCGACAGCCTGGCTAACCAGTTTCTGCAGGCCGGCGCCCTCGGGTCGCCAGCTGAACTGCATGGCTGTCTCTGCGGCCACCTGGCGGCTGGAGGGCGTTTCGAAGGTACCGACTGGCTGGTGTCGGCGGCGACGATGCTGGAACTGGGCAGTATTGAACAGGAGGAGCTGGCGGCAGCGCTGCAGCGCCTGTATCAGGTCAGTCTGGGCCAGTTGTCGGGGGGGGATTTTGACTTCGTGCTGCTGATGCCGGATGAAGATGCCGCCATGACACAGCGGGCCGAGGCGCTGGGCCAGTGGTGTCAGGGCTTTATCAGCGGTTATGGTATGGCCGGCGGCAGTGTCGATGGGCTGGGTGAGGATGCCCGGGACGCGCTGCAGGATATGGTTCAGATTTCCCAGATCGCCATCGATCAGGAAGAGGATGACGGTGACGAGGCTGATTTTACCGAGGTCTATGAGTATGTCCGGATGTCTTCTCTGCTGATCTATTCTGAATGTAATGCGCCGGCACCGGAGCAGGGCGCTCCGGCGGATGCACCGCTCCACTGAAGAACCCGGTTATGAAGCTACCAATGACTGAATATCCGCGCCGGCGGCAGCAGCTGATGGCGCAGTTTGACGACAGCACGGCGCTGCTGGTGCCGGCTGCGACACTGGTCAGCCGTAATCGCGATTCCGAATATGCGTTCCGGCAGAACAGTGACTTTCTTTATCTGAGTGGTTTTCCTGAGCCCGACGGGCTGTTGCTGTTACTGCCTTCAGGCGATGGCAATGGCCGCTCAGTGCTGTTCTGTCTGCCCCGGGATCGGGAAAAAGAGATCTGGAACGGCTACCGCTTCGGGCCGGAGGGCGCCGTGGCTGAATTCTCGCTGGATGAAGCCTGGTCGCTGGAGCAGCTGGATGAAAAGATGCCGGAGCTGCTGGATGGCCGCACTACCCTCTACTACCCGCTGGCGCAGACCGGCGGGCTGGGGGATCAGATTGCCGGCTGGCGGCGACAGATTCAGGCCAGACACCGCAGCGCTGAAACGGTTCCCCAGAAGCTCTGTAACCTGGAGCCGTTACTTCATGAGATGCGGCTGATCAAAAGCCCGGCCGAGCAGAAGCAGATGCGAGCCGCCGGGCAGTTGTCCGCCACTGCCCATACCGAAGCCATGCGCAGCTGTCGAAGAGGCATGATGGAGTATCAGCTGGAAGCGCTTATTCTCTACCACTTCGCCGATCATGGCGCTCGCTGGCCGGCGTACAACAGCATCGTCGGCGGTGGCGCTAACGGTTGCATACTGCACTACACCGAGAATCGTGATCCGCTGCGCGATGGTGAGCTGGTGCTGATCGATGCCGGCGCTGAGCTGGATGGTTATGCCGGCGACATTACCCGGACCTTTCCCGTCAATGGATGCTTCAGTGACGAACAGCGGGCCCTTTACCAGCTGATCCTTGATGCCCAGCTGGCCTCGATCGCCGAGATCCGTCCCGGCACCAGCTGGAACCGTCCTCATGAAGTCGCCGTTCAGATTCTCACGGAAGGGCTGGTAAGACTGGGCCTGCTGGAAGGCGAGCCGGATGAGCTGGTGGCTGCGGAAGCGTACCGACCGTTCTATATGCACCGCACCGGTCACTGGCTGGGGCTGGATGTGCATGATGTCGGTGAATACAAGGTCGATGGCGACTGGCGACCGCTGCAGCCGGGCATGGTGCTGACCGTCGAGCCGGGACTCTATATCGCGCCGGACTGTGAAACAGTGGAAGCTCGCTGGCGTGGTATTGGCATACGGATCGAAGATGACGTGCTGGTGACCGCCGACGGCTGTGAGGTGCTGACGGCCGCGGTGCCGAAAGATATTGCCGGGATAGAAGCGCTGATGCGGGAATCGAGCGATGGCTGAGAATGTCGGGCCTGACGCCGCTGAATCTGATACAGGAAGTCTGTTGTGAAATCCCACTACGATATTGCCATTATCGGCGGCGGCATGGTCGGCGCCAGTTTTGCCGTTTCGCTGCTGAGCGTGGCCCGGCGTTACTCATTGAGGATCGCGCTGTTCGAATCCTTTCCCCTGCCGGAAGCCGGTGCGCAGGAGTTGCAGCCCAGCTACGATGCCCGTTCCACTGCGCTTTCGTTCGGTACCCGTAAGCTGCTGGAACGGATGGGTGTCTGGCAGGCGCTGAGCCGGCAGCTTGCGCCGATCCGTCATATTCGTGTCTCCGATCGTGGCCATTTCGGCTCGGTGCGACTGGATGCTGAATCTCAGCAGGTACCGGCGCTGGGCTATGTGGTTGAAAACCGCTGGCTGGGACAGGTGCTGCTGAACCGGCTGGCTGAGGAGCCGGGTTCACCGGTTGAACTGTTCTGTCCGGCTGAAGTGATAGCGGCCGAACCCCGGGGGCAGGGCATGCTGCTGCAGGTGGAACATGACGGAGAGACAGGCGATCTGTCTGCGGATCTGGTGGTGATGGCCGATGGCGGCCGCTCCGCGTTGCGGGAGAAGCTGGCCATCGACTACAGCCAGTCCGATTACGATCAGTATGCGCTGATTGCCAATATCAGCCCGGACCGTCCCCATGGCAACATCGCATACGAACGCTTTACCGCTTCCGGACCGATGGCGCTGCTACCGCTGACCGATGATGCGGAGGGGCGGCCTCGCTGTGCGCTGATCTGGAGTTTGCCGCTGGAGAGTATCGACGAAGCCATGGCCTGGGACGACCAGCAGTTTCTGGACCGGCTGCAGGCTCAGTTTGGTTACCGGGCCGGCGCCTTCCGACAGGCCGGCGAGCGCCACTGCTACCCGCTGAAGCTGATGCGGGTGCGAGAGCAGGTGCGTCAGGGCATGGTGGTACTGGGTAATGCCGCCCATACGCTGCACCCGATCGCCGGCCAGGGTTTTAATCTGGCGCTGAGAGGCGCGCTGACGCTGACTGAGCGGCTGGTTGCTACCGTTGCGGCCGGTAAGTCTCCCGGAGAAATTGCACAGCTGAGCGCCTTTGAAGAGTCGCTGTGCTGGGATCAGGATAAAACCATCGGTTTCAGCGATCAGGTCACCCGGGTGTTTTCGACTGATGCGACGGCGGCAGTCGTGGCCCGCAATCTGGGTCTGATCGGTATGGATCTGCTGCCCGGACTGAAGCGCTGGTTCGGGCACAGCGCCATGGGGCTGGATGTGCCGGCGCCGGAATTCCGGACTGAAGGGATAGCAGGGGACAGAGATGCAGGACAGGGCATTGGATAAAGGGTCGGAATCGATGGCAGCGCAACCGCAGCGGGATGTCGATGTCGCTATAATCGGCGGCGGACTGGTTGGACTGACCCTGGCCTGTGCCCTGGGTGGCAGTGATCTCAGGGTGGCGGTGATCGAACCGCAGTCGCGGCAGCCCGACGAATACTGGACCCGGGCGAAGGCCTGTTGTCAGCCGACGGAGTCTGCTTCAGCGCTGGCTGACGCCCGCTATGATCCCCGGGTCAGCGCCCTGACCCTGGCTTCCGAGCAGATACTGCGCAACCTGGGAGCCTGGCCGCTGATCGCTGAACTGAGAGTATGTCCCTACCAGCGTATGCATGTCTGGGACGGAGAGGGAACTGCCGCCATCGATTTCAGTGCCGCCGAGATGTATCAGCCACATCTTGGCCACATTATTGAAAACCGGGTAACCCTGGCTTCGCTGTACCGGGTGCTGGCTGATCATGACAACCTTGAGCTGATGACCGGGTGCGCACTGCAGTCACTGTCCGAGCCCCGGCGGGCTGAGCACGGAGAGGGCTGCAGACGAACACTGACGCTGTCGGACGGCAGCCGGCTGGGTGCCCGGCTGGTGGTGGCCGCCGATGGCGCCCGTTCGGTGACCCGCCGGCTGGCCGGGCTGACCATCAGCGAATGGGATTATCAGCATCACGCTATTGTCACCACGGTGACGATGGAACGTGAACATCAGTTCACCGCCTGGCAGCGGTTTACAGAAGATGGCCCGCTGGCAATGCTGCCGCTGGCGGATGCCGGGGGGAATGACAATGTGATCTCGATTGTCTGGTCCACCTCCCCGGATCAGGCCCGGGAGCTGATGGCACTGGACGATACCCGTTTTGGCAACGCTCTGGCGGAGGCCTTCGAGCAGCGGCTGGGTGCGGTCACAGCCTGTGATCAGCGCTTCTGTTTCCCTCTGGTTCAGCGCCACGCGCCCGATTATGTGGATCAGGGCGTCGCACTGGTGGGGGATGCCGCCCATACTATTCATCCGCTGGCCGGCCAGGGGGTGAATCTTGGTTTCCTGGACGCGGCGACGCTGGCCGAAGAGCTGTTGCTGGCGATGGAGAAGCGGGTCGATTTTGCCGATCGTGACTGGCTGCGCCGTTATCAGCGCCGCCGTCAGGGCGAGAACCTGCGAATGATGGGGCTGATGGCCGGTTTCAGGCATCTCTATGGTCAGGTGCCACCGCCGCTGCAGTGGCTGCGAAACCTGGGAATGCAGCAGGTGAATTCACTGGCGCCGCTGAAGCAGTTTTTTGCCGGTCGGGCGATGGGGCTGGAAAGTGGGCGTCCGGAGCTGGCCCGGCCCCGGGAGCAACGCCGGCAGGAGATCAGCTGAAGCTGCTATCCTGTTGAATTGACTGTTGCACGGCTGTACATTCAGATACATACAGCGGCTCCGTGGGGAGTCGCCGGGGCAGATCGGAATCCGGCCGGACTTGACTGACCGGCCACCGTTACAAGTCCGGTCATCAGGAAGAATCCTGGATGAGAGAGCTCTATGGCAAATAAAACAGTTTTATATCAGCAGCATCTGGATATGGGTGGCAAGGTGGTGGACTTTGCCGGCTGGGATATGCCGCTGCATTACGGATCTCAGAAAGAGGAGCACCTGCAGGTGCGGGCGTCGGCAGGCATGTTCGACGTTTCTCATATGACGGTGGTGGATGTGAAGGGCAGCGATGCCCGGGATTACCTGCGCCACCTGCTGGCCAACGATGTTGCCCGCCTGACAGAAAGTGGTAAAGCACTGTACACCGGTATGCTCAATGAGGACGGTGGCGTGGTCGATGATCTGATTGTCTACGCCATGGGAACGCCGGGCTCCTCCGGCGAGTGGTACCGGCTGGTGGTCAATTGCGGCACCCGTAAAAAAGATCTGGACTGGATGGATAAGCAGTCCGGGCGTTTCGAGGTTGCGCTGACCGAGCGGCCGGAGCTGGCGCTGGTGGCCATACAGGGGCCGGAAGCCATCGCCAGGGTCTGCAGCGTTGTTGATGACGCCCGTAAGACTGCCATCGGCGGACTCAGTCCGTTTCAGGGGGCGCCGGTGGGAGAGTGGTTTCTGGCGCGCACCGGTTATACCGGTGAAGATGGGCTGGAGATCATGTTGCCAGAGAGCGAAGCGGAGCAGTTCTGGCTCGATCTCGCCGCCGCCGGTGTCAGACCCTGCGGACTGGCGGCCCGTGATACGTTGCGGCTGGAAGCGGGTATGAACCTGTACGGTTCCGATATGGATGAGAATGTGACGCCGCTGGCTGCCAATATGGGCTGGAGCGTCGCCTGGGAGCCGGCAGAGCGGGATTTTATCGGTCGTGCCGCCCTGGAACAGCTGCGAAGCTGTGGCAGCCCTGAAAAACTGGTGGGGCTGGTGCTGGAGGGGCGTGGCGTGCTGCGCAGCCATCAGAAGGTGATCGTCGAAGGCGCGGGCGAGGGGGAGATTACCAGCGGAACCTTCTCACCGACGCTGGGTCACTCCGTGGCACTGGCTCGGGTTCCTGCGGCGACCGGTGATCGGGCCGAAGTTGAAATGCGCGGCAAACGCGTTGAAGTTTCTGTGGTTAAGCCCTGCTTTGTCAGGCAGGGTCGGAAAGTCTTTGCTTAAATTAAGGGGGCTCGGATCAGGTCCGACAGCGATCTGATCACAGGCTCTGATCAACACTGTATCTCTTTTTTGATTGAGGATTGCGCAATGAGCAACATTCCAGCCGAGCTGAAGTACGTATCCAGCCATGAATGGATTCGCGATGAAGGTGATGGCACCGTAACGATTGGTGTCACCGATCATGCTCAGGACCAGTTGGGTGATGTGGTATTTGTTGAGCTGCCGGAAGTGGGTACCAGCTTTACAGTCAGTGATGACCTTGGCGTGGTTGAATCAGTCAAAGCGGCATCCGATATCTATGCGCCGATCAGCGGTGAAGTCGTCGCCGTTAACGAAGAGCTGGACGAAAATCCGGAGAACGTTAACTCCGATCCGTACGGCGACGGCTGGTTTGTCAGAATTAAGCTGGATGACAGCTCCGAGCTGGATGGCCTGCTGACCGCAGAGGGCTATGCTGAAATCTGCGAAGCCGAAGACTGATCTCCCGATATCGGCGGTTCCGGATGGGGGCCGCCGCTTTCATTTCCCAGCGTGGCCGCTGTTGTCGAACGCTGTTCCTGATAAACCTTTCTGACTGAGTTATAAGATGTCACTGCAAACAATCCGGCTGAAGCCCCGGGCTGATAAGCGCCTGCGCGCCGGTCACCTGTGGATTTACAGCAATGAGGTCGATACCGGCCTGACACCACTGAAGCAGTTTCAGTGTGGCGAACAGGTGGTGGTTGAGCAGGCCGGTGGTAAGCCCCTTGGAGTTGCTTACCTGAATCCTAACAACCTGATCTGCGGCCGGCTGGTCAGCCGTGATGCTAAGGTGGTGATGGATAAATCGCTGCTGATCCACCGGCTTAAAATTGCCCTGTCGTTGCGCCAGCGTTGTTTTTCCGAACCCTATTACCGGCTGGTATACGGTGACAGCGACGGCTTGCCGGGGCTGGTGGTGGATCGCTTCGGTGATGTGCTGGTGGTGCAGATTTCAACCGCCGGTATGGAGACGCTGAAATCCTCAGTGCTGCTGGCGCTCGAGCAGGTGGTTAAACCCGCTGCCGTGATGGTTAAAAATGACGGCAAGATGCGCCGGGCGGAAGGGCTGGAAAGCTACGTCGAGGTGGCGCTGGGTGAGGTGCCGGAACTGGTGTCGCTGATTGAAAACGGTACCTGCCTGCTGGCACCGGTCCACAGTGGTCAGAAAACCGGCTGGTTTTACGATCACCGTATGAATCGCGCCCGCCTGCAGAATTATGTTCAGGATAAGCGGGTGCTGGATGTGTTCAGTTATGTCGGAGGCTGGGGCTTGCAGGCGGCGACGGCCGGGGCCGCCGAAGTTACCTGTGTCGATGCTTCTCAGCAGGCACTGGATGTGGTGGCCGAAGCGGCCGCGATCAATGAGCAGCAGCAACGGGTAAGTACCCTGCAGGGAGATGCCTTCGACAGCCTGCGTCAGCTGAAAGAGGATGGCCAGCGTTTTGATGTGGTGGTGGTCGATCCGCCGGCCTTTATTCAGAAGCGCAAGGATATCCGCAACGGCGAACAGGCATACGAGCGCATTAATCAGCTGGCTATGCGGTTGCTGGAAAAAGACGGGCTGCTGGTCTCTGCCTCCTGTTCCATGCATCTGCAGCGGGAGCGGCTGGTGGATATTATTCGCGCTTCCAGCCGTAAACTGGACCGTCAGGCGCAGATTATCGAACAGGGGCATCAGGGGCCGGATCATCCGATCCATCCGGCGATTCCGGAAACTGATTACCTGAAGTCGTTCTTTGTTCGGGTGCTGCCCGCTTAACGACGGGTGAACAGTGACGGTGGGGCGGTATGCACAGCTGCCGCCTCGGGTTGCTGCCTGCTCCGTGAGTCGGGGGGCGGGACGCAGGGACCTGACCCGGAGCGTTTCCTGCGGCTGCTGAATGCACTGTTTTCCCGTTTGGTCGCCCGGCTGCGGCCTGTTGTTGTCGATTGTGGATACCAGGGTTAAGCGTTTCTGAAGGAGGGAGTCGTGATGGAATATCGTCAGTTGGGTAGCAGCGATCTTCAGGTCAGCCGCATCTGCCTGGGTACCATGACCTGGGGTGGCCAGAACTCCGAAGCAGAGGCCCATCAGCAGCTGGATTATGCCTTCTCTCGCGGGGTGAATTTCCTCGACACCGCAGAGATGTATCCGATACCGCCGGCAGCAGACAGCCAGGGGATGACCGAGCGTTATATCGGCAGCTGGCTGCGCAAGCGGGGCAATCGGGAGCAGATGATTATTGCCAGCAAAGTAACCGGTCCCGGCGCCTTCGTCTCCTATATCCGTAATAATATGCGGCTGGACAGGCACAACATCCGGGCGGCCATAGAAGGCAGCCTGCAGCGGCTTGGCACCGACTACATCGACCTCTATCAGCTGCACTGGCCGGATCGTGCGACTAATTTCTTTGGTCAGCTGGACTACAACCACCGCCCGGAACAGGACGGTACGCCGCTGCTGGAGTCGCTGCAGGCTCTGAACGAGCTGGTGGAAGAGGGGCTGGTCCGTCAGGTCGGTGTTTCCAACGAATCCCCCTGGGGGCTGATGAGCTATCTGGCGCTGTCAGAGAAGCATAGTCTGCCGCGCATGGTCTCGGTGCAGAATCCCTACAATCTGCTTAATCGAACCCTGGAGGTGGGGCTGTCAGAGGTGATGCTGCGGGAGCGGGTGGATCTGCTGGCCTATTCGCCGCTGGCGTTCGGAACTCTGACCGGTAAATACCTCGACGATCAGCGGCCGGCCGGTGCACGACTGACCCTCTATCCCCATTACGCCCGCTACCTCACCGACGCCGGTATTGAGGCGACGTCCCGCTATGCGGCACTGGCTGCGGAGTGGGGGATGCAGCCGAACCAGATGGCGCTGGCGTTCGTGAACAGCAGAGCCTTTGTCGGCAGCAATATTATCGGTGCGACCAGTCTGGAGCAGCTGCAGAGCAACCTGGAGAGTGTCACGGTGGCGCCGGATTCCGAGCTGCTGGAGGCCATCGAAGCGATCCACCGGGATCACCCCAATCCCTGCCCCTGATTCAGTCCCGCAGGCTGATACTGGGCCAGCCCTGTTCCAGGGCCAGGGCATGAAGCTGTTCATCGGCATCCACGGCCACGGGATGGTCCACCTCCTGCAGCAGTGGGATGTCGTTGTGGGAATCGCTGTAGAAATAGCTGTCCCTGAGATCCATGTCGCGGGCTTGCAGCCATGCCTGCAGCCGCATCACTTTACCGTCCTGATAGCAGGGCGTGCCACTGATGCGCCCGGTATAACGGCCGTCGATCACTTCCGGTTCTGAGGCGAGAATATCGTCGACCCCCAGATACTCGGCGATAGGGCCGGTAATAAAGCGGTTAGTGGCGGTGATGATCAGCAGAAAGTCACCGCGATCCCGGTGCTTCTGCAGCAGGGCCTGAGCTTTCGGGAGCATAATCGGTTCGATGCTGGTGGTCATAAATCGCCGGTGCAGTTCGGCCAGCTGTTCCGGGTCAAAGCGGGTCAGCGGTTCCAGGGCAAAGGCCAGGTAGGCAAGGATATCCAGTTCGCCCCGTTTGTAGTCTTCGTAAAAACGGTCATTGGTTTCCCGGAACTGGTCGGAATCGACGATCCCCTGTTCAACCAGAAATTCCCCCCAGAGGTGGTCGCTGTCGCCGCCGATGAGGGTGTTGTCCAGATCAAAAATTGCCAGACTCAATGGGAGCTCCTTCAGCCAGATATTCGGTCGTGGAAATGGTCGCCACAGCATAGAGACTGGTGGCCGGGCTGGCAATCCCGGTTTTGGCAAAGTGGCGATTGGTGAAACGTCAAAAGTATGGAACAATAGATTGTTATTGTAACCTGAGTATTGCTACGTGATTGATTCAGACGGCTTTCGCCCCAATGTCGGCATTATCCTGACCAACGGTCTGGGACAGGTGCTGTGGGCACGCCGGGTCGGGCAGGATGCCTGGCAGTTTCCTCAGGGCGGAATCAATGACAACGAGACGCCTGAGCAGGCGCTGTACCGCGAACTGAAAGAGGAAGTGGGGCTCAATCCGGCCGATGTCGAGATCGTTTCCTGCACCCGTGGCTGGCTGCGGTACCGGCTGCCGAGGCGGATGATTCGTCACCACTCCCATCCGGTCTGCATCGGCCAGAAACAGAAATGGTTCCTGTTGCGACTGTTGTCAGATGACCGTTCGGTATCGGTGGATCAGTCCGAGAAACCGGAGTTCGACGACTGGCGCTGGGTCAGCTACTGGTATCCGCTGGGCCAGGTGGTCTCCTTCAAGCGGGAGGTCTATCGCAGTGCTCTTAAGGAGCTGGTTACCCGCCATGTCCGGCTGACCGGCTCAGTTTCTCAGGGAACGGGAATTCAGGGTTCAGGGTAAGAACTATGCTAGAGATGCTGCGCAAGGTCGTCCAGGAAGTAAATGCCGCAAAGGATCTGTCTTCGGCACTGGACATTATCGTGCGCCGCGTTCAGCGAGCGATGAAGACCCAGGTCTGTTCGGTCTATCTGTTTGATCCCAAAACTGAGCATTATGTGCTGATGGCTACCGAGGGGCTGAACCCCAGCGCCGTCGGTCAGGTCAGCCTGTCCCCCTCCGAAGGGGTGGTGGGCAAGGTGGTTGATCGCGCCGAGCCGATCAATCTCGAAGATGCTTCCGTTCACCCCTCCTATCACTACGTCATGGAAACCGGCGAAGAGCAGTTTCACGCGTTTCTCGGCGTGCCGATCATTCACCAGCGCAAGGTGTTGGGGGTGCTGGTGGTTCAACAGAAGACCCGGCGCCGCTTTGATGAGAGCGAAGAGGCCTTCCTGGTCACCATGTCAGCGCAGCTGGCCGGAGTCATCGCCCATGCCGAGGTTACCGGTGGTATCAGTGTCGGGCCGGACAGCAGTAAGGTTCGCAACGATGCAAAGTTCGACGGGGTGGCCGGTGCTATGGGGGTGGCGATCGGTACCGCGGTGGTCATTGCCCCGCCGGCGGATCTGGACGCCGTGCCGGATCAGGACAGTGACGATGTGGACAGCGAGCTGGAGCATTTTCGCCATGCACTGGAGAAGGTCCGCAACGATATCCGAGTCGTTGGCCGCAGCCTGGCCCGGCGTCTGAAAGGTGAAGATCAGGCGCTGTTCGATGTCTATCTGCGAATGCTGGATGACAATGCCCTGGCCGGAGAAGTCGAAGATCGGATCCGCCAGGGGCAGTGGGCGCCCGGCGCCCTGAGGCAGGTGGTCCAGAACCACGTACAGCAGTTCAATATGATGGAAGATCCCTACCTGCGGGAGCGAGCGACCGACATCCGTGACCTGGGGCGTCGGGTGTTGTCCAAGATGCAACAGGAGGGGGCCTCGACGCCGGTGAATTTCCCGGACGATACCATCCTGGTGGCCGAAGAGATCACCCCCGCCATGCTGGGTGAGGTGCCCACTGAGAAACTGATCGGACTGGTTTCGGTGATGGGTTCCGGGAACTCCCACGCCGCCATTCTGGCCCGCTCTATGGGCATTCCGACGGTGATGGGGGTGGTCGATCTGCCCGCTACGCAGATCCATGGCAAACAGCTGATTCTGGATGGTTATTCGGGCCGGGTGTTTGCTAACCCTTCCACGGAAATGCGCAGTTTCTATATCGATATCCTTCACGAGGAGCAGCAGCTCAGCAAAGGACTTGAGGCGATTCGGGATCTGCCCTCGGTCACCGTCGATGGCCATGTGGTACCGCTGTGGGTGAATACCGGGCTGGCTACCGACGTCGCATTGTCGCTGGATCGCGGAGCCGAGGGGATCGGCCTGTACCGTACTGAAGTGCCCTTTATGATCAAGCAGTTCTTTCCCAGTGAGGCGGAACAACAGATCAGTTATCGCAAGCAGCTGGAGCCATTTGCGCCCCGTATGGTAACGATGCGGACGCTGGATATCGGCGGTGATAAATCACTGCCCTACTTTCCGATTGAGGAGGAGAATCCTTCTCTGGGCTGGCGGGGTATTCGGGTGACCCTCGATCACCCCGAGATCTTCCTGGTCCAGGTGCGGGCCATGCTGATGGCCAGCGAGGGGCTGGACAATCTGCGGATCCTGCTGCCGATGGTTTCCAACATAAAGGAGATCGACGAGAGTGTGGCGCTGATCAATCAGGCCTATATGGAACTGATTGATGAGGGCCATGAGATCGTGCAGCCGGAGATCGGGGTGATGGTGGAGGTTCCGGCTGCCGCCTACCGGGTCAGGGACTTTGCCCGACGGGTCGATTTTATTTCGGTCGGCAGTAACGATCTGACGCAGTATCTGCTGGCCGTCGACCGCAACAATCCACGGGTTGCGGGGCTGTACTGTTCCTACCATCCGGCGGTGCTGCAGGCCCTGCATTACATCGTCGAGGAGGCTCACAAAGAGGATGTGCAGGTCAGTATCTGTGGTGAAATGGCGGGCGACCCCGGTGGCGCACTGCTGCTGATCGCCATGGGGTATGACGTGCTGTCGATGAATTCAACCAACCTGCCGCGGGTTAAATCGGCGGTTCGGGGGGTGACCACTGAGCAGGTCGCGGATCTGCTGAAGGCGGTGATGGATCTCGATAATCCGGAAGAAATTCAGAGCTGCATCGCTGACATGATGCAGGAGGCCGGTCTCGGTCATCTGGCAAAACCGACAATGCCCAATCACCGGCCATCCTGAGCGGTCAGGAGGCGTCGATCCGAAATTCCCGTCGTTCGGTCGGGCCTCCGGCATCAAAATTCTGCTCGATAAATTCCAGCGTCCCGTCATAGCGTTCCAGTACCAGGGTTGATGCCCGGGTGCCGTAATCCTCCGTCCGGATAAAGCAGGGGGCCAGTTTGCGTTCCCATTCCAGGCTGACGCCGGTGTCCGGCAACGCTTCATCCTCCGGACTAAAGTTGTCGGACAACAGCGTCAACAGCCGCTGGTGGTCCGGGATCGGGTGGTCCAGCGCCTGACGGAGTTGTTCTTTTCCGCGCTGGAGTTTTGGCCAGGGGCTGTCAAGGTAACCGTTGCTGAGTCCGTAGATGCCCGGTACCAGTTTCTTATGCACCGGCAGACCGGAGCCGTCGGTCTGATTGGTGCAGTACCAGAGTGACTGGCGATCGCCTGCGAGCAGGTTGTAGCCCGGATATTCGGTATGGCTCGCCGTCAGCCGGCACAGATAGTCTTCCGGACTGATATCGCTGCAGAGGTAGTTTCGGGTCAGGTCGCCGCGGGAGCGGTGCTCAGGATCGCGGGTGGCGAAGCCATTGCGGACATTGGTGACGGCGGCAAAGCGGCCCTGGCGGCTTACCCCCAGCCAGGTGCCCTGCTGCTCAAGGTCGCGACCGGCCAGTACCCGGCTGCAGTCGGACCAGAAACCGGCGCTGGCGGTGGGGCGCCGGTAGAACTCGTCGCGGTTGGCGGCGACCACCAGCCGGTACTCGGGGTGGACCTGATAAGCGAACAGAATCAGGCACATAAGCGTCTCCCAATTGGGGCTCGTGTTTGACAGCGGCTTGTTGGATAATACCGGGCTCCCGTAAGTGACTCAAATACAGGTCGAGCCCTTGTTATTACTGTTGATCTCCTATCTGCTGCTGGGTGCCTGTGCCGGTCTGACAGCCGGGCTGTTTGGTATTGGTGGTGGCCTGATTATCGTGCCGGTCCTGATCTTCAGCTTTGAGCTGCAGGGAATGTCCCCGGAAGTACTGACCCATGTGGCGATTGGTACCTCGCTGGCAACCATCATCGTAACGTCCCTCAGCTCGGTTCGCGCCCACCATAAAAAGCAGGGGGTGCTATGGCCGCTGTTCTGGCCGCTGGCGGCGGGGATCTGCCTGGGAGCAATCGTCGGTGTCAAAACGGCCGGCAGCCTCAGCGGCTCCAGCCTGAAACTGATTATCGGTTGTTTTGCCATCTGTGTCGCCATCCAGATGGCCTTCGGGCTGAAACCTGCGCCCAGCCGTGATGTGCCCGGTAAGCCGGTGCTGGGTATTGCTGGCAGCTTTATCGGCTGGGCTTCGGCCATATTCGGTATCGGTGGCGGTACCATGACGGTGCCGTATCTGACCTTCAACAATGTCAGAATTCAGCAGGCGGTGGGAACTTCTGCCGCCTGTGGCCTGCCTATTGCCCTGATGGGGGCGCTGACCAATATCCAGGAAGGCTGGAATCATCCTCAGCTGATGGAGTGGAGTCTGGGTTATGTCTATCTGCCGGCGTTCGTCGGCATCATTATCACCAGCTCTGTGTTTGCCCGATATGGCGCCAGGCTGGCCCATCGGCTGCCGGCTCATATTCTGCGCAGGATTTTCGCGTTGTTGCTGGTGGTGGTCGGCACCCGCTTCCTGATGAGCTACTGATAACGGAGTTTCAACGTTATGCTGGTCTATCCGCAGATCGACCCGATCGCTCTTGAGCTGGGACCGCTGAAGATTCACTGGTACGGGCTGATGTATCTGATCGGTTTTGCCGGTGCCTGGTGGCTGGCAACCTGGCGGGCAGGGCGTCCTGGTTCCAACTGGACTAAAGAGCAGGTCTCGGACCTGATCTTTTTCGGTGCCGTCGGTGTTATTCTCGGTGGTCGCTTTGGCTATGTGGTGTTCTATAACTTCGAGCAGTTTATCGCCGATCCGCTGTGGTTATTCCGCATCTGGGAGGGGGGGATGGCCTTCCATGGCGGCCTGATCGGTGTGCTGGTCGCCTTCTGGTGGTTCGGTCGTAAATATCACAAGAGCTTTTTTGAAGTCGCGGATTTCACCGCGCCGCTGGTGCCGGTGGGGCTGGGCGCCGGTCGGATTGGCAACTTTATCGGCGGTGAGCTCTGGGGGCGCGCCACCGATGTCCCCTGGGGGATGGTATTTCCAAGGGCTGACGATCTGGCCCGGCATCCGTCGCAGCTCTACCAGTTTGCCCTTGAAGGGGTGGCTCTGTTTACCCTGCTGTGGTTGTTTTCATCCAGGCCGCGACCGGCTATGGCGGTCTCGGGGGTGTTTCTGATCGGCTACGGTTGCTTTCGATTTATCGTCGAATTCTTCCGTCAGCCCGATGCCCAGCTGGGCTATATCGCCTTCGACTGGCTGACCATGGGCCAGCTGCTGTCGACACCGATGATTGCTGCCGGTATGGTGCTGTGCTGGCTTGCTTATAATCGACACTCTGCTGAGAAGATGGAGAAACGCTGATATGCGGCAGTATCTGGATCTGATGCGTCACGTCCGTGAAAACGGTACCTTCAAGGGAGACCGTACCGGTACCGGTACTCTGAGCGTTTTTGGCTACCAGATGCGTTTCGATCTGGCCGAGGGCTTTCCGCTGGTCACCACGAAGAAGTGCCACCTGAAATCGATCATTCATGAACTGCTGTGGTTTTTACAGGGTGACACCAATATTAAATACCTGAACGACAATGGGGTGTCGATCTGGAATGAGTGGGCCGATGAAAACGGTGAGCTGGGACCTGTGTACGGCCATCAGTGGCGCAGCTGGCCGGCGCCTGACGGTAGTACCGTCGATCAGATCGCTATGCTGATTGAGCAGATTCGCAATACCCCTGATTCCAGACGGCTGATCGTCAGTGCATGGAATGTGCCTGAGGTAAACCGTATGGCGTTACCGCCCTGTCATACTCTGTTTCAGTTTTATGTGGCCGACGGACGGCTGTCCTGTCAGCTCTATCAGCGCAGTGCCGACATTTTTCTCGGCGTGCCGTTCAACATCGCCTCCTATGCCCTGCTGACCATGATGGTCGCTCAGGTCTGTGACCTGCAGCCCGGTGAATTTATTCATACCTTCGGCGATGCCCATCTGTATTCCAATCATCTTGAACAGGCGGACCTGCAGTTACAGCGTGAGCCCCGGCCGTTGCCGGGTATGAAAATCAATCCGCAATGCCGTGATATCTTCGGATTCCGCTTTGAGGATTTCGAGCTGCAGGGTTATCAGTCACATCCCCATATTCCGGCCCCTGTGGCGGTCTAGCTGACCACCGAAAATCCGCCTTCGGGTCGCCGTGAGGTGCTGGGGGCGGGAATGGGCGTTGGCCCGGGCTGAGGGGCGTTACGCGCTGACCTCCTGTTTCGGCTGCCGGCCGCTCTGCCATTTCCGACGCCGTGCGGTTGTGGCTGTGGATAAAAGTCCCGGTTATCAGGCTGTCGCTGCCATCTCTGGATATACTTACCTTCAGCCTGAACGCATAAGATGAGGTCGGCATGGATGGTTCCAGTGTTAAGTCGCTTGAGCAGCGGGTCGGGCCCGTGCATCTGAAGCAGCGTCTTGGAATTGAGGGGGCGCCTCAACATGTTTTCGGAGGCGGGCTGAACGTACTGCATCTTGAAAATTCCCGTTTCATTCACCGGGCCCTGAAGTTCGGGCTGAAAGTGAGTGGGCTCTACGGTCGTGGTAATCGAAATGCGCGCAGGATTGAGGTGGCGCGTAACCGGGTGGCGCTGAAGGGGCTGCCGGCTGCGTTTGATGGCCTGACGCTGCTGCATCTCAGTGATCTTCATCTGGATATGGATGCCGAGACTACTGAGGAGATGATTCGGCGGGTGGCAGAGCTTGATTATGATCTCTGTGTGTTGACCGGCGATTACCGGGCTTCGACCACCGGCTCGTTCGAGCAGCTGCTTCCCGTGTTTAAGCGGTTGGTTGATCAGCTTGGAGGTGTCGCCGCATACGCTGTGCTGGGCAATCATGACAGTATCAGCATGGTGCCGGCGATGGAGGCCCTGGGCATCCGCCTGCTGCTGAACGAGTCGGTGATGCTGGAGCGGGACGGCCAGTGTCTCTATATGGCCGGTGTAGACGATGCTCACTACTACCGGGTGGATAATCTGGAAAAGGCGCGGGAAGGGATTCCGCCGCATGCATTTGGGATTCTGCTCTCTCACACGCCAGAGATCTATCGTCAGGCCGCTCATGCCGGGTTCGATCTGATGTTCTGCGGTCATACCCACGGTGGTCAGATCTGCCTGCCCGGTGGTATTCCGGTGATCCTTGAAGCGAACTGCCCGCGGGTATATGGTCGTGGCTCCTGGAGTTATGGCGGGATGCGGGGTTATACCTCGCGAGGGATAGGAACCTCGGTGCTGCCTGTGCGCTTTAACTGTCCCCCCGAAATCGTGCTGCACCAGTTGCACGCCGGTGGATAGTGCGGGCCTGTTCAGTAAGGGCGATTCTTTATTCGCAGCCGGTACAGCAGTTTCGACAATAGCAGTACGGTGATAAAGAACATCGCCATGACCAGCAGGATCTGCGCCCCTTCAAGGGCGATCTGGTAACTGCAGAACAACAGCGGCAGCAGCGATTCGGGAATCTGGTCGACACCGTAGCTGCGACTGCTGGACGCCATTCCCAGCCGCCGCTTAATGAAACTGGAGATCAGGTCTCCGAGCATAGCAAGCATGGTGAACCCGATCCCGAACTCCCAGTCGAACCCCATCACTCGGGCGATCAGCGGCGTGATCAGCAATGCCGCGACAAGGCCACCCAGGGTTTTTGACGGTCCGAACAGGTGGCGCTTATCGGCCAGTCGCAGGCCACCGTCAAGGGGTCTGTTCAGCTGCCCCAGCAGCCGGCTGGTAAATACCGGGATGCCATTAACAATCAGTAGCAGGGCTAAGAGCTGCAGTTCCAGCATAAGTCCTTCCGATTCTTCCCCGAGGCTCTTGCCGTGCAGCCCGGGAGCGTAGGGGGACCAGTATTCCGAATTCAATAAGCGGCCGTGTGTTGCCTGATCTCCGGTCTGACAGGGGGCTGTTCTGTTCAGTGTAGAGGCTGGTTTTCGATGTTGCCCGGTCTGGCCATTGCCAGCACGGGGTTTCAGGGCATACACTGCCGCAATTCATACTGTTATTGAGCAACAGCTGTTTCGGGGGCTTCATGAAGCTGGCGGTAATCGTCGCACAGTCACAGAATCGTGTGATAGGACGCAATAATAAACTGCCCTGGCATCTGCCGGAGGATCTCAGATACTTCAGGTCGGTGACTATGGGTAAGCCGATCATTATGGGTCGTAAGACTTTTGAGTCGATCGGACGGCCGCTGCCGGGGCGCACCAATATTATTGTTACCGGCAATCGGGGATACAGTGCCGAGGGCATTGAAGTGGTACATGATCTGGCCGCAGCGATTGATAAAGCAGAAGCTCAGGCGCTTATCAACGGCTGCGACGAGGCAATGATTATCGGTGGTGCGCAGCTTTATGAGCAGGCGCTGCCGCTGGCGCAACGGCTTTATCTGACTCAGGTGCACGATCTGGTGGAAGGTGACGCCTGGTTCCCCGCCTTCAGTCCGGCGCAATGGCAGGAGGTGGCGCGGGAAGATTTTGAGGCCGATGAGGCCAACCCCTATAACTACAGTTTTCTGGTACTTGACCGTCGGGAAGGCGTCAATGAGTCTTGAACGTCTGCTCGCAGTACTCGCCGACGGCCAGTTTCATTCCGGTGAAGAGCTTGGAGAGCGACTGGGCGTCAGTCGCAGCGCGGTCTGGAAGCAGCTTAAAAAACTGGAAGCGCTGGGTGTTGACCATTATTCGGTCAGAGGTCGCGGATATCGTATTCCCGGCGGTCTGAACCTGCTGGATTCCGTTCAGCTGGGTGCTTTGCTGGACAGCACGGTTGCAGCCCGGCTTCAGCATATCGATCTGCAACTGAGCAGCGAATCCACTAATGCCACGGCGATGCAGGGGCTGCAGCAGGGGCGGGGCCAGGGTTGTCTTTATCTGACCGAACGGCAGACTGCCGGCAGAGGCCGGCGCGGTCGTCCCTGGATCAGTCCGTTTGCCCGCAATCTCTACTTTTCCCTCAGCTGGAGTTTCAGCGAAGGTGCTGCTTCGCTGGAAGGGCTCAGTCTGGCAGTGGGGCTGGCTATAGTCCGCGGCCTCGAGGACATGGGGCTGCAGGGGGCGGGACTGAAGTGGCCGAACGATATTCTTTATGATGGGCGTAAGCTGGCCGGTATTCTGCTGGAGATGACCGGTGATGCGTCCGGACTCTGTCAGGTCGTTATCGGTGTCGGTATTAATGTCTCGATGCCGGATGAGGAAGCCGGACAGATCGATCAGCCCTGGACCGATGTCAGCCGTAGTCTCGGTCGGCCGGTGGATCGTAACCAGCTGCTGGCCGCCGTGCTGAATCAATTGCTACCGCTGCTGGAGCAGTTTTCCCGTCAGGGCTTCACACCGTTTCGGGAGGCATGGTCCGCGCGGGATGCCTATGCAGATCGGCAGATCTGCCTGCAGACTCAGACTGTGAGGATTGAAGGTGTTGAGCGCGGTGTCGATGAGAATGGGGCGTTGCTGCTGGAGACAAAGGAAGGGGTGCGGGCTTTTCACGGGGGCGAGCTGAGTCTGAGGGCTATGGAATGATCCTGGATCTCGATATCGGCAACACGTTTATTAAGTGGCGGTGTGAAGAGCGGCGCGGCCAGTGGCTGACGGCTGAGCTGACCAGTGACGGCTTCGATCAGATGTGTGCCGGGTTAACTCCTTCCCGGGTGCGAATCGCATCGGTTGCTGACAACGAGCTGCAGCTGGCGATCATCAGCCGGGTCAGGCAGTGCTGGGGACTGGAGGCTGAGATCGCGAAGACTTCGGCCCGGGCCGCGGGAGTTAGCAACAGCTATCAGGATCCTTCCCGAATGGGGGTCGATCGTTGGCTGGCTATGATTGCGGGCTACAGGCGCAGTCGCAGAGCTTGCTGTGTAGTGGACTGCGGCAGTGCCATCACAGTTGATTATGTTGATGGCCAGGGCGTCCACCTCGGTGGCTATATCATCCCGGGCCTGCGGCTGATGCGAACCGGGTTGCTGAAAAATACCAGTCGGGTGCTGGTGTCGTCTGCGGCCGGTAACTGGCAGAACAGTGCGCCGGGGCGCAGTACCGAAGAGGCGGTTGATCATGGTATCTGTCTGTTGCTGGATGCGCTGGCGGCCCGGATTGTCAGTGATTACCGGCGGCTGCTCGGGGATGATGCCGCGTTACTGGTTACCGGTGGCGATGGTGACAGCTTCCGGCAATCAGCCGGGCAGGGTGATTACTGTCCTGAGCTGGTGCTGGATGGTCTTGAATTTGTGCTGCCCTGAGCCTGGGTTGCGGTGTGTTGTTGCTCGGGGATAATGGAGATTCTGCAGAGGAGAAGCGAACTTGCGCTGGTTCTTCCTGATTTTGCTGGTACTGAATATTGCCTTATTCGCCTGGTTTCAGCAGGAGCAGGATATGCGCAA
Source organism: Motiliproteus sp. (assembly GCA_965230185.1). Lineage (GTDB taxonomy): Bacteria > Pseudomonadota > Gammaproteobacteria > Pseudomonadales > Balneatricaceae > Motiliproteus. The sequence continues at coordinate 254,953 of OZ245995.1, forward strand.
TCGCCTGGCAGGTCGTACTGAATTCAGCGGTGTAGAGGTGGATTCGTTGCGGCTGTTATCGGAGGTGAAGCTGAAGTTACCGCTACGGAAGGCCCCGCAGGCAGCTGTGGAGCAGTCGAAGCAGGCCGCGTCGTCGCTGAGCGGTTGCTTTGTGATTGGTGATTTCGACAGCGTTTCGGCGGCTCGACAGTTTCAGCAGTCGCAAATGCCGGTCGGGACGCTGGCAGAAGTCAGACCGGTTCAGCGGACGGCTCCGGATTATCAGGTCTATATCCGTGCACCGGAGAATGTCCGTGAGCGTCAGCAGCTGCTGGAGCGTCTGCAGTCAAGTGGTCTCGAGGTTTCGGAGATTCGCCAGGGACCCCTGAAAGGGCAGCTGTCTCTGGGGCATTATCAGAATCGAAGTCTGGCGATGGCGCTTTATGATGCGCTCAAAGCTCAGTCTTATGGAATTGAGATTTCAGAGCAGACACAGCCGCAGCCATGGTATGTCATTGAACTGAAAATAAAAGATTCGCAGTCAGAAGTTGCGGTCTGGATGGCCGACTTTATGGAATCGGGCGGCGGACTAAAAAGTGAAAAAAAAGTATGCGAAGGGGTTGCATCCGCCAGGGACCCTGAGTAAGATTTCGGCCTCCTGACTCAGACAGAGCCGGCATAGCTCAGTTGGTAGAGCAACTGACTTGTAATCAGTAGGTCCCGAGTTCGACTCTTGGTGCCGGCACCATTTGAATCAGGAAGAGCTAAGGCTCATTAGATCGATCGTGCGGTGAGGTTCCCGAGTGGCCAAAGGGATCAGACTGTAAATCTGACGCGCGAGCTTCGGTGGTTCGAATCCACCCCTCACCACCATTCGATCTGGTAATTAGCTAATGCGGGTATGGTATAATGGCTATTACCTCAGCCTTCCAAGCTGATGATGCGGGTTCGATTCCCGCTACCCGCTCCAACATGTCAACTATGGAATTGGGCTCCAGTAGCTCAGGGGTAGAGCACACCCTTGGTAAGGGTGAGGTCGGCGGTTCAAATCCGCCCTGGAGCTCCATTCCATAGCTGACAGCAGTCTGAGGGCAGATATAGCGATATATCTGCCCTTTGTTGCATTTGTCTTCCGATAAATCTGTACCTTTTAAATCTTCACGACTCCGGAGAGGCGTAATGGCTAAGGAAACTTTCGAACGTACAAAACCCCATGTCAATGTAGGCACTATCGGTCACGTCGATCATGGTAAGACGACTCTGACTGCTGCCCTGACTCGCGTGTGTGCCGAAGTCTGGGGTGGTGAGCTGAAGAATTTCGATGAGATCGATAATGCTCCTGAAGAGCGCGAGCGTGGTATCACCATCGCGACTTCTCACGTTGAATACGATTCTCCTGATCGTCACTATGCCCACGTAGACTGCCCGGGGCATGCTGACTACGTTAAGAACATGATCACCGGTGCCGCGCAGATGGACGGCGCGATCCTGGTGTGTGGTGCGACTGACGGCCCTATGCCTCAGACTCGTGAGCACATCCTGCTGTCTCGTCAGGTCGGTGTACCTTACATCGTTGTGTTCCTGAACAAAGCGGACCTGCTGGCCGAAGACTGTGGTGGCGCTGACAGCGAAGAGTACGCTGAGATGCTGGAGCTGGTCGACATGGAGCTGCGTGACCTGTTGTCCGAGTACGAATTCCCAGGTGACGACACTCCGATCATTCCGGGTTCTGCCCTGATGGCTCTGAACGGCGAAGATGACAACGAAATGGGTACTACCGCTGTTAAGAAGCTGGTAGAAACTCTGGACAGCTATATCCCTGAGCCTGAGCGTGCGATCGATGGTGCATTCATCATGCCTATCGAGGACGTATTCTCCATCCAGGGTCGTGGTACCGTTGTTACCGGTCGTGTGGAGCGCGGTGTCATCAAGGTTGGTGAAGAGGTCGAGATCGTTGGTATCAAAGAGACCACCAAGACTACCTGTACTGGTGTTGAAATGTTCCGCAAGCTGCTGGATGAAGGTCGTGCCGGTGAGAACGTTGGTGTTCTGCTGCGTGGTACCAAGCGTGACGAAGTTGAGCGTGGTCAGGTTCTGGCTGCTCCGGGTTCTATTACCCCGCATACTCACTTCGAGGCAGAAGTTTATGTGCTGGGTAAAGATGAAGGTGGTCGTCATACTCCGTTCTTCAAAGGCTACCGTCCTCAGTTCTACTTCCGTACTACTGATGTCACCGGCGCCTGTGAGCTTCCTGAAGGCGTAGAAATGGTAATGCCTGGCGATAACGTTCAGATGACAGTCAGTCTGATCGCTCCGATTGCGATGGATGAGGGGCTGCGTTTCGCGATTCGTGAAGGTGGTCGTACCGTCGGTGCCGGTGTTGTTGCCAAAGTTATTGAATAAAGGTCGCCTTTATCGCAATTGTCCGTAAAAGACGGTTGCATTGGGTGTGGGGCGTGGATATAATTTGCGTCCCATTGTGACAGGCCAGTGGCTCAATTGGCAGAGCAGCGGTCTCCAAAACCGCAGGTTGGGGGTTCGAGTCCCTCCTGGCCTGCCATCTTTCAGATTCTTGATTTTTAACTGAAAGATGGCACTTGTCCGAGGGTCGGCATTTCTGTCGATTCTGTCTGATACGAGGCCCCATCGCATGAATGCGAAAGCTGATTCCGGTGAATCCAAGCTCGATTCATTGAAGTGGATTGTCGTGGCGCTGCTGGTTGCGGCAGGCGTCGTCGGTAATTCCTACTATTCTGACCAGTCGCTGTTGTATCGTGTGCTGGCGCTGCTGGCTGTTGCGCTGGTGGCGGGTCTTATCTCGCTGCAGACGGCCAGGGGTAAGGCGTTTTTTGATCTCTTCAGAGAGGCGAAAAACGAGATTCGCAAAGTGGTCTGGCCAACGCGTCAGGAGACCGTTCAGACAACCGCTATTGTCGTTGTGGTTGTGCTGCTGGTCGGTCTGATGCTCTGGGCTATTGATTCGCTGCTGAGCTGGATGGTATCCGGCGTAATTGGTTAAGGGGTTCTTTCGTGAGCAAACGTTGGTATGTCGTTCATGCTTATTCAGGCTATGAAAAGCATGTAATGCGTTCGCTGAAAGAACGTATTGAGCTGCACGAGATGCAGGACCTGTTTGGTGAGATTCTGGTTCCCACCGAAGAGGTTGTTGAGATGCGTGCTGGTCAGAAGCGTAAGAGTGAGCGTAAGTTCTATCCCGGCTATGTGCTGGTGCAGATGGAAATGAATGACGCCTCCTGGCATCTGGTCAAAGGTACCTCCCGGGTGCTGGGCTTTATCGGCGGTACTGCGGATAAGCCGGCGCCGATCACCGAGAAAGAAGCCGACGCTATTCTTCAGCGCGTTGAGGCGGGTGTTGATAAGCCGCGTCCGAAGACTCTGTTTGAAGCTGGTGAAATGGTGCGTGTTATTGATGGACCTTTTGCGGACTTCAATGGTGTGGTTGAAGAGGTTAATTACGAGAAGAATCGCCTGCAGGTAGCAGTGCTGATCTTCGGTCGTTCGACGCCGGTTGAACTTGAGTTCAGTCAGGTCGAAAAAGACTAAAAACACAGTTTTTTAAAGAAGCAGCAGGTGGTTCGGCCATCTGCTGTTTTGTCGTAACTGGGGAGCCGAGAGGCGTTTGAACCCATCTGGAGAACCATTGTAATGGCAAAGAAAGTAGAAGCTTACATCAAGCTGCAGGTCGCAGCTGGTAAAGCAAATCCCAGCCCTCCTGTTGGTCCTGCTCTGGGTCAGCACGGCGTTAATATCATGGAATTCTGTAAGGCCTTCAACGCGGCGACACAGTCCATGGAAGCCGGTATGCCGATTCCTGTGGTCATCACTGTATATGCTGACCGCAGCTTCACCTTCGTCACCAAGACTCCGCCTGCTTCTATCCTGCTGAAGAAGGCCGCTGGTCTGAAGAGCGGTTCCGCGCGTCCTAACACTGAGAAGGTCGGTACTGTTAACCGCGCTCAGCTGGAAGAGATTGCAACTACCAAGATGGCTGACCTGACTGCTGCAGATATGGACGCAGCTGTTCGCACCATCGCCGGCAGCGCTCGTAGCATGGGTCTGAACGTGGAGGGTGTAGAGTAATGGCTAAGCTGACTAAGCGTGCAAAGGCAATCGCCGAGAAAGTAGAAGCTGGTAAGCTCTACCCGATTGAAGAAGCGGTAAGCCTGCTGGCTGAAATCTCCGCCGTTAAGTTTAAAGAGTCTATTGACGTTGCCGTGAACCTGGGCGTCGATCCTCGTAAATCCGATCAGGTTGTACGTGGTTCTACCGTACTGCCTAACGGTACCGGTAAAGACGTTCGTGTCGCTGTATTTGCTCAGGGTGCAAACGCTGAAGCCGCTACTGCAGCCGGCGCTGACGTGGTTGGTTTTGAAGATCTGGCCGAGCAGGTTAAGGGTGGCAACCTGGATTTTGACGTTGTGATCGCAACCCCTGACGCTATGCGTGTTGTCGGTCAGCTGGGCCAGATCCTGGGTCCGCGTGGTCTGATGCCGAACCCGAAGGTTGGTACCGTGACTCCGGACGTGACTACCGCCGTTAATAACGCTAAGGCCGGTCAGGTACGTTTCCGTACCGACAAGAACGGTATTATCCACGCTTCTCTGGGTAAGGTCGGTTTTGAAGCCGCAGCTATCCAGCAGAACCTGGAAGCGCTTATGGCTGATCTGAAGAAGATGAAGCCGGCTTCTTCCAAAGGTGTTTACCTGAAGAAAGTAACCCTGTCCACGACCATGGGGCCGGGGCTTGCTGTTGATCAGGCTTCCCTGAACATCTGATTTACTGACTGTCGCTCCGGCGGCAGTCCGGAATGACGCCGCGGTATCTGTTGATCAGCGGTGTCATTGCCAGAAACTTTGGGGTCTTCGCATGGCGAAGACTGTCAAAGACCGCAGGTGAGCGGCAGGGCTGTAGCCCGGTTTCTCTTAATTTTCCTGCGCAGACGGTGACCCGATTCAGAATTTAACGCTGGATCCTGCATCGTACTTGGTTCTCTCCCGTCGGGAGAGGCAAAAGGGTAATGAAGCCACACAGTCCTGCGGGACGGTGGCTTGAATCCAGGAGTATAACGTGGCATTAGGACTCGAAGACAAAAAAGCGATCGTCGCTGAAGTCCAGGAAGCTGCTAAGGGTGCTCTGTCAGCTGTAATCGCTGACTCTCGTGGCGTATCTGTTACTGATATGACAGAGCTGCGTAAGCAGGCGCGTGAAAACGGTGTGTGGCTGCGTGTGGTTCGTAACACACTGGCTCGCCGTGCGCTTGAAGGCACTGACTACGCGTGTCTGCAGGACACTCTCGTAGGCCCTAGCATCATCGCATTCTCTAACGAACATCCGGGTGCCGGCGCGCGCATCCTCAAGGATTTCGCCAAGAGCAATGACAAGCTTGAGCTGAAAGCTGCGGCTTTCGAAGGCGACAAGGTAGAAGTCGGTCTGCTGGCAGGTCTGCCAACTTACGACGAAGCTATCGCCAAGCTGATGAGCGTCATGAAAGAAGCTTCCGCTGGCAAGCTGGTCCGCACTCTGGCGGCCGTTCGCGACGACAAAGAACAGCAGGCTGCCTGATTCAGGCGGACTGGACAAAGATTTTAACGAGCCTCTGGCTCTACAGAATATCAGGATTTAAATCATGTCTCTGACTAAAGAAGATATCATCAACGCTATCGCCGAAATGTCTGTAATGGACGTTGCTGAGCTGGTTACCGCCATGGAAGAGAAGTTCGGTGTTTCTGCCGCTGCAGCCGTTGCTGTTGCCGGTGGTGCCGAAGCTGGCGCAGCTGCTGAAGAGAAGACCGAGTTCGACGTAATTCTGACCGGTGCCGGTGAGAAGAAAGTAAACGTCATCAAGGCCGTTCGTGCCGCTACCGGTCTGGGCCTGAAAGAAGCCAAGGGCGTTGTTGACGGCGCTCCTGCTCCTGTTAAGGAAGGCATCAGCAAGGACGAAGCTGAAGAGCTCAAGAAAGCTCTGGAAGAAGCTGGCGCGTCTGTTGAAGTTAAGTAATTGCTCCGCGCCCATGGCGTATAGCAACGCGTAATACTCTAATTTACGCAGATGGCCGGTGATTTCAGATCACCGGCCTTTTTGCCGTTATACGATTAGCAATGTCAGGGCTGTCGCTCTGGTTGTAACGGCTCTTTTTTCGGCCCGACTGGGCTTTTGACGGCGACTGTCGATGCGCTCGCTGTCTTTAAATTCGGTGCACAAGCTGGGGAATGCTGATGGCTTACACGTTCACAGAGAAAAAGCGTATCCGAAAGGATTTCGGTAAATTGCCTCATGTAATGGATGTGCCTTACCTGCTGGCCATTCAGATCGATTCGTACCGCAAGTTCTTACAGACCGGTGCGGCATCAGCAGATGATAAGAAAGATGTGGGTTTGCACGCTGCGTTCAAGTCCGTGTTTCCGATTGTTTCATATTCCGGAAATGCAGCGTTGGAATACGTGGGTTATCGCCTCGGTGAGCCTGCTTTCGATGTAAAAGAGTGTCAGCTGCGGGGTGTTACCTATGCAGCGCCACTGCGAGTTAAAGTTCGCCTGATCATCTATGACCGTGACTCTTCCACCAAGGCGGTTAAAGATATCAAGGAACAGGAAGTCTACATGGGCGAGATGCCCCTGATGACTGAAAACGGTACCTTCGTAATCAACGGTACCGAGCGTGTTATCGTTTCTCAGCTGCACCGCTCACCGGGTGTTTTCTTCGACCACGACAAGGGTAAGACTCACTCCTCCGGTAAGCTGCTGTATTCAGCCCGGGTAATTCCTTACCGTGGCTCCTGGCTGGATTTCGAATTCGATCCCAAGGACAACGTCTTTGTCCGGATCGACCGTCGCCGTAAACTGCCGGCGACTATCCTGCTGCGGGCGCTGGGCCTGACCGGTCAGGATGTACTGGATACCTTCTTCGAAACCGACAGCTTTGTTATCAGCGGCGAAAAAGTCAGCCTGAAACTGGTGGCTGCACGTCTGCGTGGTGAGACCGCCAGCTTTGATCTCAAGGACGGCGACGGAAACGTCGTTGTTGAAGAAGGCCGTCGCATCACCGCACGCCATATCCGTCAGCTGGAAAAGGCCAGCCTGACCGAGCTGGAAGTGCCCCGGGAATACCTGGTGGGTAAGGTACTGGCTCATGATCTGGTTCACCCGGCCACGGGCGAGGTGCTGGTTGAGACCAACAGCGAGATCACCGCGGATATTGTTGAAACGCTGTTTGATGCAGGGTTTGAAACCGTTGACACTCTGTACGTCAATGATCTGGACTGCGGACCGTTCATGTCCGATACCCTGCGCATCGACCCCACCAGCAATCAGCTGGAAGCGCTGGTAGAAATCTACCGGATGATGCGTCCGGGCGAGCCGCCGACCAAAGAGTCCGCCGAAGCCCTGTTCCAGAACCTGTTCTTCACCTTGGATCGCTACGACCTGTCAGAAGTGGGTCGGATGAAGTTCAACCGTCGTCTGGGTCGCGAAGAGATTCTCGGCGAAGGCACCCTGGATCGTGAAGATATCATTGAGGTCCTGAAGACCCTGATTGGTATTCGGAACGGTAAAGGCATTGTCGACGACATCGACCACCTCGGTAACCGTCGTGTCCGTTCCGTCGGTGAAATGGCCGAGAACCAGTTCCGCGTCGGTCTGGTCCGGGTTGAGCGTGCGGTCCGTGAACGTCTGTCCATGGCGGAGTCTGATGGCCTGATGCCGCAGGATCTGATTAATGCCAAGCCGGTCGCAGCCGCGATCAAAGAGTTCTTCGGTTCCAGCCAGCTGTCTCAGTTTATGGATCAGAACAACCCGCTGTCCGAGATTACACACAAGCGTCGTGTCTCTGCTCTGGGCCCGGGCGGTCTGACCCGTGAGCGTGCCGGCTTTGAGGTCCGGGACGTACACCCGACTCATTACGGCCGCGTCTGTCCGATCGAGACCCCTGAAGGTCCGAACATCGGTCTGATCAACTCGCTGGCGACATACGCCCGCACCAACAACTACGGCTTCCTGGAAAGTCCATACCGTAAAGTGGTTGATGGTCAGGTTACCGATGAAATCGAATATCTGTCCGCTATCGATGAAGCCGAGCGTGTGATCGCACAGGCCAACTCTAAGCTGGACGAGAACAACAATCTGGTCGAAGACCTGGTTGCGGTTCGTCATATGAACGAATTTACCGTTATGCCGCCCGAACGGGTAGACGCCATGGACGTTTCACCGCGTCAGGTGGTATCGGTGGCAGCCTCGCTGATTCCGTTCCTGGAGCACGATGATGCTAACCGGGCCCTGATGGGATCAAACATGCAGCGGCAGGCAGTACCGACCCTGAAAGCGCAGAAGCCGCTGGTCGGAACCGGTATGGAGCGCAACGTAGCGCGTGACTCCGGCGTCTGTGTGGTCGCTCGCCGTGGCGGTGAAATCGAGTCCGTCGACGCCGGTCGTATCGTGGTTCGCGTCAGCGACGACGAACTGGTTGCCGGCGAAGCGGGTGTCGACATCTATAACCTGACTAAGTACGTGCGCTCTAACCAGAACACCTGCATCAACCAGCGTCCGCTGGTGAGGGTGGGGGATAAGGTTTCCCGCAACGACATTATGGCGGACGGGCCTTCCGTCGATATGGGTGAGCTGGCGCTGGGCCAGAACATGCGTATCGCCTTTATGCCCTGGCACGGTTATAACTTTGAGGATTCCATCCTGATCTCCGAGCGGGTGGTGGAAGAGGACCGCTTTACCACCATTCACATTCAGGAACTGACCTGTGTCGCTCGTGATACCAAGCTGGGGCCGGAAGAGATCACTTCCGATATTCCCAACGTTGGTGAGAGCGCTCTGTCCAAGCTGGATGAGTCCGGTGTGGTCTACATCGGTGCCGAAGTCGGTCCCGGCGACATCCTCGTCGGTAAGGTGACGCCTAAAGGCGAAACTCAGCTGACTCCGGAAGAAAAACTGCTGCGTGCCATCTTCGGTGAGAAGGCATCCGACGTTAAGGATACCTCCCTGCGTGTTAAGACCGGTACCCGCGGTACTGTTATCGACGTTCAGGTCTTCACCCGTGACGGTGTCGAGAAGGACAAGCGTGCCATCCAGATCGAAGAGGAACAGCTGTCCTCTATCCGTAAGGACCTTAACGACGAGTTCCGTATCGTCGAAGGCGCGACCTTCGAACGTCTGCAGGCAGCGCTGGTTGGCGCAACGGCTAATGGCGGTCCCGAGCTGAAGAAGGGTGACACCATCACGGCCGAATACCTGCAGGGTCTGCAGCGTTCTGACTGGTTCAAGATCCGTGTTGCCGATGAAGCGCTGATGGAGCAGCTGGAGCGTGCTCAGGAGCAACTGGCCGAGCGTCGCCAGCAGCTGGATGACAAGTACGAAGACAAGAAGCGCAAGCTGCAGCAGGGCGACGATCTGGCGCCTGGCGTGCTGAAGATCGTTAAGGTCTACGTAGCGGTTAAGCGTCGCGTTCAGCCCGGTGACAAGATGGCCGGTCGTCACGGTAACAAGGGTGTTATCTCCGCCATCATGCCGGTTGAAGATATGCCTTACGACGAGAAAGGTCGTCCGGTCGATATCGTCCTCAACCCGCTGGGTGTTCCGTCGCGGATGAACGTCGGACAGGTCCTGGAAACGCACTTTGGTGCTGCCGCTAAAGGTCTGGGTGATCGCATCAACGAGATGCTGGAAGCTCAGGTCGCGGTGCAGAAGGTTCGGGATCTGCTGAACGAAATCTATAATGAAGTTGGGGGTCGCAAGAAGGAGGAGCTGGATGCTCTGAGCGACACCGAGATCATGGAACTGGCCGGCAATCTGAAAGACGGCGTACCGATGGCAACACCGGCGTTTGACGGTGCCACCGAAGCTGAGATCAAGAAACTGCTGACCATGGGTGGTATTAACGACAGCGGTCAGGTAACCCTGTTTGACGGTCGTACCGGTGATTCATTCGATCGCCCGGTGACCGTGGGTTACATGTACATGCTGAAGCTGAATCACCTGGTTGATGACAAGATGCATGCCCGTTCGACTGGCTCCTACAGCCTCGTTACCCAGCAGCCGCTGGGTGGTAAGGCCCAGTTTGGTGGTCAGCGCTTCGGTGAGATGGAAGTCTGGGCGCTGGAGGCCTACGGGGCCGCCTATACCCTGCAGGAGATGCTCACCGTTAAGTCGGACGACGTGAACGGCCGGACGAAGATGTATAAGAACATCGTCGACGGAGACCACCGTATGGAGCCGGGAATGCCGGAATCCTTCAACGTACTGGTCAAAGAGATCCGTTCACTCGGTATCGACATTGAACTGGAAAACGAATAAGCATCAAAGTTATCCAATGGTTGAGGGGCTGCCCCGCCCCTCATTCTGATAACTCCGAAAGGAGCTACGGCCGATGAAAGATTTGCTGAATCTGTTGAAATCCCAGGGCCAGACCAAAGAGTTTGACTCTATTCGAATTGGTCTTGCATCACCTGAGATGATCCGTTCCTGGTCATACGGTGAAGTTAAGAAGCCTGAGACGATCAACTACCGGACCTTCAAGCCCGAGCGTGAAGGCCTGTTCTGTGCCAAGATTTTTGGCCCGGTAAAAGACTACGAATGTCTGTGTGGTAAGTACAAGCGCCTCAAGCATCGCGGCGTCATCTGCGAGAAATGTGGTGTTGAAGTAGCGCTGGCCAAGGTGCGTCGTGAGCGTATGGGTCACATTGAACTGGCGAGCCCGGTGGCTCACATCTGGTTCCTGAAGTCCCTGCCGTCCCGTATCGGTCTGCTGCTGGATATGACCCTGCGTGATATCGAGCGGGTACTGTACTTCGAATCCTTCGTGGTGGTCGAGCCGGGCATGACTACCCTCGAGAAGGGTCAGCTGCTGAACGACGAAGAGTACTTCGAAGCGCTGGAAGAGTTCGGTGACGAATTCGACGCCAAGATGGGCGCCGAGGCCGTCCAGGGCCTGCTGATGGCGCTGGATATGGATGGTGAGATCGCTCGCATGCGCGAGGAGATCCCCAACACCAACTCCGAGACCAAGATTAAGAAGATCTCCAAGCGTCTGAAGCTGATGGAGGCCTTCGTCAACTCCGGCAACAAGCCGGAGTGGATGATCATGGAAGTACTGCCGGTTCTGCCGCCGGATCTGCGTCCGCTGGTACCGCTGGATGGTGGCCGCTTCGCCACTTCCGACCTGAACGATCTCTATCGTCGGGTGATCAACCGTAACAACCGTCTCAAGCGTCTTCTGGAGCTGAGCGCTCCGGACATCATCGTCCGTAACGAAAAGCGGATGCTGCAGGAAGCGGTCGATGCGCTGCTGGATAACGGCCGTCGCGGTCGTGCCATTACCGGTTCCAACAAGCGTCCGCTGAAATCACTGGCAGACATGATCAAGGGTAAGCAGGGTCGCTTCCGTCAGAACCTGCTCGGTAAGCGTGTTGACTACTCCGGCCGTTCGGTCATCGTGGTCGGTCCTTACCTGCGTCTGCATCAGTGCGGTCTGCCCAAGAAGATGGCGCTGGAACTGTTCAAACCGTTTATATTCTCCAAGCTGGAGCTGCGTGGTCTGGCGACCACTATTAAAGCTGCCAAGAAGATGGTTGAGCGCGAAACCGCCGAGGTCTGGGATATCCTGGCCGAAGTAATCCGCGAGCATCCGGTGATGCTGAACCGGGCACCGACACTGCACCGTCTCGGTATCCAGGCCTTTGAGCCGGTACTGATCGAAGGTAAGGCTATTCAGCTGCACCCGCTGGTCTGTGCGGCCTATAACGCTGACTTCGACGGTGACCAGATGGCGGTGCACGTACCGCTGACCCTGGAAGCGCAGCTCGAAGCCCGTGCCCTGATGATGTCCACCAACAACATCCTGTCACCGGCTAACGGCGAACCTATCATCGTACCGTCCCAGGACGTGGTACTGGGTCTGTACTTCATGACCCGTGACCGTATCGCTGCAAAAGGTGAAGGCATGGCTTTCTCCGATATCGACGAAGCCCACCGTGCTTACGGTGCTAAGCAGGTCGATCTGCAGGCCAAGGTCAAGGTGCGGATCAGCGAAAAAGTACGCGATATTCACGGTAACTTCAGCGAATCCACCAGTCTGGTTGAAACCACGGTCGGTCGTGCGCTGCTGTTCGAAATCGTTCCGGATGGCCTGCCCTTCGAGCTGGTTAACCAGCCGATGAAGAAGAAGTCCATCTCCCGACTGCTGAACGAGGCCTATCGTCGCTGCGGTCTGAAAGACACCGTTATTTTTGCTGACCAGCTGATGTACATGGGTTTTGCTCTGGCAACCCGTTCCGGCTCGTCGGTCGGTGTTAACGACTTTGTTATTCCGGACGCCAAGAAAGAGATCATCGACGAGGCGGATGCCGAAGTTAAAGAGATTGAATCTCAGTACGCCGAAGGTCTGGTTACCCAGGGTGAGAAGTACAACAAGGTTATCGACCTCTGGTCCCGCGCCAACGAAAAGGTGACCGAGGCGATGATGGCAGACCTCAAGGTCGATACCATCGTTGATAAAGAAGGTAACGAGGTTGAGCAGGAGTCCTTTAACTCCGTTTATATGATGGCAGACTCCGGCGCCCGGGGTAGTGTTGCTCAGATGCGTCAGCTCGGTGGTATGCGTGGTCTGATGGCCAAGCCGGACGGCTCCATCATCGAGACGCCGATCGTCGCCAACTTCCGTGAAGGTCTGAACGTACTGCAGTACTTCATCTCTACTCACGGTGCCCGTAAGGGTCTGGCCGATACCGCTCTGAAAACCGCTAACTCCGGTTATCTGACCCGCCGTCTGGTTGACGTCGCCCAGGATCTGGTTATCACCGAAGTGGACTGTGGTACTGATCGCGGTCTGACCATCGCGCCGCTGATCGAAGGTGGTGACGTAGTGGTACCGCTGGGACAGCGTGTTCTGGGTCGTGTGGTTTCCCGTGACGTGGTGGATCCTGCTTCAGATGAAACCCTGATCGCCGCCGGCACCCTGATCGACGAATCCTGGGTAGAGCGTCTGGAAACCGACGAAAAGCTCTCCTCGATCGACGAGATCGATGTGCGTTCCGCGATCACCTGTGAAACCCGCCACGGTGTCTGCTCCAGCTGTTACGGCCGTGATCTGGGTCGTGGCCATCTGGTTAACCAGGGCGAGGCAGTGGGTGTTATCGCCGCTCAGTCCATCGGTGAGCCGGGTACTCAGCTGACCATGCGGACCTTCCACATCGGTGGTGCTGCCTCGCGGGCTGCCGCGGTCGACAATATTCAGGTTAAGAACGGCGGTGAGATCCGTCTGCATAACCTCAAGTTTGTAGAGCGTAAAGACGGCAACCTGGTCGCCACCTCCCGTTCCGGTGAACTCGGCGTGACCGACGAGCACGGTCGTGAGCGTGAGCGCTATAAGCTGCCCTACGGCTCTGTCCTCAGCGTTAAGGACGGCTCCAGTGTTAATGCCGGCGATATCGTGGCTAACTGGGATCCGCACACCCACCCGATCATCGCGGAAGTCAGCGGTAAGGTGGCGTTCTCCGGTATGGAAGACGGTATCACCATCAGCCGTAAGACCGATGAGCTGACCGGCCTCAGTAACATCGAAGTCCTCGATCCGAAAGATCGTCCGGCTGCCGGTAAAGACCTGCGTCCGATGATCAGTTTCATGGATGAGTCCGGAAGTGAAATGACTCACGAAGGCAGCGACAGCCCGGCCCAATACCTGATGCCCGCCTCTGCGTTGCTGAACATCGATGACGGTGCCTTCGTGGAAATCGGTGATGTAATCGCCCGTATTCCTCAGGAGAGTGCCGGTAACAAGGACATCACCGGTGGTCTGCCTCGGGTTGCCGACCTGTTTGAAGCGCGGAAGCCGAAGGAGCCTGCGATCCTGGCAGAAATCTCCGGTACCGTCAGTTTCGGTAAAGAAACCAAAGGCAAGCGTCGTCTGGTTATCACCCCGAACGAAGGTGATACCTATGAGCTGCTGATCCACAAGTGGCGCACCATGAACGTGTTTGAAGGTGAGCACGTGGAGCGCGGTGAAGTGGTATCCGACGGTCCGTCTAACCCCCACGATATCCTGCGGATTCTGGGTGTCGAGGCGCTGGCCAACTACATCACCAGTGAAATCCAGGACGTTTACCGCCTGCAGGGTGTAATCATCAACGATAAGCACATCGAAGTGATTGTTCGCCAGATGCTGCGCAAGGTTGAGATTACCGGTGGTGGTGATACCAGCCTGATCAAGGGTGAGCAGGTCGAGTACACTCAGCTGCTGGAAGAGAACGAGAAGGCTGCGGGCGAAGATAAGATGCCAGCGCACTTCGAGCGTGTGCTGCTGGGTATCACCAAAGCCTCGCTGGCGACCGAGTCCTTCATCTCGGCGGCTTCCTTCCAGGAGACCACCCGGGTACTGACCGAAGGTGCGGTCACCGGTAAGAAGGATTACCTGCGCGGCCTGAAAGAGAACGTTGTTGTGGGACGTCTGATTCCGGCCGGTACCGGTCTGGCATATCACAGCGAGCGCAAGCGTAAGCGTCAGGATGCACAGCTGGAAGCCGGCACTGCTACCGTCAGTGCGGAAGAGATCCAGCAGGCTCTGGCAGAGGCGCTGAATTCCGAGAGTTAATCTCAGAAATCGGTCAGCAGGGACAGTGGCAATAAGCCGTTGTCCCTTGTTGACTATCATGGGTGAGATGATTAAAATTTCGCCCCTTCGTGGCAGGGTCTCTCAGATCCTGTCTTTGTTATGAGCTTTTTTAATAAAAGCGTGGAGTAAGCTGAATGGCTACAATTAACCAACTGGTTCGTAAGCCTCGTAAGCGCGTGGTTGCCAAGAGCGACGTTCCTGCCCTGCAGGCCTGTCCTCAGCGCCGCGGTGTTTGCACCCGGGTTTACACCACTACCCCGAAGAAGCCGAACTCGGCTCTGCGGAAGGTATGTCGTGTACGCCTGACTAATGGTTTTGAAGTAACGTCCTACATCGGTGGTGAAGGTCACAACCTTCAGGAGCACTCTGTTGTGCTGATCCGTGGTGGTCGTGTTAAGGATTTGCCAGGTGTTCGTTACCACACAGTTCGTGGTGCACTGGATACTTCTGGTGTTAATGATCGTAAGCAAGGTCGTTCCAAGTACGGTACCAAGCGTCCTAAGGGATAAGTTTGGATCTCTCTGCGCAGTCAGCAGAGAATCACTGTGCTCTGATGTAGTCGTGCTCTGAAACACCGGAAACTGCTACTGACGATAAGAGTAAGGTCAGGTGCCCGTCGAGGATATCCTGAGCTAACCTGAAGACCTGATTTAAGGGGCTTATCATGCCTAGAAGAAGAGTTGTCGCAAAACGCGAAATCCTGCCAGATCCCAAGTTTGGCAACCAGACCCTGGCCAAGTTTATGAACCACGTCATGGTCAGCGGTAAGAAATCTGTTGCCGAAAGCATCGTTTACGGCGCACTGGACAAAGTTCAGGAGCGTACCGGCAAGGATCCTTTAGAAGTATTCACCAAAGCACTGGAATCCGTGCAGCCGATGGTTGAGGTTAAGTCCCGCCGTGTCGGTGGTGCGACCTACCAGGTACCTGTTGAAGTTCGTCCCGCTCGTCGCGGTGCTCTGGCCATGCGCTGGCTGGTAGACGCGGCTCGTAGACGCGGCGAAAAATCCATGGCACTGCGTCTGGCCGGTGAGCTGGCTGATGCTGCCGAAGGTCGTGGCGCTGCAGTTAAGAAGCGTGAAGACGTTCACCGTATGGCTGAGGCTAACAAAGCCTTCTCCCACTACCGCTTCTAAGCAGAGGAAAAAGCCGTGGCTCGTAAGACACCTATTAACAGATACCGTAATATCGGTATCTGTGCCCACGTCGACGCCGGTAAGACTACCACTACCGAGCGGGTTCTGTTCTACACCGGTCTGTCTCACAAGATCGGTGAGGTTCATGATGGCGCTGCTACCATGGACTGGATGGAGCAGGAGCAGGAGCGTGGTATCACCATCACTTCCGCTGCGACAACCTGTTTCTGGTCTGGTATGAACCAGCAGTTCGATCAGCACCGCGTAAACATCATCGATACTCCCGGACACGTTGACTTCACCATCGAAGTTGAGCGTTCTCTGCGGGTTCTGGATGGTGCTGTGGTCGTACTCTGCGCCTCCTCCGGTGTTCAGCCTCAGACTGAAACCGTATGGCGCCAGGCTAACAAGTATGAAGTTCCCCGCATGGTTTTCGTCAACAAGATGGACCGTGCCGGTGCTGACTTCTTCATGGTTGTTGACCAGCTGAAAGCACGTCTGGGCGCTGTCGCCGTTCCGATCAACTTCCCGATCGGTGCTGAAGACGAATTCAAGGGCGTTGTTGACCTCGTTAAGATGAAGGCCATCCTCTGGAATGAAGAAGACCAGGGTATGACCTACGAAGAAGCTGATATTCCTGCAGATCTGCAGGACAAGGCCGACGAACTCCGCGAACACATGATGGAGTCCGCCGCCGAAGCTTCCGAAGAACTGATGGAAAAGTACCTGGAAGAGGGTGAACTGTCCGTCGAAGAGATCAAGCAGGGTCTGCGTGACCGTACTCTGGCTAACGAAATTGTTCTGATGCAGGCCGGTTCTGCCTTCAAGAACAAGGGTGTACAGGCTGTTCTGGACGCCGTTATCGAGTACATGCCTTCTCCGGTTGACGTTAAGGCGATCGAAGGTACCCTGGACGACGGTAAAGAAACCGTCGAAGCGCGTCCTGCCGACGACAACGCACCTTTTGCGGCGCTGGCGTTCAAGATCGCGACCGACCCCTTCGTTGGTACACTGACCTTCATCCGTGTTTACTCCGGTACTCTGAACTCCGGTGACGGCGTTTATAACTCTGTTAAGCAGAAGAAAGAGCGGGTTGGCCGGATGGTGCAGATGCACTCCAACAACCGTGAAGAGATCAAAGAAGTACGCGCTGGTGACATCGCTGCGACCATCGGTCTGAAGGACGTAACTACCGGTGACACCCTGTGCTCCCTGGACAACGTGATCGTTCTGGAGCGTATGGAGTTCCCCGAGCCGGTAATCTCCGTAGCGGTTGAGCCCAAGTCCAAGGCTGACCAGGAGAAGATGGGTGTTGCTCTGGGTAAACTGGCCCAGGAAGATCCTTCTTTCCGAGTTGAAACCGACGAAGAAACCGGTCAGACCATCATCTCCGGTATGGGTGAGCTTCACCTGGACATCCTTGTTGACCGTATGAAGCGGGAATTCAAGGTTGAAGCCAACGTTGGTAAGCCTCGCGTTTCTTATCGTGAAAAGATCAAAACCTCCGTCGATGCCAACCACAAGTTCGCGCGTCAGTCCGGTGGTCGTGGTCAGTATGGTCACGTTGTTATCGAATTCTCTCCTTCCGACGAGGACGGTCTGGAATTCATCAACGAGATCGTTGGTGGTGTTATTCCTAAGGAATACATCCCTGCGATCGAGAAAGGTATCACCGAGCAGATGCAGAACGGTGTTATCGGTGGCTACCCTCTGCTGGGTCTGAAAGCCCGTCTGTACGACGGTTCTTTCCACGAAGTAGACTCCAACGAGATGGCCTTTAAGATTGCCGCTTCACAGGCACTGAAGAAATATGCCCAGCAAGCTGATCCCTGTCTTCTGGAACCGATGATGAAGGTTGAGGTGGTAACACCTGAAGAATACATGGGTGATGTTATGGGTGACCTGAACCGCCGTCGCGGCCTGGTGCAGGGAATGGAAGATAGCCCTTCCGGCAAGGTTATCCGCGCCGAAGTCCCGCTTGGAGAGATGTTCGGTTATGCAACCGATCTGCGCTCTGCAAGTCAGGGTCGTGCTACTTTCACCATGGAGTTCGAAAAGTACTCAGAAGCTCCTCAAAATATTGCCGATGCAGTTATTAACGCTGAAGGTTAATTTTTAAACGCCTAATTTAAGAGGTTTATAGCCGTGGCTAAGGAAACATTTGAACGTACAAAACCCCATGTCAACGTCGGTACTATCGGACACGTTGACCATGGTAAAACTACTCTGACCGCTGCTCTGACTCGCGTATGCGCCGAAGTCTGGGGTGGTGAGCTGAAGAACTTCGACGAGATCGACAACGCTCCTGAAGAGCGCGAGCGTGGTATCACCATCGCGACTTCTCACGTTGAATACGATTCTCCCGATCGTCACTACGCCCACGTAGACTGCCCGGGACACGCTGACTACGTTAAGAACATGATCACCGGTGCTGCTCAGATGGACGGCGCTATCCTGGTTTGTGGCGCGACTGACGGCCCTATGCCTCAGACTCGTGAGCACATCCTGCTGTCTCGTCAGGTAGGTGTACCTTACATCGTTGTATTCCTGAACAAAGCAGACCTGCTGGCTGAAGACTGTGGCGGCGCTGACAGCGAAGAGTACGCTGAGATGCTGGAACTGGTCGACATGGAGCTGCGTGACCTGCTGTCCGAGTACGAATTCCCGGGTGACGACACTCCGATCATCCCGGGTTCTGCCCTGATGGCTCTGAACGGCGAAGACGACAACGAAATGGGTACTACCGCTGTTAAGAAGCTGGTAGAAACTCTGGACAGCTACATCCCTGAGCCTGAGCGTGCGATCGACGGCGCATTCATCATGCCTATCGAAGACGTATTCTCCATCCAGGGTCGTGGTACCGTTGTTACCGGTCGTGTTGAGCGCGGTATCATCAAGGTTGGTGAAGAAGTTGAAATCGTTGGTATCAAAGAGACCACCAAGACTACCTGTACTGGTGTCGAGATGTTCCGCAAGCTGCTGGACGAAGGTCGTGCCGGTGAGAACGTTGGTGTTCTGCTGCGTGGTACCAAGCGTGACGAAGTAGAGCGTGGTCAGGTTCTGGCTGCTCCTGGTTCTATCACTCCTCACACCAAGTTCGAAGCTGAAGTCTACGTACTGGGCAAAGACGAAGGCGGCCGTCATACTCCGTTCTTCAAAGGCTACCGTCCTCAGTTCTACTTCCGTACTACTGACGTAACCGGTGCTTGTGAACTGCCTGAAGGCGTAGAAATGGTAATGCCTGGCGACAACGTTCAGATGACCGTTGAGCTGATCGCTCCGATCGCGATGGACGAAGGTCTGCGCTTCGCGATCCGTGAAGGTGGCCGTACCGTAGGTGCTGGTGTTGTAGCTAAGGTTATCGACTAATCTTTGCTGACACCTGACGGGTGCTTCGGTACCCGTTAAGTCTCCGAAGAAGCCGTGCCCTCCCGGGTACGGCTTTTTTTTTGTCCGCACGATTGCTGCCGGCGCCCTTCTGAAAAGCCCGGTAACAGCTCATACCGCTTCCCGGAAAGCGGTGAAGGTCCCTCTGCTCTCAGTATGTGCTGTGTTCTCTGCAGCTTCAGTGCCTGCGGTTAAACCAGCAGCCGGGACGAGCCGCCCGGTCGGAGCGACAAAGCCAGCTGTTTTCCAACAGGCTGTTGTTACGGGTATTGCAGAGAGCCGCGGCAAAATAGGTATCCAGACGGCATTGTGGATTGGTGGCCACCAGTATGGTTCGTGGAGCGATACTTCTATCCGGGGTCGCAAACTTGGGTGAGATCTGCTGGCGTTTACGGGCAAAGTAAGTCGCCAGGGTGGCTCCGGCCATCGCGATACGAATACAGAGGGTGCGATCGTCAGCGCCCCGGAAAGCCTCGTGGCAGGCTTTTCTGACAACTCGGGGGGCATGTGCCCTTCTGTCTTTCAGCTTCCCTGAGGACAGTGAGAACAGTCTTCGCAGGCAATCTGAGGCGCCGAAGTAGTCTGCCTGCCCCTCGGCAGAAAATTTCCAGATCTTAGGGGGGCCGGCGATATGGTGGCCGACTTCGTGACAGACCACCAGGGCAAAGGCGTCCGGAGTCATATCAGGGTGGCGGGCGAAGCCGCCGGAAACCTGGACCAGGCCGGTCTCGCCTCGGGCATCCTCCATTTTCCAGGCGTTGGCGTAAACATTGTCGTTGTCCCAGGCGGCAACGATGCTCAGCCGTTGCTGCTGGCGCTGAAACTCGTCATGGTACTGCTCCATGACCGTTTCGATAATGAAATCGAACTCGGCTCGGGTGATTTCGGCGTGTGCAGGGAGGGACAGGGGAAACAGCAGTAGCAGAAGCAGTACCAGGGAAGGGGGTCCGGGGATCATAGGCTCTCTCCTCAGGCAGATCGTCCATGGGATTGAGACGGGATGTCCTGACGGGAGCGGATTTTTTCTCCCGCTATGGGGAGTTAGTGTCTTTTTCAGGGGGAGTGTTCATTTATTGATCCATGGAAAAGATCGGGAAGCTGGCAGAAACGCCCTTTTTCAGGCGCTTCTGCCCGGACTTCAGGACAGTTCGCCCCGGGCGGGATAGTCGTTGTTAAGGATAAAGTCGGCTGCTCCGAGCATCTCTCGAAAATGGGGGCGTGCGAACGGCATGGTGCTGATGCTGGCCCAGTAGAGGGTGCCGTCGGGGCGAATCATGAAGATACCGGGTTCACTGAATTCCGCCGGTTCTTCAATACCGATACTGGTTTTACCTCTGCCGGCAGATCGGTGCAGTCCCCAGGCGCGGGCCTGCTCCACCGTCAGTCCCCAGCCCAGAGTCAGATTGTCCAGTTTCCACTCCTCGGCTGTCGTAGCCGCGCGTTCCCGGGTGTCGCTGCTGACAGCTATCAGGCTGATTCCTTTTTCGCTGAAGTCGGACGACAGTCGATTCAGTTCCTGAAGATAGGTTTTGCAGATAGGGCAGTGCATACCGCGATAAAAGACCACCAGGGTGAAATTTTCAGGGCTCTGCTTGCTCAGAGTCCAGTTATCTCCCAGTGTCTGAAGTGCCAGTTCCGGGACTGGCTGGCGTGGTTTCAGGACGACCATGAATTACCTCCGTTGGATCATTGCTGATATCGGTGACAGTGTAACCAAATGGGGTGTACCATCAGTACGCAAATAGGCCGTTATTAGTAGCAGGTAGTATATTGTGGACAGACTGACAGCTTTACTTCGTACGTTCAGCCCGCGAGCGCGCTCGGTCCGATACCGGCCGCTGGCCGCTCAATCCGGGATGGAGTCTTCAGATGATCGGGGATCGGTGATCTGGCTGGTGAAGCAGGGCCGAGGTTTGTTGCAGGCGGGCTCGGGCAGCGACTATAAGCTGGCTGAAGGCGATCTGCTCTGGTTGCCCGGCGGCGCGCCTCACAGGCTGCTCAACGATGAAGAGGAGACCTGCTGCCTGATTGAGTGCGAGCTGGATTTCGGGCCGGTACGGATTAACCCGCTGTTCTCATCGCTGCCGGCAGCAATCCACATCAGTGCCGAGCAGGATCGGGAGCTGGAGCTGGCGCCGATGATCCGACTGATGATTCGGGAAGTCGAACAGCATCGCTGCGGTCATGAAATTGTCGTTAACCGGCTGGCGGAAGTGTTGCTGGTGCAGATGCTGCGTTTTCTGATGAAGCAGTTGCTGGTCGACAGCGGCGTTATGGGGGGGCTGAGCGACAGCCGGCTGGCAAAAGCGCTGACCGGTATTCACGAGCGACCGGAGCAGCGCTGGACGGTGGCTTCGCTGGCGACAACGGCGGGCATGTCCCGCACCGCCTTTAATCAGGCCTTCCACCGGGTTGTCGGCTGTCCGCCGGTGGAGTATCTGACCGGCTGGCGGATGCTGCTGGCCAGTCGCAGGCTGGAGCACTCAGAGTCTTCAGTAGCTGCTATCGGTGAGCAGCTGGGCTACCGCAGTGAAACCGCATTTCGCAGGGCTTTTCGCAGACAGACCGGGCTGTCGCCGGGGGCATTGCGGCGACAGGGGCGGAGCTGAATCAAGCGGGTGTTGTTATGGAGCTTCAGGCGTCGTTGAAGAAGTCGTAATCCATTCGTTCCCTGGGCGCCTGCAGGTAGAAGCCCTGGATGTAGTGGATGCCGGATTTCCAGAGTTTGCTCATTACATTGGTGCCTTCCACCAGCGGTGCGACGATGGTCTTGTCGCCGGCTCTCAGGGGTTCGATCAGTTTGTCGAAGGCTTCGTGTTTTTCGGCATCCTGCAGCTCCTGAACAAAGGAGCCGTCCAGTTTGACGTATTCCGCCGGTACATGGCGCAGCACGTTCTCCGAATCGATAGAGCTGCCGTAGTGCTTGATGCAGGCGCTGGCATGGAGCTGTACCAGGCTCTGGGCAAAAATATTGGCAAACTTGATATAGCTGGATGCATCGGATTCGCTGAACTGGAAGATCAGGCTGTTGCCGGGGACGTCGTGTTCCGACAGCTGATCGCTGATCCAGTGAAGCAGGCTCGGGTCTTCCAGCGAGCGGCCGGTGACATTGATAAACAGGCGGTTGTGATTGCCCTTTTTGTGTTCGATGGCCAGCTGACGAATGCTCTCTGCGATGACCCAGCGGTCCAGTTCTGTGCTGACCTGGGCGTGGTCCAGCATGGTCAGGAACATATTGGGTGAGACTTCGTTGTCGTTTTTGTCGATCAGTCTCAGTAGTGCCTCATAGATGTGTTCGTGCTTACCGCGCAGGCTGACGACGGGCTGGAACAGCAACTTCAGCTGGTTCTCCTGAATTGCCGCTCTCAGTTTCTTAACCGACAGTCCTTCATCCTCCTCGTCCGGCTCTTCCCGGATATAGAGGTTCACGCCGTTACCCCGCTGGTTCTTGCTGCGTACCGCCTCTGAGGCGACCTGGGCCAGTTTCAGTACTTCGGCTGCGCTGGCTGAATCAGCGGTAATCGGAGTGATGCCGATACTGCAGGTGGTCTGGATGCGGGTACCGCCGGCATCGGTGAGATTGCTTTCCACGGCGGCGCGGATCTCTTCGGCCAGTGCCCGGGCCTTTTCCGAATCGGCATCGGCGTAGATTACCGCAAAGGCATCGAGCTGGTAGCGGGTGATAACATGGGCCTGATTGACTGTTTTGCGCAGAATCTCAGCGACGTCCCGGACGATGGCGTCGGCGCCGTTAACACCGATTTCGGCCTTAATGGCAGTGAAATTGTCCAGTGCGATATAAAGCAGGTTGGCGTCATGGCCGGCTCTGACGGCGCTCTGAACACTCTGTTCCAGTGAGCGGTTGAGAAAAATCTGGTTTTTCAGACCGGTCACCAGGTCTTTTTCAGCCAGGATTTCGATTTCGCTGCTGCCTTTTGGCAGCTGCAGCGTGACCTGGGTACAGGGCGTGCGTTCAAATCGTGACTTGCTGAACAGCAGCTGGCCGATAAACTGGCTGTTGTCCTTGCGCACGACCGTTACCTCCGTATCGCGATCGATGCTGGGGTCCTTCTGATAATCGTCGATAAAACCGGCCAGTTGTTCCGCCGCCTGATCGCGGCTGAGGTCGGTAATCGGGTGACCAAGAATTTCAGTGCCATTGTCATAGCCCGTCAGTTCAAGGAAGGTCGGATTGAGGAAGATAAACTGATTTTCACGATTCAGAAAGGCGATGGCCTCGCGGGATGACTGTAGCAATTCCCGGCAACGCTTCTCGGTTTCGAGCAGGTGGAACTCCGACTGGCGTCGGCGTCGGCGGTTTTCGAGATGGTAGAGCTCACGGCGAATTGTCAGAACCAGCAGCTCTTTCTCCTGTATCGGGACGACGGCGCTGGCGCGTTGTTTCAGGCCGCTGACAACGTGTTCCGGGTCGTTATCCGGCGCCAGCATGATAAGCGGCATATCCTTGTTGTTGGACTTCAGCAGCTGTCCCAGCCGTTCAAAACTGAGCGAGCCATTGTCAGCGTGTATAACGATATCCCACTGGCGATCATCCAGCAGAGCCTTCAGGGCGTCTTCGTCGTTGGCCAGCTCGGCACGGGGAGCCAGGCGAGAGGAACGCAACAGAGAGATAAAGGGTTCGGAGTCGCTGGCGGTCACGCCACTGAAGATGATATTGAGGCTTTGTCTCAGTTTTTGCATGGGCGTATGAAGTCCGAATTCCTTTATAGCCGGTACGCTGGAGCGTTATAGAGTACACCTTTATAGGTTATTTATCACCGGGGCTCAAGGCGCTGGCGGGCCGGTAAAACCAATGGCCGAGATGCAGGCGGGAGTCGCAATGAAGTGGCGGCGAGGAGATGGAGCTGGCTGACTCCATTTCGCTCTCCGGTTGCTTCCGGTCTGTCAGGCCGAATCCGGACAGCCTGGTACGCATACGCGGTGCAAGTCCGGACAATGAGAGTGAGAAAAAGGAAAAGATGGCTGGGGTAGCAGGATGACCCGGCGTTGCCTCGCCCTTCGGGCTGTTGTCGCTGTACGCTCAGATTGTATCGTGGCTGCGCCGCCTGGCTCGAACCTGCGCAGGTTCGTAAGCATGTCTCGTGCAAGTCTGGATAATCAGTGTAAGAAGAAAGAAAAGATGGCTGGGGTAGCAGGATGACTCGGCGTTGCCTCGCCCTTCGGGCTGCTATCGCTGTGCGCTAACGTTGTCTCGCGACTGCGCCGCTCGGCTCGAATCTGCGCAGGTTCGTGCGCATATCTCGTGCAAGTCTGGATAATGAGTGTAAGAAGAAAGAAAAGATGGCTGGGGTAGCAGGATTCGAACCTGCGCATGACGGGATCAAAACCCGTTGCCTTACCGCTTGGCGATACCCCAGCAGAGTCGCAATGCAGGGACCTGCATTGCTTAAGAAGATCAACATGGTGGCTATGACTAGATTCGAACTAGTGACCCCATCATTATGAGTGATGTGCTCTAACCAACTGAGCTACATAGCCGCCGTATTGAGGCGCGAATTATTCGCTTTTTTAGGGGTGCTGTCAACACCCCGAATTCACTTTTTTACACGTTAAAGCGGAAGTGGATGACATCGCCGTCACTGACGCGATATTCCTTGCCTTCCAGGCGCCACTTGCCTGCTTCTTTAGCACCCTGTTCGCCATTATGGCTGATGAAGTCATCATAGGAAACGACTTCGGCGCGGATAAAGCCCTTCTGGAAATCGGTGTGTATAACACCGGCCGCTTCCGGCGCTGTGGCATTCTGCTTTACGGTCCAGGCGCGAACCTCTTTCACGCCGGCGGTGAAATAGGTCTGCAGTCCGAGCAGACGATAGCCGGCACGGATTACCCGGTCAAGACCCGGTTCTTCCATCCCCAGGTCGGCGAGAAATTCGATTCTCTCCTCATCGTCCAGTTCGGCAATTTCCGCTTCCAGTTTGTTGCAGATGGCGACAATTTCGGCGCCTTCCTGTTCTGCCAGGGTGCGGACTTTGTCCAGGTGAGGGTTGTTCTCAAAGCCTTCCTCATCGACGTTGGCGATATACATGGTGGGCTTGGTGGTCAGCAGATTGAACTGGCGAATAAACTGACGCTCGTCGTCGCTGAGTTCCAGCGAGCGTACCGGCAGCCCCTGGTCGAGGTGGGGCAGCAGCTTTTCCAGCAGCGCTTTGGTTCTGATTGCTTCTTTATCGCCGCTCTTGGCCACCCGGACTACTTTCTGCAGCTGCTTTTCGACCGATTCCATATCGGCCAGGGCCAGCTCGGTGTTGATCACTTCGATATCGGCCAGCGGATCGATCTGATTGGCGACGTGAATCACATTGTCATCTTCGAAGCAGCGCACCACGTGAGCGATGGCGTCGGTTTCGCGGATGTTGGCCAGGAACTGGTTGCCCAGGCCTTCACCCTTCGATGCACCGGCAACCAGGCCGGCGATGTCGACGAATTCCATGGTGGTGGCCAGCACCCGCTCCGGGTTGACGATGGCCGCAAGCTTGTCCAGCCGCGGGTCAGGCATCGGCACGATGCCGGCGTTGGGCTCGATGGTACAGAACGGGAAGTTCTCTGCATCAATGCCGGCTTTGGTCAGTGCATTGAACAGCGTGGATTTGCCTACGTTGGGCAGGCCGACAATTCCGCAATTAAAACCCATGGGAATATTCCTGTGAGTGGAGGGTTAACCTTTAAAGCTGTGGAGATCGTTCATAGCCTTCTGCAGATTACCGCAGAGCAGATCGGGCAGTGAACGCAGGGCCTGGTCGATACCGGCCAGAGTCGCTTCTCTTTCGAGCTGTGGGGCTTTCTGGAGTACAAATGCGGCCACCTGTCTGGCGTTGCCGGGATGCCCGATACCCAGACGCAGGCGCAGAAACGCCTTGTTGCCGCCAAACCGGGTGATGATATCCCGCAGGCCGTTGTGGCCGCCGTGGCCGCCGCCTTTCTTAAAACGTGCGCTGCCGGGAGGAATATCCAGCTCGTCGTGAGCCACCAGAATCTCCTCCACCGATATTTTGAAATAGCTGGCGAGCGCCTGTACCGACTGGCCGCTCAGGTTCATAAAGGTGGTGGGGATCAGCAGGTGAAGATCGTGACTGCCGGTTCGGGCTTTGCTGTAGAGGCCGTGAAAGCGTTTTTCCGGTTTCAGGGGGCTGTGGAGCTGCTCGGCGAGTTGCTCCACGAATTCGGCCCCTGCATTGTGGCGGGTCTGTTCGTATTTCGCGCCCGGATTGCCCAGACCGACGATCAGTTTAACCTGCGTAGTCAATGCGGAGGCCTCATTTGCTGCTGCCCGGCGTCATGCAAGGCAGCAGGGTCGTTTTAGCTACCGCGCTTGCGAGCGATGTTGGCAACGGCCTGATCGTGGTCAGCGCCCAGGCGCAGAGCAGCGATTTCAACGCCTTCCGGCAGAGTGACGTCGGACAGGTGAACGATCTGGTCCACTTCGACGTTCTGCATGTCCACTTCCAGGAACTGAGGCAGGTTCTCAGGAGTACAGAAGACCTTCACCTGGTTCATGGTGTGGGAAACCTTGCCGCCCAGCTTGATCGCAGAGCACTTGTCTTCGTTGACAAAGTGCAGCGGTACAACGATGCTGATCTGCTCGCCTTCTTTAACGCGCTGGAAATCGGCGTGCAGAACGACGTTCTTAGCAGGGTGACGCTGCAGATCTTTCAGGAATGCTTTCTCTTCGGTGCCGTCAACGTTGATGGTCAGAACGCTGGAGAAGAAAGCTTCATTTTCCAGGTGCTTAACCAGATCTTTGTGAACCAGAGTCAGCGGTTGAGGTTCTTTATCGCCACCGAACAGGATTGCAGGGATGTTGCCAGCTTCACGACGCAGGCGGCGGCTCGCACCTTTCCCCTTGTCAGCACGTGCAACGGCATTAACTACGAAATCAGACATGGTGTCTTCCTTTAAACAAAAGCTGCAAACCCCTTGCGACCAGGAATCTGCAGCGTTACTGAAGCCCCGAAGGGCACTGTTAATCAGGCGATATCGATCTGAGCGACTCTGTCGGAGTCTGGTTACAGGAACATCGCGCTGATGGATTCTTCGTTGCAGACCCGACGAATCGATTCCGCCAGCAGGTCGGACAGCGTCAGCTGACGAACGCGCTCACACCGGCTTATCTCAGGACTCAGCGGAATGGTATCGGTCACAACCAGCTCATCAAGGCTGGATTTCTCGATGTTCTCCAGGGCCTTGCCGGACAGAACCGGGTGGGTGGCGTAGGCAATAACTTTGGAGGCGCCGTGTTCTTTCAGCGCATCGGCGGCCTTGCACAGGGTGCCGGCGGTGTCACACATGTCGTCGACCAGAATGCAGGTGCGGTCGGTGACGTCACCGATGATATGCATCACCTGGGATTCGTTGGCCTTTTCACGCCGCTTGTCGATGATGGCCAGATCGGTGTTGAGCTGTTTGGCTACTGCCCGTGCACGGACTACCCCGCCAACGTCGGGGGAAACGACAATCGGGTTGTCGTATTGCTGGCTTTCGATATCGTTCAGCAGTACCGGTGATCCGTAGACGTTATCCACCGGGATGTCGAAGAAGCCCTGAATCTGGTCGGCGTGCAGGTCGACGGTCAGTACCCGGTCAATCCCTACCAGCGACATCATACCCGCGGTGACTTTGGCGCTGATCGGTACCCGGGCCGAACGGGGCCGGCGATCCTGACGGGCGTAACCGAAATAAGGTACCACGGCGGTGATGCGGGTAGCGGATGCACGACGCAGGGCGTCCGCCATCAGAATCAGCTCCATCAGATGATCGTTAGTAGGAGCCGAGGTTGACTGGATGATAAAGACATCCTTGCCACGCACGTTTTCATTCAGCTCGATGGCGATTTCACCATCACTGAAGCGGCCGACGGTTGCATTGCCCAGAGAGATGCAAAGCTTTTTCACGACCAGTTCAGCCAGTGCCGGATTAGCGTTGCCGGTAAAGACCATTAACTTAGACACGCGGGGTACCTTTGGGTAGTGGGGTGGGTTAGGGACCAGGACATTCGTTTGTTGTCGATGGCTGGGGTAGCAGGATTCGAACCTGCGCATGACGGGATCAAAACCCGTTGCCTTACCGCTTGGCGATACCCCAGCAATAAACCCACAGAAGCGGGCCGATTTTTCGAGGCGGTATTTTCGTTGAACGGGTAGGAGAAGTCAAACCCTGTGTGGTGAAATGCGGAGAAATTCCGCGATATGTTTCAGCCGGCCTGGGGGCGGAGATTCCACTCCTTGATGATCAGGGTCACCCGCAGAAAATCGCCCTGGCTGAGTATCAGTTTGCGGGGCAGGTCGGTGCTCTCCACCTGCTGATAGCTGCGGTACTGGATACGCCAGCTGTCCTGCTCCAGTTCTTTCAGGCGGTTGTGCTCGTCAAGGGTCTTGCGGTGGGGACTGTCCGGTGAGGGGATGCCGATCACCCAGTAATGGAGGTTGCTCAGCGGCAGGCTCCACCCCAGTCGTTGCTGCAGCAGGTCTTCCGGAGAGCTGGCCATGTAACTGCCTTCACCGCTGATCTGCAGGGTGACTCCCTGTCCGGAACCGCGGATATTGATGGCACCCTGGCCCAGAGGGCCGGTCATAAAGATCTGATAGCGGTCCTGTTGCTGATTCCAGTTCAGATTAGCCGAACGAATATCCTGATCCTGGCGGATGCCGAGTTTTGCCACGATAGCCCAGTGCTGCTGGCGGCTGAGTTCAGCCCGGTACTGCTCCCAGGAGTGGGTCGCTTCAGTGCTGGTGGGGAGCTGGGGGGTGGTACCGCAGCCGAACAGAGCGACCGGCAGCGCCAGCGCCGCCAGCAGTCGGGTGAGTGTCATCATCTCAGATATCTTTCTGTGCGGCGTTGACCGCGTCCTTGATAAGCTGGCTGTCCGGGTCACGTTCCAGCGCTTCATTCCAGATTTTCATGGCCTGCTCGGTTTGTCCCAGTGCCCAGTAAACGGTACCGAGGTGAGCGGCGATCTCCGGATCCGGAAAGCTTTCATAGGCACGTTCAAGATACTGCAGCGCCAGGGTCAGGTCGCCAAGGTGGTAGTAGGCCCAGCCCATGCTGTCGAGAATGGCCGGATCCTCAGGTTTCAGCTCCATGGCGCGTTTTATCAGCGCCAGTGCTTCGACATGGCGGTCGGTGTTATCGGTCAGGCTGTAGCCGAGGGCGTTGAGAGCGGTGGCGTTATCCGGCTCCCGTTCCAGCAGGTAGCGAAGATCACTTTCGAGCAGGTTCATGTCGCCGAGTTTTTCGCCCAGCATGGCCCGACTGTAGCGCAGACGAGAGTTGTCGGGATAAGCGTCCAGCGCCTGATTCAGCAACTCCATGGCCTGAGTGTCGAATGAGCGATCGGTCAGCCAGGCCGCTTCCAGAGCATAGAGTAACGGACTGGCCTTGCTGTACTGCTCCCTGCCCCGGGTGAAGACGCTGGCAAGTTGTTCACGATCTTCGTTTCTGCTCAGCAATCGACTGATCTCTGTGTAGCTGGCCAGCAGGTAGGGGGCGTCGCCGACCTGCTGGTAGTGCATCAGCGCCTGCTGCTGATCGCCGCTCAGGTGGGCAATACGGCCGTTGTAGTAGCTGATGGCGCTGTTGGCGCCGACCCGTTCGGACAGCAGGCTGAAGTAGTCCCTGCTGCTGCTCAGCTGACCATGCTCCAGCATCAGTACGCCAATATAGAACAGCAGATTATAGTCATCCGGGTTATTGGCGAGCAGCGTCTCAGCCTGCAGCTGAGCCAGAGGGTACTGTTTTTTTTCCAGCAACAGGCGCGTGTAGAGGGTGCGCATCTGTTTATGATCCCGGTTCCGCAACTCCTCGCGGAGATGGCCGAGAGCGGTGTCGAGATGACCCAGTCGGCTCTGCAGATCGGCTTCCAGCAGAATGGCACGGTCAAAGTCCGGGGCCGAATTCAGAGAACGGCGAGTAAACTCCAGCGCTTCCGGTAGCATGTCTTCGTAGACAGTGAGTGAGGCGCGGGCGTACAGCAGACGGGAATCGTCCGCTTGCGCCTCCAGCAACTGATCCAGCAGCTGCAGGTAGGTCTGCCGTTCTTCCGGGGACATCTTCTGGGCCCGGTTGGCCAGGGCGTCGACCACATCGGTGTTGTTAAGCTGCAGCGCCCGCTCCAGCATCGGCGCGGCTTTGTCCACCTGGCCCTGTCGAATCAGCTCCTTGGTGGCCGTCAGGTACGGGGTCGGGTTGTCCGGCTCGGCTTCCGCCCAGATCAGGGAAGCCTTCAGCAGCGCTTCGCTGTTGCGCATCTGGCCGGCCAGTCGGGCCGCCCGGCGGGCGATGCCGGGATCGCCGGTACGCTCCGCTTCCTGCAGATAATTGTGCAGTGTTACCCTGGGCAGGCCGCGATAGCCCGCCAGTTCGGCGACCATCAGGGCGTAGAGGGTGGCAGGCTGAAAACTGGCTTTCTCAACTGCTACCGCTTCTGCGGTGGTGGTCGGTTGCGGCGTAATCAACGCCTGATCGGCGGACGGATTTCGTTGCTGACTGGCGCAGCCGCTGAGAAGGGCTGCGAAGGCGGTCAGCAGTAGTGGTGTCTTCGGTAATTTCGTCAGTAAAGGCAGCACATGAAATCCTGTTGGGCAGGTTGGGGGTTCAGCTTAACTATAAGCGTGATTGGTACAGATGTCAGGGGCAGGCCGGCCCACATTCAGGTGGGAAAATGTCCTGCATCAAGGAGTTTCTGCACGAGCTATCCAAAATAGACCATCGTTTTCAAAAATTGATCAATTAAATGTATCATTACGCGCTGATCTGCTCTGGAGATGTATAGAACCCTATGGCGTTGTTGGCATTAGGTATTAACCACAAGACCGCATCGGTCGACGTTCGCGAAAAAGTGGCTTTTGCTCCTGAGCAGATGGAAGACGCTCTGGTACAGGCGTGCCAGTTTTCCGGCGTCAATGAAGTTGCCATCCTGTCGACCTGCAATCGTACCGAGCTTTACTGCTCCGGCGAGCAGAACGGTGCCGATGTGCTGCTGCAGTGGATGAGCGAGTACCATGACCTGTCGCTGGATGATCTCCGGTCCTGCAGTTACACCCATATGGATGACGAAGCGGTGCGCCATATGATGAGGGTGGCCTGCGGTCTCGATTCACTGGTGTTGGGTGAACCGCAGATTCTCGGTCAGTTGAAGTCCTCTTTTGCCGTTGCACAGGCGGCCAATTCCATTCGCTCGGAGCTGGGACGGCTGTTTCAGCAGACTTTTTCGGTGGCCAAACAGGTCCGCACCCAGACGGCCATCGGTGAGAATCCGGTATCGGTGGCCTATGCCGCGGTCAGCCTGGCTCAGCATATCTTCGCCGATCTCAGCCAGAGCCGCGCGCTGCTGATCGGAGCGGGTGAGACCATCGACCTGGTGGCCCGCCATCTGGTCCAGAGCGGCATCGAGAAGATCGTTGTCGCTAACCGGACGCTGGAGCGGGCCCAGGCGCTGGCCAGCCAGTTCGGTGCCGAGGCGGTGCTGCTATCGGATATTCCTGACGTGCTGATGGATGCCGATATCGTTATCTCTTCCACTGCCAGTCAGCTGCCGATCCTCGGTAAGGGGGCCGTGGAACGGGCGCTGAAGCAGCGCAAACACCAGCCGATGTTTATGGTGGATATCGCTGTGCCGCGGGATATCGAGGCGGAGGTCGAAGAGCTGTCTGATGTCTATCTGTACACCGTCGATGACCTGCGGGAAGTGATCGAAGAGAATGTTAAGTCCCGGGAGAATGCCGCCCGGGAAGCGGAATCCCTGATTAACCACGGTACCAGCGAATTTATGCAGCAGATACGCTCGCTGGATGCGGTGGGGACGCTGAGGTCGTTGCGGAGCAAGGCGGAAAAAACCCGTAACCAGGAACTTGAAAAAGCCCTGAAAATGCTCAATAAAGGGAAGTCTGCCGAAGATGTTTTGCAACAACTGGCACATGGACTGACTAATAAGCTGATCCATTCGCCCAGCGTACAGATGAAAAAGGCATCCGCTATGGGCCGGACCGATCTGTTGCAGCTGACCCAGGAGCTGTTTGAGCTGGCTCCCAACGATACAGAAGATACCCCCTGATGAAACCCTCTATTCTCGCCAAACTCGATACCCTCAAAGATCGTTACGAGGAGCTGGCCGCGTTGCTTGGCGATGCCGAAGTGATCAGCGATCAGGATCGATTCCGTAACTATTCCAAAGAGTACGCAGAGCTGGAGCCGGTGGTTCAGCATTATGCCGGCTATCTGCAGGTGCTGGAGGATATCGCCGAAGCAGAGGAAATGCTCAAGGACGGCGATCCCGATATGCGGGAAATGGCGGAAGAGGAGCTGAAGTCGGCGGAATCCGGCCGCGAAGAGCGGGAGCTGGAGCTGCAGAAGCTGCTGTTGCCGAAGGATCCCAATGACACCCACAACACCTTCCTGGAGGTTCGGGCCGGTACCGGCGGCGACGAAGCGGCGATCTTTGCCGGCGATCTGTTCCGGATGTATTCCAAATATGCGGAAAAGCAGGGCTGGCGCATAGAAGTGATCAGCGAAAACCCGGGTGAACATGGCGGTTACAAAGAGATCATCAGCCGGGTGGTGGGTCAGGATGTCTATTCACGGCTGAAGTTCGAGTCCGGCGCTCACCGGGTACAGCGGGTACCGGAGACCGAATCCCAGGGGCGTATTCACACCTCCGCCTGTACGGTCGCCATTATGCCGGAAGTGGAAGCCACCGAAGAGATCGACATCAATAAAGCCGATCTGCGTATCGACACCTTTCGCGCCTCCGGGGCCGGCGGGCAGCACGTCAACAAGACCGATTCCGCTATCCGTATCACCCACCTGCCTACCGGTATCGTGGTGGAGTGTCAGGAAGAGCGTTCTCAGCATAAGAACCGCGCCAAAGCGATGTCATTGCTGAATGCCCGGATTCTGGCCGGCGTTCGTGAGAAGCAGGCGGCTGAACAGGCGGACACCCGGAAGTCTCTGGTGGGCAGCGGCGACCGCTCCGAACGCATCCGCACCTACAACTACCCCCAGGGACGGGTGACCGATCACCGGATCAACCTGACCCTGTATAAGCTGGCCGAAGTGATGGAAGGTGAGGTCAATGTGGTGATCGAGCCGTTGATTCAGGAACATCAGGCCGAGCTGCTGGCCGCCATGGGCGACTGATCCGGACGTCGTCATGACTGATCACCCCCTGACGATCGCCGCCGCACTGGCGCGGGCGGATTGCCTGCAGGATATCTCCGACAGCGCCCTGCTCGATGTCCAGCTGTTGCTTGAGCAGGTGCTGGATAAACCCCGCAGCTACCTTTATACCTGGCCCGAGCGGGAGCTCAGTACCGAACAGCAGCAGTATTTTGATGACCTGCTGCAACGCCGTCGGGCTGGTGAGCCGGTGGCCCATATTCTTGGCTGGCGCGATTTCTGGACGCTGTCACTGGAGGTGAACAGCAGTACGCTGATTCCGCGCCCTGACACCGAACGGCTGGTGGAACTGGCCCTGGAACAGCTGCCCGATGGTCCTTATCATGTGGCCGATCTTGGCACCGGCACCGGGGCCATCGCGCTGGCACTGGCCTCGGAGCGGCCGGGCTGGCAGTTGTACGCGACCGACCGGGTCGATGGCGCGGTCGAGCTGGCAGAACGTAATCGTCGACGTTTGCGATTGAACAATGTCCGAATTCTACAGGGCAGCTGGTGCCAGCCGCTGCAGGCTGCGGCTGTCGGTTCCCTGGATATGATCGTCAGCAACCCACCCTATATCGACCCCGCAGATCCTCATCTTGATCAGGGCGATGTACGCTTCGAACCACGTTCGGCACTGGTGGCAGAGCAGGCCGGGCTGGCCGATATCCGAATGATCGCGGAGCAGTCCCGGAGCTGTCTGAAGCCCGGTGGCTGGCTGTTGCTGGAGCACGGCTGGGATCAGGGCAGAGCCGTGCGTGAGTGCTTACATCAACGGGGTTATCCGGGGGCCGAAACCTTCACTGATCTGGGCGGTCGGGACCGGGTCACCCTGGCACAGCTGGCACCGGAACCCACCGGAGCCGCCTGACTGTTTCCGACTATAGGAGAGAACAGATGAACGACGAGCAACTGCTGCGTTACAGCCGCCAGATTATGCTGCCGGATGTCGATGTCGACGGCCAGGAGAAACTGCTGGCTTCCCGGGTGCTGGTACTGGGGCTGGGCGGACTAGGGTCACCGGTCTCTGTCTATCTGGCGGCGGCCGGGGTCGGTCATCTGGTACTGGCCGATTTCGACAGGGTGGATCTTACCAACCTGCAGCGTCAGATCGTTCACGGCTCTGCGGATATAGACCGGCCCAAGGTGGAGTCGGCCCGCGACAGTCTGCATGCCATCAATCCCGACATCAACATCACGACTCTGAACCGGGTGCTTGAGGATGAGGATCTGGAAGAGCAGGTCCGGCTGGCCGATGCGGTGGTGGACTGCACCGACAACTTTGCCATTCGTTTTGCCCTCAACGCCGCCTGTGTACGTCAGAAGACGCCACTGATCTCCGGTGCTGCAATCCGGCTGGAAGGACAGGTGGCCGTTTACGACAGTCGGGACCCTGAGAGCCCCTGCTATCGCTGCCTCTACCAGGAAGGCGATGATGCCCAGCTGACCTGCTCCGAGAGTGGCGTCATCGCTCCGCTGGTGGGGATGATCGGTACCACTCAGGCGATGGAAACGCTTAAAGTGCTGACCGGCTTTGGCAAACCCCTGGTCGGGCGCTTATTATTGTTGGATGCAAAGAATCTGGAGTGGCGCAGTCTTAAGCTGAGGCGGGACCCGAAATGCCCGGAGTGCGGGCAGTCTGAATAACGTGGGGCGCGACACCGAGTAACGCGGCAGAGGACGCAGCATGCATTTGCAGTATGACGATGAATATCTCCGGCAGATACTGAGCGACACCCATACCATTGCCCTGGTCGGTGCCAGCCCCAAACCCCATCGGGACAGCCACCGTATCATGGCTTTCCTGCAGGCCCGGGGCTATCGGGTTATCCCGGTGAATCCCCGTATCGCCGGTGATACGTTGCTGGGCGAGCACGTCTACGGCCGGCTGGAAGATATCCCCGGTTCGGTGGATATGGTGGATGTGTTTCGAAACTCCGCTGCCGCTGCGGAGGTGACCGAGTCGACGATTCGTATTCATGCCCGCTACCTGTGGATGCAACTGGGGGTGATTAACGGCGATGCCGCCCGACGTGCCACCGAACACGGGCTGAAAGTGGTGATGGATCGCTGCCCGAAAATTGAAATACCGAGACTGGGTCTGGATCGGACCGGTCTTTAATTCTGAGAGGATCAACCAGATGCCTTTACTGGACAGTTTTACCGTAGACCACACCCGCATGAATGCACCGGCGGTTCGCATCGCCAAAACCATGACTACACCGGGCGGCGATACCATCACCGTTTTTGACCTGCGCTTCTGCCGACCCAATGAAGGCATTCTCAGCGAGAAGGGGATCCATACCCTGGAGCATCTGTTTGCCGGCTTTATCCGCGACCACCTTAATGGCAACGGCGTCGAAATTATCGATGTGTCACCGATGGGCTGCCGCACCGGCTTCTACATGAGTCTGATCGGTACTCCGGACGAGCAGCGGGTGGCGGAGGCCTGGGCCGCGGCGATGGAGGACGTGCTGGGGGTTCAGAATCAGAGCGACATCCCGGAGCTGAATGTCTATCAGTGTGGTACTTATCGGATGCACTCGCTGGAGGAAGCGCAGCAGATAGCCGCCAATATTAAAGATCAGGGGATCGGTATCAACAGCAATCAGGAGCTGAATCTGGATCCGAAGTTTCTGGAAGAGCATTCCTGATTGGCAGTCGGAAACCTGGCATGAAAAAGGGAGCCTGTAGTAAAGGCTCCCTTTTTTTATTCTCCGCCGGCAATTGCTCTGCCCGTGACGCCGGGGCTAGCGATCCTCCAGTGCTTCCTTAATCTTCTGATCGGTCTTGTACTGACTGAGGGCATAGACCGACCAGATCGCCGCGGGAATCCAGCCGATCAGGGTGATCTGCAGGATCAGGCAGATGATGCCGGCAAAGGGGCGGCCGATCGTAAAGAACTGTAACCAGGGGAACAGCAGTGCAAGCAGCAGGCGCATCAGTTAAATCTCCTTAAAATACGCTATCCGGTATCTGACAGTATAAGCGGATATATCGGCCTGCTCAGCCGCAGCTTTACCGGCGACAGAGCTGTTTCGCCGATCAGATAATGACCTTCAACAGTCCGATCAGGCTGACCAGGATCAGTACCGAGCCCAGTACCCGGTAAAACAGGGGCGTTTCCGCTTCCACCATGCGCTGGTGAAAACGCATACCCACCACATGACCGAGAGTCGCACAGGGCAGCAGCCAGAGCTGATGGATCAGCTGCAGATCTACATCGGCGGCAATAAACGTGGCCATTTTGATGCAGACCAGGATAAACCAGAGCACAAACAGGGTATCGCGCAGCTGATGCTTCGCGACCCTTGTCGCAAATACGGCGACGATCAGCGGGGCGCCGATCAGCGAGGTACCACTGACGTAACCGCCCAGCATCAGAAACAGCAGATCCAGCGCCGGGTGGCCGCTCCTGAAAGGGCGGTTAAGGGTATAGCCGATGGCATAAACAATCACGATCGAGAAGATAATGCCGCTCATCAGCTCCGCCGGCAGCGTTAGCAGGCCCAGCACGCCCACCAGTTTGGGGACGATCATGATCGCCAGCGCTTTCTTCAGGTAGGGCCAGTCAACGTTGGATTCCGCTGATCGGGGTCCGCCCGTTGCGGACAGGCCGGAGCCGAGCCAGCTTTTCAGCTGTGCTCCGTAAGTTATCCACAGTGAGAAAATCAGCAGGTGGATGGCGATTATCGGCAGAAAAACCAGCGGATCGTTCACCACCAGCAGCAGAAACGGCAGCGACAACACCGCGCCACCGAAACCGAGACCGGAGCGGACGAAGCCGCTCCAGCAGAAGATGACACCGATCAGCAGGTACTGGTACCAGATTAACTCAGACATGGGGGGCCGGTTTTTCCGCAGCAGTTAAAACGGCTGACCAGGTTACCACAGAAAGCGGCCGTGCCCGACCTCCCGCTGACAAAACTACCTCAGTGCGTAAAGTACTCCGGTCCTCACAGGTCCAGCACTTTACCGGGGTTGAGGATATTGCGGGAATCCAGCGCCTGTTTGATCAGTCGCATCAGTTCCACCCCGTCACCATGTTCCTGCAGCAGGTACTCTTTCTTACCGGTGCCGATACCGTGCTCGCCGGTGCAGGTGCCGCCCATGGCCAGAGCCTGTTCCACGACATAGCGGGACAGCTGCTTCGCTCTGGCTTTCTGATCGTGGTCGTTGTCATCAAAGGGGATCAGGATGTGGTAATTGCCATCCCCGACATGACCGACAATGGGGCAGTGCAGACCGAGGTCAGTGGCATAGCGTTCGGCATCGAGAATGCTCTCTGCCAGTCGGGAGATCGGCACACAGACGTCGGTGGGAATGCTTTTTGATCCCGGCTGCAGGCTCATCCCGGCAAAGTAAGCCTGGTGCCGGGCTTTCCAGAGCGCATTGCGGTCTTCGGTACTGGCGGCCCAGCGGAATGCGGAGCCGCCATGACCGTCGCTGATGCTCTGAATGGTTTCGATCTGCTCACTGACGCCGACTTCGCTGCCGTGAAACTCAAAGAACAGGGTCGGAGCTTCGGCAAAGCCCTCCAGCTTCGAATAGCTGATGCAGGCTTTCATCTGCAGGCTGTTGAGCAGCTCGATCCGTGCTACCGGTACTCCCAGCTGAATGGCTTCGATCACGGTATTAACGGCGTCCTCGAGGCTTTCAAAACTGCAGACTGCTGCCCGGATGACTTCCGGGACAGGGTGCAGGCGCAACTGTACCTCGGTGATGATGCCCAGAGTGCCTTCCGAGCCGATCATCAGCTGGCTGAGATTATAGCCTGCCGAGCTTTTACGGGCCCGGGTTCCGGTTCGGATAATGCGACCGTCGGCGGTGACCAGGGTCAGACCGCGGATATTCTCCCGCATGGTGCCGTAACGGACCGCGTTGGTGCCGGAGGCACAGGTGGCCGCCATCCCGCCGAGCGAGGCGTTGGCGCCGGGGTCTACCGGAAAGAACAGCCCCTGATAACGCAGGTCGCTGTTCAGTTGCTCGCGCGTGACTCCCGCCTGCACCCGGCAGTCCATATCTTCCGGGTGGACCGAGAGAATGCTGTTCATCGCCGACAGATCGACGGAAATGCCGCCACTGAGGGCCAGCAGATGGCCTTCGATCGAGGTACCTGTGCCGTAGGGAATCAGCGGCACCCGCTGTTCGTAGCAGGTGCGTGCCACCAGCGCGACCTCTTCGTTATCCCGTGGGAACACTACGGCATCAGGTGGCATGCAGCCGTGACTGTCCTCTCCCTGGCCGTGCTGCTCCCGCAGCGCCATAGCCGTGGAGAGACGCTCACCGAAATGTTGGCGCAGGCGGCTGATGGCCACACTGAGCTGAGAGTCGCCATGTTGCTGGTCGCGGTTATCCATAAGATGCTGTTCCTGTGGATCATGTGGCTGCGGGAGTGGATACCAGTCTAAAAGCGGACGATTCGGAAAAGAAATGATTTGTTAGAATGATGGGTTATTCGAATTGTTAATGACAGGGTTGTGGGTTATGCATGATGACCGTCTGATACGTCTTGCCCGGCAGAACCTTAATCTGCTGGTGTTGTTCGATGCACTAATGACGTACCGCCATCTGTCCCGGGCCGCTGAGGTGCTGTGCCTGAGTCAGCCGGCGATGAGTCACGGTTTGCGCCGGTTGAGGGAACACTTTAACGACGAGCTCTTTATCAAGCGTGGCGGCGGTATGCAGCCAACCCCGTTTGCCCAGAATATCGCTGATGCCGTACAGCAGGCGCTGGCCCAGCTGGACCGGACGCTGTTTGAGCCGGCGGCTTTTGATTATGCCAGCAGCCGTCGTTGCTTTCATCTGGGGGTCAATGACTACAGTTCTCAGCTGCTGCTGCCGGGACTGATGGCGCGATTACAGCGATTAGCTCCGACTCTGCGACTGCAGATCGTACACTGTCCAATCGCCGACCAGGACGATATCAATGATCGCCTCAGTGACAGTGAGCTGGATCTGGCGGTGGCGGTGCTGGACCGGGCGCCGGCGCTGGAGCAGAGCTGCCTGCTCTGTGAAGATCCGCTGGTGGTGGTGATGGATCGCAGTCATCCGTTGTGGGAGGCGCCGATGACCGTTGAGCAGTTTGTCAGTTATCCCCATGCGGCGGTTTCCATGCGGGAGCAGGAGCCGGTGCTGATCAATGCCCTGCTGGCCAGTCAGGGGCTTCGGCGACAGGTGATGCTGACCACACCCTATGTAGCTACGTTGCCGGAAATCCTGCGGGATTCTGAGCTGCTGGCGGTGGTGCCGAAGAAAGCGGCGGAACTGATGGTGGCAAAGCACTGGGTGGGGTACCGTCCGCTGCCGTTCAGGGTACGGCCGTTTTCCGTCTGTCTGGTCTGGCCCCGCAGCCGCAGTGCGGATCCGGGGGTGAGCTGGCTGGTGGAGCAGATTCGGGCATTGGAATCTTTTTCGGCTGAGGTAGTATGAGTCCTGTCACGTCCAGTGACTCTTAACCCGCTAACAGTTCTCTCAGCCTGAAGGACAGAGCCATGAATCAACGGAACGGCCAGCCCGCAGACCGCCATTACGCAGTCTGTCCCCACGACTGTCCCAGTGTCTGTGCGCTGGAGGTGGAGAAACTGGATGAACGAACCATTGGTCGGATTCACGGCAGCAAGCAGAACAGCTATACCGACGGGGTGATCTGCGCCAAGGTGGCCCGCTATGCCGAACGGGTGCATCACCCGCAACGGCTGCTGACGCCGCTGAAACGCACCGGGGCCAAGGGTATCGGCCTTGATGCGTTTGAACCGATCAGCTGGGAAGAAGCGCTGACCACCATCGTCGAGCGTTTTCAGCAGATTGCTGCCGAGCAGGGGCCTGGCGCCATCTGGCCCTACTTCTATGCCGGTACCATGGGTTGGGTTCAGCGGGGATCGGCGAACCGGCTACGGTATGCCATGGGTTATGCCGGTCAGAAAGAGACCATCTGCGTGTCGATCGCCAATGCCGGCTGGAAAGCCGGGGTCGGCACTAAACGGGGGGTTGATGCCCGGGAAATGGCCGACAGCGAGCTGATCGTTATCTGGGGGGGCAATCCGGTACACACCCAGATCAATGTGATGACCCATGTGGCTAAGGCCCGGAAAAAGGGCGCGAAGCTGGTGGTGGTCGATCCCTACCGCACCCCGACTGCGCAGCAGGCGGATCTGCACCTGATGCCCCGGCCGGGGACCGACGGGGCGCTGGCCTGTGCGGTGATGAATATGCTGCTGGCCGAAGGGATGGCTGATCGCGAATACCTGGCTCGTTACACCGATTTTGATACGGCGGCTGAAGCTCATCTGCAGCAACGAACGCCGGCCTGGGCGGCGGAGATAACCGGTATTGCCGCCGAAGAGATCATTGCATTCGCCCGCCTCTATGGCCGCACTGAGCGCAGTTACCTGCGGATGGGCTACGGAATGAGCCGATCCCGTAACGGTGCGTCGAATATGCATGCGGTCAGCTGTCTGCCGGCGATGACCGGTGCCTGGCAGTATCCCGGGGGCGGCGCTCTTTACGGCCACGGCGAGATCTATAAAGGAATGAACATGGCGCTTTGCCAGGGCATGAACCAGGGCAAAGCCGATGACCGGCAGCTGGATATGTCGCGGATCGGCCCGGTGCTGACCGGTGATCCGGAAGATCTGGGCGACGGGCCGCCGGTGAAGGCGCTGTTTATTCAGAATACCAACCCGCTGGCGGTGGCTCCGGAATCCGCCAGGGTCAGGGAGGGGTTTCTGCGCGACGACCTGTTTATCGTAGTCCATGAGCAGCTGATGACCGAGACCGCCGCTATGGCCGATATCGTGCTTCCGGCCACCAGCTTCCTGGAGCACGATGATATCTATACTGCCAGCGGCCATACTCATCTGCAGGTCAGTCGGGCGCTGATCGAAGCCCCGGGCCAGTGTCGCAGCAACTATGAGCTGGTTACCGAACTGATCCGGCGGCTGGGCGGAGAGCATCCGGATCTGCGGCTCAGCGCTCTGGAAATCGTCGATCGGGCCCTCGCCAGCGGCGATCTGCCCGGTGCGGAAGCACTGCACCGGCAGCAGGGTCTGGATTGTGCCGAATCCTTTGAGCAGTCCCATTTCCTCAATGGCTTCGGCCATGCCGATGGTCGCTTCCATTTCTATGCCGACTGGCCGGCGCTTGGCCCTCGAGGTTTTCAGCTGCCGGTGTTGCCGGATCACAGTGAGCTGATCGACGCAGCCGATCAGGAGCACCCGTTCCGGCTGGTGGCGGCACCGGCACGGACCTTCCTCAATACCAGCTTTACCGAAACTCCGGGCTCGCTGAAAAAGGAGGGACGGCCGACGGCGCTGGTGCATCCCCGGGACTGCGAGCAACTCGGGCTGGAGGCCGGCGGGCTGGTCCGGATCGGCAATCGACGTGGTAGCACCCGGGTGCATGTGCAACTGTTCGAGGGGTTGCAGCCGGGCGTGGTGATTGTCGAAGGTATCTGGCCTAATTATGCCTTTATCGACGGTATCGGCATCAATGTGCTGACCAGCGCCGAGGCGGCGGCACCGGATGGTGGCGCGGTGTTTCATGATACCCGGGTCTGGCTGCAGGCGGCAGACAGGCAGAGCCTGCTGACCGAAGAAGTCATGGGCAAGTCTGAGTGATAGTGGAAGTGAGCGGTTACTTCATCCGGGCTGGCTCAGGGTGTTCAGATCAGCTCGAAATAACGCTCCATCTCCCAGTCACTGATATGTTTTCGGAATTCCCGTTCCTCCCATTCTCGTGAAGCGGCATAGTGGTCGACAAAGGCATCTCCGAACATCTCACGGGCGGATTCCGAAGCTTTCAGACGCTGTGCTGCCTCCTGCAGGGTCGCCGGCAGGGCGAGAGCAGCCGGATGATCCTGCTCGTAGGCATTGCCTCGGATCTGGGGTTCCGGTTGCCATTGGTTGATAATTCCACAGAGGCCGGATGCCAGCGCCGCGGCCAGGGCCAGATAGGGATTGGCATCCGCTGATCCGAGTCGGTATTCCACCCGCTGGGACTTGTCGCTGCCGGCAATTACGCGCAGGGCGGTGGTGCGATTCTCGACGCCCCAGGTGGCATCTACCGGCGCCCAGAAACCCGGGATCAGACGGCGGTAACTGTTGATTGTCGGTGCGATCAGGCACAGGAATTCCGGCATCAGTCGCTGCTGGCCGGCAATAAAGTGGCGCTGGATCTGACTGATGTTGTCGGGCTGGCTCTGGTCATAGAAAGCCGACACACCGCTGTCCCGGTGGCGCAGGGAGAGGTGAATATGGCCGCTCTGACCGGGATAGTCCGGCGACCACTTCGCCATGAAGGTCGCCATCAGCTGGTTGCGCTGAGCCAGTACCTTCATAAAGGTCTTGAACAGGGCGGCCTTATCACCGGCGCTGAGCGCCTGGTCCCGGGTCAGGGCCGCTTCGATCACACCGGGGCCGGTTTCGGTATGAATGCCTTCGATGGGGAAATCCATCACCTCGGCCATCTCCAGAATCTGCTGGTAAAGCTCGGCATGGACGGAATTACGCAGAATCGAGTAACCGCACCAGTCCGGGGTCAGCGGGTCAAGATTTCTGAAGCCCTTTTCCCGCGCGCTCTGCGGGGTTTCCCTGAACATGAAGAATTCATACTCCAGCGCCGCCATGGCGTTGAATCCGAGTTCTTCCGCCTTCGCTGCGATCCGTCGCAGCAGGTTTCTCGGACAGAGGGCTTCGGCATGGTCGGCAAACTCGGCCATAAACAACAGCATGTCATTCTCGAACGGGATCTCCCGGCAGCTGTCCGGCACGATTCTCACCGGCGCATCGGGGTAGCCGGTGTGCCAGCCGGTGAAGCTGACGTTATCGTAGAGCTGATCTTTGGCATCCCAGCCCAGGACGACATCGCAGAAAGCAAAGCCGTGCTCCAGTGCTGAGAAAAACTTCTCCCGACTCATGTATTTACCGAGCATGATGCCGTCGTTGTCGAACAGCCCGACCTTAACATGGCTGAGTCCCCGGGATTCCACCACAGCACGGGCGTCTGCAGCGGTTCTGACTTCTCTGGGGTTCGGGGTGGTCATATCCATCTTCTCCCTGGCCGTTTTGAATAACTGTAGCTGAGTTCGGCGAGGGCATTGTTTCAGCGATGTGGCGCTGTCGGTCAGCTGATGCGGTCAGCAGGCCGTCCGGGGACCGATTGGGAGGCGAGGGTTTCCGGCGTTATC
Organism: Motiliproteus sp.; assembly: GCA_965230185.1. Classification (GTDB taxonomy): domain Bacteria; phylum Pseudomonadota; class Gammaproteobacteria; order Pseudomonadales; family Balneatricaceae; genus Motiliproteus. The sequence goes on from OZ245995.1 coordinate 298,438, forward strand.
CGACAATTATTCGGGACCCGGGGGAGAGGACTGGGGATGGAACCGCTGACGCCAGCCGCAGGCGATCGTCAGCGGATAACAGGGTTGATCAGGGTTGATCAGGGTTTGCGGCGAAAAGCAGCCAGCAGTTTGTCGTCCCGGATAAAGCTGGCCCGGTCGTCTCCCGACACCTTCAGATAATAGGTCTCAGGGTCTTCCTGATTTTTTGAGGTTGCACACTGCAGACTGATGGTGTCGGATGCCGTGGCGTGCCAGTAGCAGCCCATGACCGGTTTTGCCTGAGTCTTGCCCAGCATGGTCGCTTTACCATCAAATTCAATTTTCAGTATCCAGTAGCCGCTGTCGTTAGGGCCGTCCGCCAGCCAGGTGCCGGTTCCGGGATGGCCGCTGCAGCCGGCGGTCAGAATCAGTGAGCCAGCCGCCAGAATACGGAGGAGCTTAGTCAGTTTCATCGAGCCAGGTCCGTCGTTCAGTTCAAAGGGGATCAGAAATAAGAGGAGGCAGTGTACCTCAGTGGCACTGTTCGCAACCTGTCCTGGCTCAATTTGCTACCGCCGGGTGGTCAGTTTGTTATGGGGAAAAGGCAGATCGGGAATTCCCGGCAGAGCCTGGCAGGGAATTCCCGTTTGTGGGCGCTCAGTCAGCGGCGTTCTGCTCCAGAACCGACTCGAAGCCTTCAAACTGAGGGGGGCCCAGGTAGATCTCCCGGCGGATTCCGGCCTGGGCGTGGGCCTTACGAAACTGCTCCGACTTGGTCCAGGCTTCGAAGGCTGCACGGTCCTGCCAGACCGAGTGGCTGGCGTAGAGGCTGGACTGTTCTGATCGTGGTCCTTTCAGCAGCTGAAAGCTCCTGAAGCCCGGGACGCTGTCCAGGTGGGTTTCCCGGCTACGCCAGATCTCTTCGAATTCACTTTCGAAGCCGGGACGGATCTGGAAACGGTTCATTGCAATAAACATAAAAACGACCAGTCAGAGATTAAGTGCAGAGAGATCCAGGGTGCCGCCGGTCACCGGCGGGCACCAGAAATAGCTGCCGGTAACAGGGCGGGTGAAGCGAAAGAGGGCGTCGACGATACCATCTTCCAGGCCGATCATCTGCCGCATCTGAGCTTCGAAGGCTTCCAGTGAATGGCCAAAGGCGACGAACATCAGACCGGAGCCGGTTTCGCTGGCCCAGGGCATAGAACGACGCAGCAGAAAGGCTTCCGGGGTGAAGCTCTCCTGAGCCGTGCGCTTGACATGAGCGGAGGCCGGTGCGTCTGCCAGTTCTTCGTTGTCGCTCCGACGACGGCCGATGCTGTGGTCCTGCTGCTGTTGCGACAGTGACTCAAAGGCGTCCAGATCATGCAACCACTGCTGTACGGCGACGAAGCTGGAGCCCTGCAGAGCCGGCGGTTGATGGGCGATGGCGGTCTGGACCGCATCTTCGCCTTCGGGGTTTTCGGTACCGTCCTCATAGCCGGTGAGGTCCCGGCCGCCATCATGGAGGAAGGCGTCGGTTATCTGCTCCAGCTCCAGTACGTCGGCCAGCTGCAGCTCTATGGCCCGACATCGATGGACCAGTTCTCCCCGGTCATCACCCCGTACCCAGCACCAGAGCGCGGCGGGGGTGGAGGGTACATCGATACCCTGGTGAGTCAGCGCCGGGAACGGATGCAGGCCCTGGAGTTCGGCGCCCAGTTGCTGAATCAGCGACTGGCCGAGACCGACGATCAGATCGCCGTGGTCGGGAAGGGTCTCGATGGCCCGCTTCAGTTCTGTCGGGTCTGTATCCGGCCGCAGAGCAAAAAACAGATAGCGAGCGGCTGCGGGTAGCGGCTCCAGAATGCCGTGTTGAACCATGGTCATAATCGTTTCCTTGCGATGTCATTGATAACGTTTACAAAATCATGGGCCCGCCAGCGGAATATGGCAACTGATTCCGGCCTGCCGCCAGTCAGCTCTGTAGCAGGCGGCGGGTTTCCAGGTCCTGCTGCTTGCGGCGAACAAAGTCTCTGATCTGCTCACTACAGCTTAGTTCATCGGCGTTGACCGAGGTTTCGGCGCCGGCCCCGATCAGCGTGCCAATCAGCTCCCTGTTCTCTTCCATAATCAGTCGGTCCAGCGGAAAGCGGCCCTCGCTGTCGGCCACGTTGATATCGCCACCGAACTCTATCAGCCGGCTGAGCAGCAGTAGTCGCAGGTTGTTGTCTCTGCGTTGAAGACAATGGAAGAAGGCTGTGCCTTGACCGAGATCCGGATTAAATCCGTGGCGAAGCAGGGCGGTCAGCAGTGCCAGCGGCTGATCCGGGGCATCAACCGCCGCCAGCAGCAGTTGCAACTGTTCCTGTTCCGTATCTGGTGGTGTTGCTCCGGCTTCCAGCAGCGCTGTCAGGCATTCCGGCCGGCCCAGCCTGAGCGCATGGGCGATCGGCGGGTGTGAATCCTGATCGGAGGTCAGGGAAAAGCTAAGATTGACGTCTGCGCCTTTGCGAATGGCTTTGCACAGGGCGGCGCTGTCACCAGCTTCCAGCGCCTGGCGGAGGGCGTGGTTGTGTTTTTTCTGCAGAATTCCGTTAAACATTGGAGAACCTGTCGGGGTTTCAGGCTGAGTTATATCCAGCCCTGAGTATACCGGGCCGGTGGTGGCAGCGGTCAGATTACGGCTATTTTCAACAGATAGATGCCACTGCCGAGAGTCAGGACAGATCCGAGTGTGGTCAGAGCGACAATGCTGGCGGCCAGCCGCCCGTTGCCACCCATTACACGTGCCATCACGAAACTGGCGGCTGCGGTGGGGCTGCCGGCGAGGACGAACAGCAGTATCAGCGCATCTCCGCGAAATCCGGCGGCGAAGGCTCCCAGTGTCATCAGCAGCGGCAGAACCAGCAGTTTGATCAGGCTGGCGTATATGGCCAGCGCCGAACTGCCGCGCAGATAGCGGATATCCAGGGATCCGCCGATGGCCAGCAGCGCCAGCGGCAGTGTCAGATCGGCAAAATAGTCTCCGGTGGCGTGGATCAGTGATGGTAACGGCCAGCGCCAGAGTGAGAAAGGCAGCGCGGCAATTACTGCCAGAATAAGAGGATTGGTGAGGATCGCGCGAATCAGCGAGCGCCAGCGAAGCCCTTCGGCCGAAGCCTGGCTGAGTACGACCACTGACAGCACGTTATACAGCGGTATGATCAGTGCCAGCAGCAGAGCGGCTGCCGGCAGGCCCTGCTCTCCCTGCATATTGAAGATAACGGCGAGGCCGATAATGCCGAAATTGCCACGAAACGCGCCCTGAACGAAGACGCCCCGGTCGGCGGTGGCGGTAATCATCCGTTGAGCCAGAACCCACAACAGCAGCACCGCCAGCAGGGTGGTGCCGTAGACATAAAACAGTTGGCTGCTGCTGTACAGCGACAGAAAATCAGCCCTGGCGACACTCAGAAAGATCAGTACCGGCAGCGTCAGGGTAAAGACCAGTCGGGATGACTGATCGACAAAGGCTCCGTCGATCAACCCTGAGCGGCGCAGCAGAAAGCCGCTGATCAGCAACAGAAAGATCGGCAGTACGATCTGCGCTGTCTCGGCGAGAGTCTGAAGATAGATCGTCAACGTTGAGCCCTGCATCACCGGAAAGGGAGCAATTCTAACTGAGCCGTTATGGAAAGGCAGCGCCTATCGGTAGTGGAGATCGTGCGTTTTTAAAATATAACAATCAATACTGAATTGTGATCATCAATAATAACTCGTGATTTTCCTTTTTATAAAAATAAGATTTTAAATATAAATTCAGTTGTTCTCTGTTGAATCCTGAAATATCACTTTCCCACAGGGGCCGGCGATGCTGTTCCAGCGGTCGAATGCAAATTCCAGGGTCACTATGGTACAGGGTGAGAAGCGAGCCGGCTGGCCGGTCAGTACCGTACAGGCATCGGCGATGGTTGGATTATGGCCGACCAGTGCCAGGTGACGGATGGCATCATCCTGTTGCTGAAGCCAGCTGATCAATTCACTGCTGCTGGCGTGATAGAGCCATTCAGCAGCCATCAAGGTATCGGCGGGATAGCCGCAGGTCCGGATAAACAGCTCGGCGGTGGTGCGGGCCCGCAGAGCACTGCTGGCGATGACCTGCTCCGGTGGCGGCTTTACCTCATAACGTCCGGCCACCAGCGGGACATCGGCTTCACCCCGGGGACTGAGGGGGCGATCGAAGTCGCGGCAGTTCAGAGGGGAGTCGGCTTTGGCGTGTCGGATAAGTGTCAGTAGCTTCATGGGGCAGTCCGGACAGTGTTCAGAATAAAGATCGCTGCTTCAGGTGTCTCTAAGTATCGGACAGCTTGCCGGGTTAGCAACCGGCAGACACAAAAAAAGGCGACCCGGAGGTCGCCTTTTTCCAGCTGCAAAGATCAGCCACCCAGGTAGGCGTTGCGTACCTCATCGTTGGTGAGCAGATTATCACCGCTGTCGTGCAGGACGATGCGGCCGTTTTCCAGCACATAGCCACGATCGGCAATCCGCAGCGCCTGGTTGGCGTTCTGCTCCACCAGGAAGATGGTGACGCCTTCATCCCGCAGCATCGAGATAATTTCGAAGATCTGCTGAATGATAATCGGTGCGAGGCCCAGTGAAGGCTCATCCAGGAACAGCATGTCGGGGTTGCTCATCAGTGCCCGGCCGATGGCCAGCATCTGCTGTTCACCACCGGACATGGTGCCGGCGCGCTGATTCTCCCGCTCTTTCAGTCGTGGGAACAGCTCATAAACCCGCTCGATGTTGGTCTTATATCTGCCGCCTTCGGTAAAGAACCCTCCCATGCTGAGGTTCTCTTCCACCGTCATGGCGGAGAAAATACGACGGCCTTCCGGCACCACCGCCAGACCCTTGCGCATGATCGTGGAGGTGTTCTCCTGGGTGATCTCTTCCCCTTCGAACCAGATTTTTCCGGCGCTGGCGCGGGGATCACCGCAGATGGTCATCATCAGCGTCGACTTACCGGCGCCGTTTGCGCCGATCAGGGTGACAATTTCGCCTTTTCTGACTTCCAGCGAGACATCTTCCAGGGCCTGAATTTTCCCGTAGTGGGTGGATACGTTTTCCAGTTTCAGCATCAGGCCTCTCCCAGATATGCCTTAATTACATCCGGATTGTCGCGAATCTCAGCCGGGGTGCCGCTGGCCAGCGGTGTGCCCTGGTTGATAACCGCGATCTGATCCGAAATTCCCATTACCAGACCCATGTCGTGCTCGATCAGCAGAACCGCGACGTCGAATTCGTCGCGCAGGTTGCAGATCAGCTGGTCCAGTTCCTGAGTTTCGTTGGGATTCAGGCCGGCTGCTGGCTCATCGAGCATCAGCAGTTTGGGGTTGGTCACCATGCAGCGGGCGATCTCCAGCCGACGCTGCTGGCCGTAGGCCAGGTTGCCGGCTTCGCGGTTGGCCATATCCAGCAGGTTGACCTTCTTCAGCCAGAAGGCGGCATTGGCCATCGCCTGCTCCTCCGCCTTGCGATAGGCGGGGGTCTTGAACAGACCGGACAGCAGGTTGGTATTGAGGTGACGATGCTGAGCCACCAGCAGGTTTTCAATCACCGTCATCTCTTTAAACAGCCGTACGTGCTGGAAGGTCCGGACCATGCCTTTACGGGCAATCTTATGACCTTTCAGCCCCTGGACCTCCTCACCATCAAAGATGATGGTGCCCTGGGTGGGGTTGTAAAAACCGGTGATGCAGTTAAATACCGTGGTTTTACCCGCGCCGTTCGGGCCGATTACGGAAACGATCTGCTTTTCGTGTACAGAAAGGCTGACGCCGTTAACCGCCAGCAGGCCACCGAAGCGCATGGACAATCCAGATACTTCAAGGAGAGCTCTACTCATGGGGCTTCAACTCCATATGGGGGCGTTTCATCGGCACCAGACCCTGCGGGCGCCAGACCATCATAAAGACCATCATCAGGCCGAACATCAGCATCCGGTACTCCTGGAACTCACGGGCAAGTTCCGGCAGTACAGTCAGCACGATGGCGGCGAGAATAACGCCGACCTGAGAACCCATGCCGCCGAGCACTACAATCGCGAGGATGATTGCCGACTCGATAAAGACAAAGGATTCCGGACTGATGAAGCCCTGACGGGCGGAGAAGAAGGCACCGGCGAATCCGGCGAAGCTGGCGCCGATGGTGAAGGCGGTCAGCTTGACCACCGTCGGGTTGAGACCCAGCGAGCGGCAGGCGATATCGTCCTCACGCAGTGCTTCCCAGGCGCGACCGATCGGCATCCGCGACAGGCGGTGGATAACGAAGACGGTAAACAGCACCAGAATAACGGCCAGCAGATAGAGGAAGATTACCTTATAGCTGGAGTCGTAGGCGATGCCGAAGAACTCATGGAAAGGCACGTTGCCTTCCTCTTTGGCGCGACGGCCGAACTCCAGCCCGAACAGATCCGGCTTGGGAATCCGACTGATGCCGTTGGGACCACCGGTGAGTTCGGTCCAGTTGTTCAGCAGGATCCGGATGATCTCACCGAAGCCCAGGGTGACGATCGCCAGATAGTCACCTCGCAGTCGCAGTACCGGGAACCCGAGCAGGAAGCCGAACAGGGCCGCCAGTGCGCCACAGATTGGCAGCGCCACCCAGAAGGACACGCCGAAGTAGAGCGACAGCAGGGCGTAGGTATAGGCGCCGACAGCGTAAAAGGCCACGTAACCCAGATCCAGCAGACCGGCCAGGCCCACTACAATATTCAACCCCAGACCCAGCATGATGTAGATCAGCGTCAGAGTCGCCAGATCGACGGCGCCGCGGGAAGCGGTGAAGGGCCAGATGATCAGTCCGGCCAGCAGGAATGCAAAGGCCAGGCGTTTGAGCCTGGTGCGCTTGTCGCCTTCCGGCAGCATGCTGTCCAGCGAGGGGACTGCAGGAATGCTCTTCCAGGCCGAATCGATGTTGTTACGGAAAAACTGGACCAGGAAGACGATCGCCATGGCCAGACCAATCTTGGTCCAGGTCTCGGCAGAAGCGCCTTCCAGAACCAGATGGATGCCTTCGGTCTTCAGCTTGATGCCCAGCACCATGCAGGAGAGGACAAAGGTGACCAGGGCGGCAAACAGGGCAGAGTAGAGATTTCTTTTCATCAGATCTTCTCCACTTCAGGTTTGCCCAGCAGGCCGCTCGGGCGGAACAGCAGGATCAGTACCAGCAGGCTGAAGGCCACCACGTCCTTATATTCGCTGCTGAAGTAGGCGGAGGTCATGGCTTCGGTAATACCCAGCAGGATGCCGCCCAGCATAGCTCCGGGAATCGAGCCGATACCGCCCAGGACCGCTGCGGTAAAGGCTTTCAGACCGGCGATAAAGCCGATGTAGGGATTAACCACACCGTAATACATGCCCAGCAGCAGACCGGCAACCGCAGCCAGACAGGCGCCGACCACGAAGGTCAGGGCGATGATGTTGTTGGTGTTGATGCCCAGCAGGTTGGTCATACCCAGATCCTGGGAGCAGGCGCGACAGGCGCGGCCCCACTTGGACTTAGTAATAAACATGGTGAGGGCGGCCATGGTGACGATGGTGACGACCCAGATAATTACCTGCATATAGGAAAGGCTGGCCTCGAAGCTGTCGGGGCTGCCGAAAGTCCAGCCGCCGCTGACCAGGGTCGGCATGGCGACGTCCCGGGAGCCCTGGGCCAGGCGGACAAAATTCTGCAGAAATATGGACATCCCGATGGCGGAGATCAACGCCAGCAGGCGAGTCTGTCCGCGTAGTGGCCGATAGGCGACACGCTCGATGGCGAAGCCGTAGGTGGCGGCCACCGCCATACTGACGATCAGTGCGGCAAAGAAAATCATCGGCAGATTTTCCAGCCCCAGGAAGGTCAGGCCGGCGATAACGATAAAGGAGACATAGGTACCGATCATGTACACCTCGCCATGGGCGAAGTTGATCATGCCGATAATGCCGTAAACCATGGTGTAACCGATGGCGATCAGTGCATAGGTACTACCGATCGTCAGACCATTCAGCAGCTGCTGAATGAAATAGAGGAGTTGTTCTTCCATAGGATTTGTGACCCTTAAAAAAAACACCCCCTTTCTCGTGAAAAGAGGGTGTTCTGCAGGACGAGCGGGTTTTACTTAACTGGAGTCTTGCTGCCGTCGGCGTGCCAGTTATAAACGACGAAGCTGAATTCTTTCAGGTCACCTTTCTGGTCAAAGGCCAGAGTACCGGTGGGGGTGTTGAAAGAACTGGCGCGCATGTGGTCAGCCATCTTGGCGGTGTCAACGCCACCGGTTGCCTTGATGGAATCTGCCATGATCTGGACCGCAGAATAGGCCGGGAATACGAAGGCACCACTCGGGTCTTCTTTCTTAGCCTGGAATGCGGCAACCAGCTCGGCGTTCTTCGGATCCTGATCGAAGCTGTTGGGCAGGGTGACCAGCAGACCTTCAGAGGCTTCACCGGCGATAGCGGTGATGTCCGGGTTACCGACACCTTCAGGACCCATGAATTTGGCATCGAAGCCTTTTTCACGGGACTGGCGCAGGATCAGACCCAGCTCAGGGTGATAGCCGCCGTAGTAGACGAAATCAACATTCTCTTTCTTCAGCTTACCAATCAGAGCGGAAAAGTCTTTGTCGCCGGAGGTGACACCCTCAAACATGACGACGTTGATGCCGGCTTTATCCAGCTCGCCCTTGACGGAGGTGGCCAGGCCTTCACCGTACTGCTGCTTGTCGTGAATAACGGCGACGCGCTGCGGCTTAACAGAGCTGATAATATGGTTGGCGGCGAAAGGCCCCTGCAGGCTGTCCAGACCGATGGTACGGAAGATCATCTGGTAGCCTTTTTCGGTGATGGTCGGGCTGGTGGACGCAGCGGTGATCATCAGGATGCCTTCATCTTCATAGATGTCGGAAGCCGGCTCGGTGGAGCTTGAGCAGAGGTGGCCAACAACCAGCTGGATGCCGTCGTTAACGATCTTGTTGGCAACGGCGGTGGCCTGCTTGGGATCACAGGCGTCGTCGTAGACCACTCCTTCCAGCATTTCACCGTTAACACCACCAGCCTTGTTGATCTGTTCGATCGCCATTTTGGCACCGATAAACTGCATGTCGCCGTACTGAGCAACCGGACCGGTTACGGGTCCTGCCAGGGCCACTTTGATTTCGGCTTGAGCTGCGGTGGCGCCAAGCACTAATGCGGAGACACTCAGACCCAGGATATGTTTTTTCAGGTTCTTCATTCTCGACTTTCCCGTCATCTTCTGATTGTTATATCTGTAAGCAATGGATCTCTTACAATGTAGTCTATATCTGGCAACGAATTGGCCGTCCGTTCGACCATACCAGGCGTCACCATAAAATCAGTGGCTAACCTTAACTTCAACCAATTGGTTAATGCAAATATTTTAACGACTGTCAATAATAATAAACGGCGATATTGAGAATATTCACCGAGTGTTGAAAATTATGCCCCGGGGATTGATTTATCGCACACCTTCGGGCTGCAGCCCCGGCAATTACTGACTTTCAGGCACTGGCTGATAATTCTCTTTTCAGTTCTTTGACACCTGAACAGGCACTTTTCAGCGCGTTTTTTTAATCAGCTCCAGCCGTTGCCGGGATCTTTCGGGGCTGATTTCCGACAGAATCCGGGTGTTATCGGAGTCCGATTTCAGAAGGTTGGAAATGAATAGCCGCTAATGGCAAAAAATTGGTTTCAGAATATTGACACCAGTTCTGGATGGTTTATTATGCACGCCCTCTGCGGAGGGGTGGCTGAGTGGCTGAAAGCACCGGTCTTGAAAACCGGCGTGGGTTAATAGCCCACCGAGAGTTCGAATCTCTCCTCCTCCGCCATTTGATAGATCCTCGATAGCTCAGTTGGTAGAGCAGTAGACTGTTAATCTATTGGTCACAGGTTCGAGTCCTGTTCGAGGAGCCATCAAATACCGGCGACACACCAACAGTCGCCGAATTGAAATTCGGTTTAAAGGGTCGTTAGCTCAGTTGGTAGAGCAGTTGGCTTTTAACCAATTGGTCGGGCGTTCGAGTCGCCCACGACCCACCACCGAATTTCAGTTTTCTCCCTCGCGTGATGCGTTCACCGGGGAATGGGCGGGTCGTTAGCTCAGTTGGTAGAGCAGTTGGCTTTTAACCAATTGGTCGGGCGTTCGAGTCGCCCACGACCCACCACTCTCCTCTTTATTTCTGATTGCTTTCTCTCTTATGTCGTTGTAAGCGGTTCATTGCGGGCCTGTTTGTCTGGCTTTTCTGATACCGGCTTCAGGACGCAGGGTCGTAGCTGATACCGACAACCTCGTAGTAGCGGGTGCCTGCTGGTGTCCGGACTTCGATCTCGTCGCCCACCGCTTTTTTCAGCAGAGCCCGGGCCATCGGCGAGTCGATGCTGATCAGGCCGCTTTCGAGGTCAATCTCGTCCGGGCCGACGATGCGATAGCGGCTTTCATTGCCATCCTCGTCTTCCAGGGTCACCCGGGCGGCAAAATAGATGTGGCTCTGATCGGCGGGAGGGCGATAGACGACGGTGACTTCTTCCAGTCGCTTGTCCAGATAGCGAACTCGTCGGTCAATCTCTCGCAGTTGTTTCTTGCCGTAAATGTATTCGGCGTTCTCTGAGCGGTCTCCCTGGGCTGCTGCTTCCTGTACCGCCTGGGTGACCTGGGGGCGTTTGATCTTCCACAGGTATTTGAGCTCATCGCGCAGACGTTTTTCGCCCTCGCTGGTGATGTAGCCGGAGCCCCGGCCCCGGGGTGGACGGTATCGACCCATTGATGCTCTTTTCTCCTGTCGGTTCTGTCTGTTGCGGACGGGCTTGTGTTTTTTGCCCTCCGGCACCGGAATCCTGGCAGGATGAGGTGAAAAATCAACGGAATTTTCCAGTTGAATCAATATCTGACACTAAAGATGCGGGATAACTGGCCGATGTCAGTTCTACCCTGTTGTCGGACTGATTATGAGACCTTCTGAAGTTGTACATGCCCGTGTAGACGCTCTGACCGAGGGGCTGACTACGGCCGTTCGTAAAACGGACGGTGCTCAGTTTGCGTTGATGCTGAGCATGATTTCCGAGTCGCAGACGCTGGCGCAAACGCTTGAAAAGATCGCTGAAACCGGATCGGAGCCAGCGGCGCAGGCGATCGAAAACAGAGATGAGCTTTATACCCCTGAAATTGTCGGTCGCCTCAGTACGGCGCTGCAGCAGGGGCGGGGCGGTGATCTGCAGATGATGCTGAGCTGGCTGGAGACGGTGCCGCTCAGTGGTCGCAGTCGCCCGCGGCCGGCTCTGCCTGCCGGTGAGCAGTCCGGTGTATCGTTCAGTCAGGCGGCGGTGATGGCGGCTCAGTATGGGGTGCTGGATGAAATCCGGGATTCCCGGGTGCGGCTGGCTGCCTGAGCAAATAGTCTGTCTCTGGCGGGTCAGGTTCGCCAGATAATGGTGGATTCGCCCTCGGCGGTTACCGCGATCCACTCGTCCGGTTCGTCGCCGTCATTCCAGCCGGAAGCAATGCAGCGTACCTCCTTGCCGAAGTGGGTAAAGGCTTCGCGAGCGCACTGAATGTCCTGTTCCCAGGGGGTTTCCGTCGATTCAAACAGGATGCTGCTGAATGCCTTCGCCGCATTTTCAACCACCAGTACCGGAATTCGATGGCCGCTGTGCGCCAGTTGATACTGATGTACCCGGCGGCTGTGTTTCAGGTGCTCCAGATTCCCGAAGCGTTGCGTCAGCCAGCTTTCGATCTGATCGGGGGCGACGGACTTCAGGTAGATCTCGATGTCCGGGTGGCTTTGCGGTTTATCAGTGTTTGTCATCATTAAAAAACTTGAAAATTCGAAGGATACTCAGGCTGATATAGCCGAGTGCTGCGAGTATAGCCCCTGCGCCGGCAAACATCAGCCCGGCCAGGGCGGTCAGCTCTCCGGTCAGCGAGTTGCTGACGAAATGTTCGGAGTAATAGATCAGCGCCATGCCGGGGAAGAACAGGCTGGCACCGGAGAGCATCAGGTTCAGGTTCTGCCGTTCTTTGCCAGCCTGTTTCAGCAGGAACTGCTTCAGTCGGTTCATGGTCGCGCCGTCAGCAGGTGCAGATTGACATCAACGGTCAGTTCCAGTCGGCTGAGGTCGGACAATTTCTCCCGCGCGGCAGCCGATGCCCGCCACTGATGAGGAGTCATGGACAGCAGTTGCCGGATGCTGTCGCTGTTATCCAGAGTAAAACGGTAGTTGACGCAATGGCTGCGCCGGTGGTTAAAGTGCTCGGCAAGTCGGGTCAGTGGGTCGAAGGCCTGATCCCTGACCTCATCATAGATCTGTTGGCGTAGTTCGATCAGGTGCTCCCTGCCGGTGCTGGCGATCAGCAGGGGGGCGCCCGCTTTCAGCAGGCGATGAAATTCCGCCGGGTTGAAAGGGGTGAAAAGGCAGCACAGGCCGTCCAGGCGGTGATCGGGCAGTGGTGCGTCGGCGCCGGAGGCAACGATCCAGCTGATTGAGCGGCTTCGCTGGCAGGCGTAACGGGCGGCGTCTTTGGAGATGTCCAGCCCGGTAATCAGGGCTGGTCGGCCGTTGCTCCGCAGCAGGTGTTCTTCCAGTGCCCGGGTGTAGTAGCCCTCGCCGCAGCCGCAGTCCAGCAGTGCCGGCGTTTCGGTAGTCAGGCTGTCGGCGATCATCTCGCAGATTGCTCCGGCAATCGGGCGGTAGTGGCCCAGATCGAGGAACTGGCGACGATTACTGACCATCGCCGCATCGTCTCCCGGGTTTTTAGAGCGTTTCTTCTGCACCGGCAGGAGGTGGAAGTACCCCTGACGTGCCCGATCGAAGCTGTGGTTTTGCGGGCAGCGCAGGGATCGATCCTCCAGAGCCAGAGGGTCTCGACAGATCGGGCAGCAGAGCAGGTCGGTAGCGATCATATCAGGTCAGCAGGCGCGCCATGATGTTTTCGTAGAGTTCCGACAGGGTGTCCAGATCTCTGGCCCGTACATGCTCATTGAGCTTGTGGATGGTGGCGTTACATGGGCCAAGTTCCACCACCTGCGCTCCGGTGGGGGCAATAAAGCGACCATCGGAAGTGCCGCCGGAAGTGGACAGTTCGGTCTCTCTGCCGGTTATCGCTCTGATACTCTGCTGGCAGGCGCTGACCAGTTCCCCTTCGCCGGTAATAAAAGGGTTGCCGCTCAGTGTCCAGTCGAGGGCGTAGTCCAGCTCGTGACGCTCCAGGGTCTCGCGAGTGCGCTCCTTGATCTGATCTGCCGTGATCTCGGTGGAGAAGCGGAAATTAAACAGAACCTGCAATTCGCCGGGAACCACATTGTTGGCGCCGGTACCGGCGTGAATATTGGAAATCTGGAAGCTGGTGGGAGGGAAGTATTCATTACCTTCATCCCAGATTTCTGCCGCCAGCTCGGCCAGTGCCGGAGCTGCCATATGGATGGGGTTTTTCACCAGGTGCGGGTAGGCGACATGACCCTGAATGCCGTGTACCCGCAGTTCGCCGCTGATCGAACCACGGCGACCGTTCTTGATGACGTCTCCGGGGTGATCGGTGCTGGACGGCTCGCCGACGATGCACCAGTCAATCTTCTCATTGCGGGCTTCCAGTACGTCGACGACGCGGGTGGTGCCATTGATAAAATCGCCCTCCTCGTCGGAGGTGATCAGCAGGGCGATGGAGCCTTTGTGATCCGGATGGTGGTCGATAAAGCGTTCAAGGGCGGTAATAAAAGCCGCCAGGCTGCCTTTCATGTCAGCGGCGCCGCGGCCGTAGAGTCTGCCTTCTTCGATCACCGGTTTGAAGGGAGGGTGCTGCCAGCGCTCTTCCGGTCCGCTGGGGACTACGTCGGTATGACCGGCGAAACAGAATACCGGGCCATCGCTGCCGCGGCGGGCCCAGAAGTTACTGACATCCTCAAAGGGGAGCCGCTCAATGGTAAAGCCCAGGGCTTTGAGGCGGTCGATCATAAGTTCCTGGCAGCCGTCATCCTCGGGAGTTACTGAACGCCGGGAAATCAGCTCCATGGCGAGTTTAACGGTGGGGGTCTGGTTATGCATAGTGGACTGTTATTCCGGGTAAGGGGGTTGCCGGTCTGTTCGCCGGTTTATCTGGTTCCGAAGTATACCGGGATTCCGGAGTTCACCCCAGCAAAGAAGCTGTTCCGGTGGTCGGCTGTCTGGTCTCTGTGCCCCGTTTATGCTGTTGAAGTGGTAGTCGGTGGTGTGAGAGTGTCGTCCGCGCCAAAGGGTAGCGATAGCGCAGTAGAAAGCCGGCCGGTGGCCGGCTTTTTTGTTCGTGGCGGGTTATCGCAGCAGGTTTGAGAGCTTGGGGTCGGGGTCGTCGGCTTCCCGGTACAGCAGGGCTATATTACCGATTTCCTGTACCAGTTCGGCCTGCACCTGTTCGCAGAGCTCGCGGATCAGTGCTTTTTTGACGGTTCGGTCGCCAACGCTGAACTTAACCTTGATCAGCTCGTGGTCTTCCAGTGCTCGATCCACTTCCAGCTGAACCCCTTCTGACAGGCCGTTTCCGGCGACTGTGACCACGGGGTTGAGGCTGTGGCCAAGGGTGCGGTACTGCTTTTTTTGCGTGGCTGTTAAGCTCATAATAGAATGATCAACCTTTTGGTGCGGAACGGCGTGGCCGTTCTCTGATGTCTTAAATCCGGCATTCTACCTCAGCTGCTGTTTGCAGAGTAGTTTATCGGTAGTCTCCAGTTGAGTATGAGCAGTGGCACGATCGAAAAGTAGCGGGCAGTGGCTGAAGGAACATTTTGATGACCACTATGTCCAACGGGCGAAGGATGAGGGGTACCGGTCCCGTGCCAGTTTTAAGTTGCTGGAGCTGGATAAGAAGGATCGTCTGCTGCGTCCGGGGATGACCGTTGTCGATCTCGGTGCCGCCCCCGGTGGCTGGTCTCAGGTGGCTGTGCAGCAGGTTGGTGAGAACGGACTGGTGATTGCGTCAGATATTCTTCCTATGGACGGTATGGCCGGGGTAACCTTTATTCAGGGGGACTTTACCGAAGCTTCTGTGTACGAGGCTATACTGGAGGCGATTGATGGCCGGCCGGTTGATCTTGTAATTTCGGATATGGCCCCCAATATGAGTGGTATGGCTTCTATCGATCAGCCGAAGGCAATGTATCTGGTGGAGCTGGCGCTGGATCTGGCTCGTCAGGTGCTTAAACCGGAGGGGGCTTTTCTGGCCAAAGTCTTCCAGGGTGAAGGGTTTGATGAGTTGCTGGCTGAAATGAGGCAGAGTTTCTCGAAAGTTCAGTCCCGTAAACCTGAATCATCCCGCGCCAGATCGCGGGAGATCTATCAGCTCTGCCGCGGCTTTCGAGATTAGTCGGCGGCAGAATAAATGAGGCGGTAACCCGCAGGCGGGACTTTACCGATAATGAGGTTACAGAGGTACATCTCTTGAATGATATGGCAAAGAACCTGGTACTGTGGCTGGTCATAGCTGCGGTGTTGTTGACGGTATTCAACAACTTCAATACCGAGGTGGAGTCCAACAAGCTGAGTTACTCCCAGTTTATTGAGAAGGTCAGAGATGATCAGGTAACCCGTGTTCTGGTGGACGGATATACCATCAAGGGTGAGTTGCAGGGGGGCGAGCGCTTTGAAACAGTACGCCCGGCGCTGCAGGACCCGAAACTGGTTGACGATCTCTACAATCATAATGTGATCATCGAAGGTAAGCAGCCGGAGCAGCAGAGCATCTGGAGCCAGTTACTGGTCGCCAGCTTCCCGATTCTGGTTATTATCGCGGTGTTTATGTTCTTTATGCGCCAGATGCAGGGCGGCGGCGGTGGCAAAGGCGGTCCGATGTCGTTTGGTAAGAGTAAGGCTCGTCTGCTCAGCGAAGACCAGATCAAAACCACCTTTGCGGACGTAGCGGGCGTTGAAGAGGCAAAAGAGGAAGTTCAGGAGCTGGTGGAGTTTCTGAAAGATCCGGGCAAATTCCTCCGTCTCGGTGGTCATATCCCTAAAGGGGTGCTGATGTCCGGTTCACCCGGTACCGGTAAAACGCTGCTGGCCAAGGCGATTGCCGGTGAGGCGAAAGTCCCCTTCTTCTCTATCTCCGGTTCCGACTTCGTCGAGATGTTTGTGGGTGTAGGTGCATCTCGGGTGCGTGACATGTTCGAGCAGGCTAAGAAGCAGGCGCCCTGTATTATCTTTATCGACGAAATCGATGCGGTCGGTCGTCACCGTGGTGCCGGCATGGGTGGCGGCAACGATGAGCGTGAGCAGACCCTCAACCAGCTGCTGGTGGAGATGGATGGCTTTGAGGGCAATGAAGGTATTATCGTTATTGCCGCGACCAACCGTCCCGATGTACTGGATAAGGCCCTGCTGCGTCCCGGACGCTTTGACCGCCAGGTGGTGGTGGGGCTGCCGGATATCCGTGGTCGTGAGCAGATCGTTAAGGTGCATATGCGTAAGATTCCGCTGGATGATGACGTTAAGCCGGATGTGATTGCTCGCGGTACTCCCGGTTTCTCCGGAGCCGATCTGGCCAATCTGGTGAACGAGGCTGCGCTGTTTGCTGCCCGGGAAAACAAGCGGGTTGTCGGCATGGAGCAGTTTGAAAAAGCTAAGGACAAAGTGATGATGGGGGCGGAGCGCCGATCCATGGTGATGTCCCATGCTGAGCGCCTGAATACCGCCTATCATGAATCCGGTCACGCCATTGTCGGCCGTCTGGTGCCGGATCATGATCCGGTCTACAAGGTGTCGATTATCCCGCGCGGACGAGCGTTGGGGGTGACTATGTTCCTGCCTGAAGAGGATCGATACAGTCACAGCAAGCAGGCGATTCTCAGTCAGATATGCAGCCTCTACGGCGGTCGTATCGCCGAAGAGATGACGCTGGGCGGTAACGGAGTGACTACCGGGGCTTCCAATGATATTCAGCGTGCCACCCAGCTGGCCCGCAATATGGTAACCAAGTGGGGGCTCTCCGAGACGATGGGGCCGCTGCTCTACGATGATGAAGATGCCGATCCCTGGGGGCGCGGGCCTGGTGCACCCGGAAAGGGGCTGTCTGGTGAGACGACTCGCAAGATAGATGAAGAAGTGCGTTCTATCATTGATGAGTGTTATGCCACGGCCCGTAAAATCCTGGAAGACAACCGGGATATTCTGGAGTCGATGACCGAAGCGTTGATGAAATACGAAACCATCGATTCCAGTCAGATCGACGACCTGCTGGAGCGTCGTGAGGTCAGTGCACCAGAGGGCTGGGACGATGACAGCGGTAATGCATCTGCCGGGTCTGAGCAGGATGTTCCTGAGGCTTCCGAAGAAGGTGACGAATTCAACGCGGATCCGGATGCCGATAAGCCGTTGCACTGATTCGATCTGAGGTGTTCTCTGAAGGCTGACCGAAGTCCGGTCAGCCTTTTTTATGTGTGGCGGCCGGCGAGGTCTGTTGTGTAGCTTGAGCAGGAAGAGTGCGTGGTGAATGGTGTGATGCGTTGCGGAAGCCGTAGTCTTGATCTCAGTTTTCCGCAGGTGATGGGGATTCTGAATGTGACCCCGGATTCGTTTTCCGACGGTGGTCAGTTGCTGGCCGGTAGTGGTCTCAATCAGGATCAGTTGCTGGCGCGCGCAGCGGCTATGGTGAAAGCGGGAGCGACGCTGCTGGATATCGGCGGCGAGTCGACCCGGCCCGGTGCGGAACCGGTTTCATTGCAGCAGGAGCTGGATCGGGTGATTCCGGCCGTGGAGCTGATTGCCCGGGAGCTGGATGTGGTCATTTCCGTGGATACCAGTTCGGCGCAGGTCATGACCGAGGCTGCCGAGGCAGGTGGCGGAATGATTAACGATGTCCGGGCGTTGTCCCGGGAAGGTGCGCTGACTGCGGCTGCTGAAACGGGTCTGCCGGTCTGTCTGATGCATATGCAGGGTCAGCCGGGAACCATGCAGGTGAATCCGCAGTACGGCGACGTTACCGCGGAGGTCTGTCGCTATCTGGCTGAGCGGGTTGAGCTCTGTGAGCAGGCGGGTATCGGTCGCGAGCGGCTGCTGCTCGATCCCGGATTCGGCTTTGGTAAAACGTTGCAGCACAATCTTCAGATGCTCAATCGTTTGCAGCAGTTTGCTTCTCTGAAGCTGCCTCTGCTGGTCGGTATTTCCAGAAAATCGATGATCGGAACGGTGCTGGATAAGCCGGTGGAGGAGCGTCTGTACGGAGGTCTGGCTGCGGCGGTGCTGGCTGTGGCGAAAGGGGCCGGCATAATACGTACGCACGATGTGGCAGCGACCATGGATGTCGTAAAGTTAACGGCGGCGGTTGTCAGCGAGGGTGTCTGAAGCGCCCTGACACAGATATCTGAATGAAATGGAGAGCGGTGTGAGCAGAAAATATTTCGGAACCGATGGTATTCGTGGCGAAGTCGGTACTTTCCCGGTAACTCCTGATTTCGTACTTAAGCTGGGCTGGGCGGCTGGTAAGGTTTTTGCCCGTCAGGGGCGAAGCAAGATACTGATCGGAAAGGATACCCGGATCTCCGGCTATATGTTTGAAGCCTGTCTGGAAGCCGGGCTGTCGGCGGCGGGTGTCGATTCGCTGATGCTGGGGCCGATGCCGACGCCGGCGATCGCTTATCTGACCCGGACATTCAGGGCTGACGCAGGTATCGTGATCAGCGCCTCCCATAATCCGTTCCAGGATAATGGCATTAAGTTCTTTTCTGCTAACGGGACCAAGCTGCCGGATGAGATTGAGTCTGCCATTGAGGCTCAGATGGATATCGCCATGACTACGGTCGAATCGTCGCAGCTGGGTAAGGCGCGCCGGGTGGATGATGCGGCTGGTCGCTATATTGAATTCTGTAAGGGTACGGTGCCGCGTAATATGACCCTGAAGGGGCTGAAGGTCGTGCTGGACTGTGCCAATGGCGCCACCTATCACATCGCCCCCAAGGTGTTCGCCGAGCTGGGTGCGGAAGTGCTGGAGATCGGTGCCTCGCCGGACGGCCTTAATATTAACGAAAGTAGCGGCGCTACGGCGCCAGAGACTCTGCAGCGGATCGTTAAGGCGGAGAGTGCTGACCTGGGTATCGCCTTTGACGGCGACGGTGACCGTGTGATTATGGTTGATCACAACGGTGAAGTTGTCGATGGTGATGAGCTGCTGCTGATCATTGCGTTGGCCATGAAGAGCGAAGGTGTGCTTAACGGTGGTCTGGTGGGGACGCTGATGAGTAACTTCGGCATGGAGCTGGCGCTGAAGGAGCATGAGGTTCCCTTCGTGCGGGCCAATGTGGGTGATCGCTATGTGCTGGAAGAGCTGATCAGGAACGACTGGCTGATCGGTGGAGAGTCGTCGGGCCATATCATCTGTAAGAACCTGACCACCACGGGAGATGGCATTGTGGCGGCTCTTCAGGTACTGCGGGTTATGATTACCCGGGAGAAGACTCTGGCTGAGCTGAAGCGGCAGATGAATAAGCTTCCTCAGACCATGATCAACGTGCGGCTGTCGGAAAAAACCGATCCCAGCCGGTTACCGAAGGTGCAGGAGGCCATCCGTTCCGTGGAGACGCGGCTGGATGGTCGGGGACGAGTTCTGCTGCGCCCTTCCGGTACGGAGCCGGTGGTGCGGGTGATGGTCGAAGGCGAGGATCTGCCGCTGGTTGAAACCCTGGCGAAAGAGCTGGCCGTGGTCGTCGAGCAGTCGATTCGTTAGAGCAGATTTTTATTTCGGGGCGGAGCTTGTAAGTTGCTGGCATCTTGTATAGTATTCCGCTCCGCTTGAGGGACGGGAGAGATCCATGCGCAAGGCGTTAATCGCTGGTAACTGGAAAATGAACGGCTCTGCAGAGCAGGCTGAGCAGCTTGTCTCGGCGTTGCTGGAAGGGTTTGAGGCCAGTGATCGGGTAGCAATGGCGATATGTCCGCCGGCGGTCTATCTGGATCAGGTTTCACGCCAGCTCGATGGCAGTTCTGTCAGTCTGGGTGCTCAGAATTGCAGTGAGCATGTCAGCGGTGCCTACACCGGTGAGCTGTCGGCCGCTATGCTGCTGGACTTCGGGTGCGAGTATGCTATTCTCGGCCACTCCGAGCGGCGGGCACTTTACGGTGAGACCGACGATCAGGTCGCGGATAAGTTTGCAGCGGTTAAGGCTGCTGGTCTGAAGCCGATTCTGTGTGTCGGTGAGACCCTGGAAGAGCGTGAAGCCGGCCGGACTCTGGCGGTGGTATCCTCCCAGGTGGCAGCGGTGCTTGATCGCTTTGGCGAGTCGGCTTTCGAACAGGCAGTGATTGCCTACGAGCCGGTCTGGGCAATCGGAACAGGTAAGACGGCGACCCCTGAGCAGGCTCAGGAAGTTCATGCCGCGATCCGGGCTCAGGTAGCTGAAATCAGTGGATCTGTTGCCGAAAAAGTGCAGATTCTTTACGGTGGCAGCGTCAATGCTGCAAACGCCGAAGAGTTGCTGGCAATGAGCGACATCGACGGCGGGCTGGTAGGCGGAGCGTCCCTTAAGGCGCAGGAATTTTTAGCAATTTGCCGGGCGGCTCAGAGCTGATCGGCAAGGGCGAAGCAGAAACATGGAAACAACAGAGACATTAGTACTGATTGCTCACGTTATCCTGGCGGTTGCGCTGGTTGCGCTGGTGCTGCTGCAGCAGGGTAAGGGCGCCGAAGCCGGCGCAGCTTTCGGTAGTGGCGCTTCTCAGACTATGTTTGGTAGTCAGGGTACCGGTAGCTTTCTGGGACGGGTGACAGCCATCGTCGCGACTGGTATATTCCTGACCAGCTTTGCGCTGGCGGTATTTGCCAAACAGAAAGCGGAATCAATCGCTGATCAGGGTATCCCGACAGCGATCGTCGAGGAGTCCAGAGATGCGGTGCCTGAAGCGCCGGTTCTTGAAGACTCTCCGAAGGCTCCGGTTGACAGCGATGTCCCGCCTGCAGAATAAGGTGGCAGATATCCGGAGTAACAACTGAACAACGCAGATGTGGCGGAATTGGTAGACGCGCTACCTTGAGGGGGTAGTGTCCTTAGGGCGTGGGAGTTCGAGTCTCCCCATCTGCACCACTCTTCAGGAAACTGTCTTGATAAGGCAGTCCTAAAGTCCTATAATCCGGGTCCGAATCTGGGGCTGCCCCAGGCTTCGCGAACGGATTTTTTGCGAGAAGCCCCTTTTTAGGGGCTTTTTGTTAGGCGTATGACAAGGGTACCCCCTGTGGTGTATCGGGTCTGCCGGGGGCAGACCGTGTGGAATGGGTCTCGGACCCATTTTTTGTTTGTGGCGAGAGGTATCTGTGGCAACTAAATCAGAACAACTCGAGATGCTGATTGCTCCGGTTGTGACGGGGCTGGGGTTTGAACTCTGGGGGATCGAATACCTCTCTCAGGGGCGTCATACCGTACTGCGTGTGTTTATCGATTCTGAAGACGGCATCCATGTGGATGACTGTGCCGCCGTCAGTCGTCAGCTGAGCGGCGTGTTTGATGTGGAAGACCCTATTGCCGGCGAATACAACCTGGAAGTCTCATCCCCGGGTATGGATCGTCCGCTGTTTACGCTTTCGCACTATGAGCGATATGTCGGCCATAAGGTCCAGATCAGATTGCGGGTGCCCTTCGAGGGGCGCCGGAAATTCAGCGGTTTACTCAAGGGTGTTGAAGGTGACGAAGTAGTGGTTGAAGTTGACAACCATGAGTATCTGTTGCCGATAGACTCTATCGACAAGGCGAATATTGTTCCCCAGTTCTGAGACTGGTTGACTGATGAGGCAGTGGGATGAATAAAGAGATTCTTCTGGTAGTAGAAGCGGTTTCCAACGAGAAGGAAGTACCCAAGGAAGTTATCTTTGAGGCGATCGAACTGGCGCTGGCGACGGCGACTAAAAAGCGCTACGACGAAGAAGCAGATATTCGGGTTGTTATTGATCGTCTGAGCGGTGACTACGATACCTATCGCCGCTGGACCGTCGTTGCCGATGACCAGTTGGCGTTGCTGGGTACCGAGCTGACTCTGGAAGAAGCTCACGAAAAAGATCCTGCGCTGGTCGCCGACGATGTCTATGAGGAGTCGGTGGAATCGATCGGTTTCGGCCGTATCGCTGCCCAGACTGCGAAGCAGGTCATCGTCCAGAAAGTTCGTGAAGCGGAGCGCGCCAAGGTCGTTGAAGAATACCTGGACCGGGTCGGCGAGCTGGTCAGTGGTACCGTTAAGAAGGTGACTCGCGATAACGTGATTGTCGACCTCGGTAACAACGCCGAAGCGCTGCTGGGACGTGATCAGCTGATCGGACGTGAAACGTTTCGCATGGGTGACCGCGTTCGCGCCATCCTGCAGGAAGTCCGCAGTGAATCCCGGGGCCCGCAGCTGTTCCTGAGCCGCAGCTGTCCGGAGATGCTGGTTGAACTGTTCAAGATCGAAGTGCCGGAAATCTCCGAAGAGGTTATCGAAATTCGTGCGGCCGCACGTGACGCCGGTTCCCGGGCCAAGATTGCTGTTAAGACTAACGACGGTCGTATCGACCCGGTCGGTGCCTGTGTTGGTATGCGTGGATCTCGTGTCCAGGCAGTATCCGGCGAGCTGGACAATGAACGGGTCGATATCATCCTCTGGGATGACAATCCGGCCCAGCTGGTGATCAACGCCATGGCTCCGGCCGATGTCGCCTCCATCGTAGTGGATGAAGACAAGCATGCCATGGACGTTGCCGTTGCCGAAGACAATCTGGCCATGGCTATCGGCCGTAACGGTCAGAATGTTCGCCTGGCCAGTGAGCTGACCGGCTGGACTCTCAATGTCATGACCGAAGATGACGCCGCCGCCAAGCAGGAAGAGGAAGTCAGCGGTGTCGCTGATCAGTTCGTCAGACATCTCGATATCGACGAAGAGTTCGCCATGCTGCTGGTTCAGGAAGGATTCACCTCCATCGAAGAAGTCGCTTACGTACCGATGGAAGAGATGCTCGAGATCAACGGTCTCGATGAAGAGATCATCAATGAGCTTCGTGCTCGCGCTAAAGATGCGTTGCTGAATATTGCCATCGCCTCCGAAGAACAGCTGGACAAAGCTGAGCCGGCTGACGACCTGCTGAATATGGAGGGTATGGATCGCCATCTGGCTTTTGTACTGGCCAGCCGCGGCGTAGTCACCATGGAAGATCTGGCGGAACAGTCCATCGATGAGATGATGGAAATTGATGGTATGGATGAAGAGAAGGCGGGACAGCTTATCATGACCGCCCGCGCACCCTGGTTTGAAGAGTAACAGCAGGGTCGGAACAACAGGAGAACCAAAATGGCAGAAGTTACAGTAAAACAGCTTGCCGATGTGGTTGGCGTCCCCGAGGAGCGCCTGCTGCAGCAGATGAAAGATGCCGGGTTGTCCCATACCAGCGCCGGGGATTCAGTGACCGAACAGGAAAGACAGACCCTGCTTGCTCACCTTAAGCGGAGTCACGGGGAATCCGCCGAGCCTGCCGCGCCACGCCGGATCACCCTGAGCCGTAAAACCACCAGCACGCTTAAGGTGGATGGCAGCGGTCGAAAGAAGACTGTCAGTGTGGAAGTGCGGAAGAAGCGCACCTACGTTAAACGCGAAGAGCTGTCACCGGAAGACCGCGCCGCCCAGGAAGCTGAAGCGGCCGCAAAAGCGGCGGAAGAAGCACGCCTTGATGCGGAAGCTGAAAGTGCTCAGCGGGCTGAAGCGGAAGCTCGTCGCAAGGCTGAAGCCGAGAAAGCTAAGGCTGAAGAGGAAGCGCGTCAGAAGGCTCAGGAAGGCATTGTGAAGGCCGAGCAGGCGCGGGTCGCTGCCGAGAAGAGTGGCGGCGACAAAGAGAAGAAGGAAGCGGCTAAGCGCAAGCCGGCGGCCAAAAAAGCCGCTGAAAAGCCGAAGTCCGAGAAGGCCAAACCCGGACGTGGCGTTCGCCGTGGTCAGGGATTTGATGCCAGCTTCAGCGAAGACAGCCGGGGCCGTCGTCGCGGTGGTCCTAAGCAGCGCAACAAGCTGAAGGCACCGGAGCAGCTCAAGCAGCACGCCTTTGAGCGCCCGACCGCCCCGACCGTTCATGAAGTGGAACTGCCCGAAACCATCACCGTCGCCGAGCTGGCGAAGAAGATGTCGGTGAAAGCCGCTGAGGTGATCAAGGTCATGTTCAAGATGGGCGCTGCGGCGACCATCAACCAGGTGATTGATCAGGACACCGCGACCATCGTCGTCGAAGAGATGGGGCATAAGGTCAGCCTGGCGAATCAGAGCAGTGTTGAGGATCAGGTGCTGGACAGCATCAACTACGAGGGTGAACTGGCCGCGCGGGCTCCGGTTGTTACCGTTATGGGTCACGTTGACCACGGTAAGACTTCGCTGCTGGACTACATTCGTAACACGAAGGTGACCGACGCCGAATCCGGTGGTATCACCCAGCATATCGGTGCTTACCATGTCGAAACCGATCGCGGCATGATCAGTTTCCTGGATACTCCCGGACACGCCGCCTTTACCGCCATGCGTGCCCGTGGTGCCAAAGCCACCGATATCGTTATCCTGGTGGTGGCCGCCGATGACGGCGTCATGCCGCAGACTGAAGAAGCGGTCCAGCACGCCCGTGCTGCCGGCGTCCCGCTGGTTGTCGCCGTTAACAAGATTGATAAAGAAGCCGCTGATCCTGATCGGGTTAAGAACGAGCTTGCCGCTAAGGAAGTTGTCCCGGAAGAGTGGGGTGGTGACGTACAGTTCGTGGAAGTGTCTGCTAAGACCGGACAGGGCATCGATGAGCTGCTTGACGCGGTACTGCTGCAGTCAGAAATCCTCGAGCTGCAGGCGGTACCCTCGGCACCGGGTGTCGGTGTGGTGGTTGAATCCCGTCTGGATAAGGGACGTGGCCCGGTCGCTACGCTGCTGGTCCAGAATGGTACCCTGCGTCAGGGTGAAATTGTGCTGGCCGGTCAGAATTACGGTCGGGTTCGTGCCATGCTGGATGAGAATGGCCGCCCGGTTAAAGAAGCGGGTCCGTCCATCCCTGTGGAGATCCTCGGACTCGATGGCACGCCGGATGCCGGTGATGAATTTGCCGTAGTTGAGAGCGATAAGAAAGCCCGTGAAGTGGCGCTGTTCCGTCAGGGTAAATTCCGTGATGTGAAACTGGCCCGCCAGCAGGCTGCCAAGCTGGATAATCTGTTCGAAAATATCGGCAGCGGCCAGGCTTCGATCCTCAACGTTGTCCTGAAGACCGACGTACGTGGTTCCCTGGAAGCACTGACCTCTGCGCTGACCGACCTTTCCACCGATGAAGTGAAGGTGGTCGTGGTTTCCAGCGGTGTTGGCGGCATTACCGAAACCGACGCCAACCTGGCGATGGCTTCCAGCGCGGTTATCTTCGGCTTTAATGTCCGTGCCGACGGACCGGCTAAGGCGCTGGTCGAGAAAGAAGGCATCGACATGCGCTACTACAGCGTTATCTACGACATTATCGATGATGTTAAGCAGGCGCTGTCCGGAATGCTGGCGCCGGAACTGCGCGAAAACATCCTGGGTATCGCCGAAGTGCGCGAAGTCTTCCGTTCACCCAAGTTCGGTCAGGTGGCCGGCTGTATGGTGACCGAGGGTATTGTTCACCGGAGCAAGAAGGTACGGGTACTGCGTGATAACGTCGTTGTCCACGAAGGTGAGCTCGACTCCCTGCGTCGCTTTAAAGACAACGTTGCCGAAGTCCGTAACGGTATGGAGT
The DNA here is from genome assembly GCA_965230185.1 of Motiliproteus sp. Lineage (GTDB taxonomy): Bacteria > Pseudomonadota > Gammaproteobacteria > Pseudomonadales > Balneatricaceae > Motiliproteus. The sequence continues at coordinate 324,124 of OZ245995.1, forward strand.
GCGGTATTGGTGTGAAGAACTACGACGTTAAGGTCGGTGATCAGATCGAAGTGTTCGAGATTACCGAGGTAGCACGTCAGCTGTAACGGCGGCTCGAGAGTATTATGGCCAGAGAATTCAGTCGTACACAGCGGGTCGCGGAGCAACTGCAACGCGACCTCGCCCAGTTGATCCAGCAGGAAGTCAAAGACCCCCGGCTGGGGCTGGTGACTGTCAACGGCGTTAAGATCTCCAAAGATCTTTCCTACGCCGATGTCTATGTAACCATTCTGGGATCTGATGAATCGGACGAGCAGATCAGCACGTCGGTGAAGATCCTTAATCGGGCTGCCGGTTTTCTGCGTGGTCGTGCTGCCAAGATGATCAAGCTGCGGGTGATGCCGCAGCTGCGGTTTCATTATGACGCCAGCGTCTCCCGTGGTAATTACCTGTCCTCGCTGATCAACAAAGCTGTCGCCGAAGATCGTCAGCGCCAGGGCGATGACACTGATTCCGATACCCGAACGGATCAGCGCGAGGACGACTGAATTGGCAAGACGTCGTCGCGGCCGCCCGGTTGATGGAGTGCTGCTGCTGGATAAGCCCGGCGGCGTCAGCTCCAACCATATTCTGCAACGCATGAAGCACCTCTACGGTGCTGCCAAAGCCGGTCACACCGGCGCCCTCGATCCGCTGGCAACCGGGATGCTGCCGATCTGCTTTGGTGAAGCCACCAAATTTTCCCAGTTTCTGCTGGATGCCGATAAGCACTACCAGACCACTGCCAGGCTGGGAATCAAAACCGCTTCCGGCGACGCCGACGGTGATGTGCTGGAACAGCGACCGATCGAAGGCGTTACTGCCGACAGAGTCTGCGAGCTGCTGACGGCCCATTTCAACGGCGAAATTATTCAGACTCCTTCCATGTACTCGGCCCTGAAGCATCAGGGGCAGCCGCTGTATAAGCTGGCGCGCAAGGGTATCGAAGTGGAAGTCAAGAAACGCCGGGTGACGATCTATCGCATCGAGCTGCTGGATTTTCGTGGCGACGAGCTGGATCTGGATATTCACTGCAGCAAGGGCACTTACGTGCGTTCCATTGTCGAAGACCTGGGCGAACTGCTGGGTTGCGGTGCCCATGTCAGCGTTCTGAGAAGGCTGGATTCAGGCCCCTATAAGGCGGCGATGATGAAGACGCCTGAACAGCTGATGGCGATTGCAGAGCAGGTGCGAGCAGAGCAATCGGAGAGCGAAGACGAGGTCGTAAATCGGAACGTACATCAGGCGCTGGATAAGGTATTATTACCGCCCTGGACGGCCGTGGACCATCTGCCGGAGCTTATCGTCAGTAACGAACAGGCCGGGCTGATCAGAAATGGCCGCAAGCTTCAGGGCCTGACAGCGCCGACCACTTCGGTGGCCGGACTGGTAAGAATTGTCACCGCAGACGGGAAGGATTTTCTCGGTCTTGGTGAAGTATCCGATGACGGTGTGCTGTCACCCCGTCGTCTGATGAAGACTCAGTAGCCGAATTCGCGGCTTCGGAGTGATCGCGTCGTACTGTAAATATGCACGGTACCGACGTCTGTTTAACCAGTGTGATTGCGTCGTAGAACCGATCACATGCATATTAGAAATGGAGCATTATCATGGCTTTATCAGCTGAACAGAAAGCAACAATCGTAGCAGACTACCAGACTTCTGAAGGTGACACCGGTTCTCCTGAAGTACAGGTTGCTCTGCTGACTGCTAACATTCAGGGTCTGCAGTCCCACTTTAAGGACAACAAGAAGGATCACCACTCTCGTCGTGGCCTGATCCGCATGGTAAACCAGCGTCGTAAGCTGCTGGACTACCTGAAGTCCAAAGACGCACAGCGTTACACCACGCTGATCGGTCGTCTGGGTCTGCGTCGCTAAGCTGATCCCCCAAAGGCCATAGCATTCGCTATGGCCTTTGACTTTATGTTCAGGACGAACAATATGCCGCGATAGTCAGGACGACGATAGTGGCGATGTTCAGGAAGAACGCTGTGCTGCAGCAGTCAGGACGACGATAGCGGCGATGTTCAGGAAGAACGCTGTGCCGCAGCAGTCAGGACGACGACAGCGGCAGTCGCTGCAATTGCAACTATTGCACAACAGAGCAGTCAGCCAGATGCTGTTATCTCGCTGCTGTAAAAACAGAGAAGTGCTCAGAGTCTGTTGATCAGCCCGTACTTTTTTGTGTTTCAGAGCGCCGCCGGCGATCGATGTGGAATGCAAAAAAGTACGGCTTGTTAAGGCACAACGGAATCACAGAGGAGGCAGGCGCCACTTTGTGAACTGGGCACAGAGAAAACCAACAGAGGAATTCACTGTGAATCCAAATATCAAGACATTCCAGTTCGGCGGCCAGCAGGTCACTCTGGAAACCGGACGTATTGCTCGTCAGGCCTCCGGTGCCGTTCTCGTCACTATGGGCGAAAATCAGGTACTGGCTACCGTTGTCGGTGCTAAAGAAGCGCGTCCCGATCAGGGCTTCTTCCCGCTGTCGGTACACTACCAGGAGAAAACCTATTCTGTGGGTAAGATCCCCGGTGGTTTCTTCAAGCGCGAAGCGCGTCCCAGCGAGTTCGAGACCCTGACCTCGCGCCTGATCGACCGTCCGATCCGTCCGCTGTTTCCGAAGGGCTTTATGAATGAAGTACAGGTTATCTGTACCGTCATGTCCGCCGACAAGAAGAACAGCCCTGACATCGCAGCCATGATCGGTACTTCTGCGGCACTGGCTATTTCCGGTATCCCCTTCAGTGGCCCGATCGGTGCCGCCCGCGTCGGCTTCGACGAAGAGGAAGGTTACCTGCTGAACCCGAGCTTCGAGCAGCTGGAAACGTCTCTGCTGGACATGGTTGTTGCCGGTACCAAAGATGCGGTTCTGATGGTTGAATCCGAAGCTCAGGAACTGACTGAAGACGAAATGCTGGGTGCGGTTCTGTTCGCCCACGACGAAATGCAGGTGGCGATCGACGCTATCAACGAGTTTGCCACTGAATTCGGCAAGCCGGCCTGGGACTGGCAGCCTGAAGCGGTTAACTCCGAGCTGAAAGACAAAATCGTCAGCGGTTACGGTAACGCGATCACCGAGGCATACCAGATCAGCGATAAGATGGCCCGATACGGCCGTCTGGGTGAGATCCGCAACGAGGCGGTCGAAGCTCTGTCCGGCGGTGAAGAGTCCGGGAACGATCCGAAAGAAGTTTCTGCTCTGTTCGGTTCCGTTGAGAAGAACATTGTGCGCACCCGTGTTGTTAACGGTGAGCCTCGTATCGATGGTCGCGACACCAAAACTGTTCGTCCGATCAAAGTTGAAGTCGGCGTGCTGGGTAAGACTCACGGTTCTGCACTGTTCACCCGCGGCGAAACTCAGGCTATCGTGACCGCCACTCTGGGTACCAGCCGCGATCAGCAGATCATCGACGCCCTCCAGGGCGAGCGCAAGGATCCGTTCCTGTTCCATTACAACTTCCCCGGCTACTCCGTCGGCGAGTGCAGCCGGATGATGGGTGCCGGTCGTCGTGAGATCGGTCACGGCCGTCTGGCCCGTCGTGGCGTTCAGGCCATGCTGCCGAATCAGGACGAGTTCCCGTACACCATCCGTGTGGTTTCCGAAATCACCGAGTCCAACGGTTCCTCCTCCATGGCTTCGGTCTGTGGTGCCTCGCTGGCGCTGATGGACGCCGGTGTCCCGGTTAAGCGCCCGGTGGCTGGTATCGCCATGGGTCTGGTGAAGGAAGGCGACAAGTTCGCGGTACTGACCGATATCCTGGGTGACGAAGATCACCTGGGCGACATGGACTTCAAGGTTGCCGGTTCCGAGAACGGTATCACCGCACTGCAGATGGATATCAAGATCGAAGGCATCACCGAAGAGATCATGGAAATCGCGCTGGAGCAGGCGCTGGAAGCGCGTCAGCACATTCTGCGTGAGATGGCCAAGGTTATCGGTTACGCCCGTCCTGAGCTGAACGACAACGCTCCGGCGATGACTCAGCTGAAGATCAACCCTGACAAGATCCGTGACGTGATCGGTAAGGGTGGTGCGACCATCCGTTCCATCACCGAAGAGACCGGCGCTTCTATCGATATCGAAGATGATGGCACCATCAAGATCTTCGCCGCCGATAAGGCCGCCGCTAAGGCCGCGATCGACACGGTGATGGCGATCACCGCCGAAGCGGAAGTGGGCAAGATCTACGAGGGTAAGGTTGAGCGTATCGTCGACTTCGGTGCCTTCGTCAATATCCTGCCTGGTAAAGATGGTCTGGTGCATATCTCTCAGATCTCCAAAGAGCGGGTCGAGAAAGTGACCGACTTCCTCAGCGAAGGCCAGATGGTCAAGGTTAAGGTGCTGGACGTGGATCCTCGGGGTCGCATCAAACTCAGCATGAAGGACCTGCGGGAAGACGAAGGGCTTGAATAAGTCCTGAAGTTAACGAAAAGGCGGGCTGAGGCCCGCTTTTTTGTGGACTGAATATCTACCCGGCTGCCCGAAAAACAGCCGTGCTATTTACCGTGCAGATGGCTGGCATCAGCCGTTGTCAAAGTTCAGGGAAGCCGCCGTTCCAGGGCTGCAGGGATATCCGGAGATGACAGACAGAGACCCGCAACGCTTTGAAGCCCACATCGATATTCGCCAGGGAGGGATTAAAGCCATCGACTGGCTGGCGGAGCACTGCGACCTCAGCAGGGCCGAGCTTAAGCGTGCCATGCATCAGGGGGCCGTCTGGCTTACCCGAGGCGCCACTAAACGTCTCAGACGGGGCAGTAAGAGTCTCAGGTACGGCGATCAGCTGCACCTTTACTATGATCCCCAGATCCTCGCCGAACAGCCGCAGGGTGCAGAGCTGATGGTCGACGAAGGCTGTTACTCAGTCTGGTACAAGCCTTTCGGTATGCTCTGCCAGGGCTCTAAATTCGGTGACCATTGTACGCTGTATCGCTGGGCCGAAACCCATCTGGAACCGGAGCGGACCGCGTTTATTGTCCATCGGCTGGATCGTGCCACCGAAGGGCTGATTCTGCTGGCTCACGATAAGCGCACTGCCGCCGGGCTGGCTGCGCAGTTCGAAAATCGTCAGGTCGAAAAGCGCTATCGAGCGCTGGTCCGGGGGCGCCTGGCGCTGGACAATCAACTGATCGATGAACCGCTGAATGGCAAGCCGGCCCGCAGTCGTATGACCACCCTGGCGATGGATGACTCCCGGGACTGCTCGCTGGTGGAGGTGGTGCTGGAAACCGGGCGCAAACATCAGATTCGTCAGCACCTGGCCGGACTCGGCCATCCGATTCTGGGTGACCGGCTCTACGGCAGCGGTGGCAGCGACGGTGTCGATCTGCAGCTGCAGTCCTGTCTGCTGCAAATTACCTGTCCGATCAGCGGTGACCTCCGTACTTTCAGAGTACCGGCAGAGCGCCTGCTGGGCGCCGAGCTGATGGCCAGCGGGCGCTGACCTTTCAGGAGGCAACCCGGACAGGGGCCGGTTTTCGAAAACGGTCCCAACTGATCGAAAACAGCAGCACCGCCAGTACATAGAAGGCGTAGCTGCCCAGCGTTGCCAGCGCGACCAGGCACAGCAGGGCCGACAGCCAGGCCAGCCGGCGGCGATAGCCGCTCAGCAGCTTGCAGCCGGTCAGGACACCCAGCAGATAGATCAGCACAAAGACGCCATCGGCGTATTTAATCAGCTCATCCAGCCCCATACCCAGTCCGAACTTCAGCCACAATGACAGCAGCGACAGGGTGAATACCAGCCAGGCCGCCGCAGCCGGTACACCCCGGGATGACAGTCTTCCGAGTCTGGTCGGCAGCACGCCGTTTTCCGCCATGCTCCAGATCAGCCGGGTAAAGCTCAGATTGTAGAGGTTGATACTGGCCAGGCAGGCCAGAAAGCCGATCAGGCTGACAATCTTTTCTCCCACAGGGCCGATCAGCAGGCCGGCCAGCCAGGCCACAGAGCGGCTGTCCATGGCTTCACTGCCGTAAGCGCCGTAGCGTATGATCAGCGCGGCGGTGAGATAGTAGAACAGGCCGGTCAGCACCAGGCCGATACCGATGGTCAGCGGAAAGTCGCGGCGAGGGTTCCTGAACTCGGCCCCCAGGTGGGTAATAGCTTCAATACCGACAAAGCACCAGAAGATCACTGCCATCGCTTCACTGATGCGGCCCAGTTCCGGCAATGCCAGCGGTGGGGGTTGCAGGTCGGCCAGGCTGAGGTCGCTCATCAGTAGCAGGACGATCAGGGTGCCGGCCACGGCGATGGCGATCAGGCTCTGCAGCTGACCGGAAGCCTTAATCCCGAGCAGGTTGACTGACAGAATAATGACCAGTACGGCAATGGCCAGCCAGCCGTGATAGCTGCTGTCCAGGCCCAGAAAATTGCCGAGATATCCCACCGTAATGGTCACCGCCGCCGGCAGACCGGTAGGGATCACCGACAGATAGAGCCAGCCGGTAAAGTTCTCCCAGCGTGAACCAAAGGCTCTGGAGAGCAGGTAGGCGGTGCCACCGGCGTGGGGGTAGCGGGCGCCCAGCATTGCGAAGGTCAGTGCAATCGGAATCATCATGCCGATCAGCATCAGCCAGGCCAGCAGGGCCTGGCGGTCGGCGATGGTGGCTGCCAGCGAAGGCACTACAAAAGCGCCGGTGCCAAGCAGGGTGGTCAGCAGCAGGGCGACTCCCTGGGTGAGAGTAATCTGTTGGTGAAAGCCGCTCATGGTATCAGTGCCGGGTTCGAAAAACTGTAAGGGAGTGAACAGCATAGCCTGGCCGGAGGCCGTTGCGGATAGCAGAATTGCCGGTATTGGCCGCCGATTCGTCGGAACTGGCGATGAACCGACGGCTCGGCTGCCGCATCCCGCCGTGCTGTTTAATGCAGATGATCTGATATGCTGTTTTTGCCTCGGGGGGGCATGGGGTAAGATGGGGGGCAGAGCATTTCAGATGGGATTATGGACAAGTTTGATCAGAATATACTTCGTTGCCTCAGCGAAGATGCCCGCCAGTCCGTTGCCGATATCGCCCGTCAGGTGGGATTGTCCCGCAGCGCAGTTTCCGAGCGAATCCGAAAGCTGGAGCAGCAGCGGCAGATCCTGGGATACCGGGTGGAACTGAGAGCACCGACAGGGGGAGTCGCGGCATTCTTCCAGCTCAGTTTTCAACAGCCCAGCTGCGAAGAAGTGGCCGGAATTGTCGCCGGCTGGCCGGAAGTGCGCAGCTGTCACAGCGTCACCGGGGATGTTGATGTGATGATCTATGGCGAAGCTGCGACCATGACCGACCTGAATGATCTGCGGAACCGGCTTGAGCAGCTACCGCGGCTGACCCGCATTGTGACCCATACGGTGCTCGAGGAGCGCATCCGCCGATAATGGCGTGCCCTCAGGGGGCCGCCAGCTGATCCAGCGGCAGCGCGGTTTTACTGACCGGTTGCCGGAGGACGAAATTCGAGATAATCGAGCTGATACCCGGCATCGAGGTCAGGCGATCCAGCAGCAGCTGCTGATAATGATCGAGGCTCGGCACCACAACCTTGAGGATATAATCGGCGGCGCTGCCGGTGATCAGAAAGCATTCCATCACTTCGGGCAGCCCGGCTACCTCGCTCTCGAAGGCTTGCAGTTTGTCCCTGGTCTGGGACTCCAGGCTGACCTGAACCAGCACCGTCACCGGCAGTCCGGCCAGTTTCTGATCCAGCAGTACCACCTGGCGGTCAATCAGTCCGGAATCTTCCAGCTGGCGAATACGGCGTCCACAGGGCGTGGGCGACAGTCCCACCCGTTCTGACAACTCAGCAATGCTGATACCGGCCTGCTGCTGAAGAATCTCGAGGATATGGCGGTCGATCCGGTCGAGTCTCGGGACTCTGTGGACGCTTGTGTGGCGACTGTTCATGGTGAGGTACCGGGAAAGAAAAAGGATGGTTGCCGTATGTAGTGACCGGTTTGCAGCGGAGTGGGTGTTCTCTGCTGCTTACGGAGTCAGCGATCTTATGGATCATCTGTTCAGCCTTGTGAGCTTCAGCGGTTCAGCCCTGGTGGGGCCTGACCAACCATCCGCAATCAGGATAGCAGGGCGGAGGCAGTCGATGTCTGCAAGTTGCTGTTTAATTCTGATCGGTTTTGAAGGATAGCGCTACGATATCAGGATAATGTAGCCGAAATGATCCACTGTCTAGTTATGGTTAGCTGGCAGGGCCTTGAGAAAAGGTTTCAGCTGACGGTCATGGCGACGGCTGAGTGCCCACAACGCCAGTATCGCGCCCAGCAGTGCCAGACCCATATCCGACTGGGTATCCCAGACATAACCCTGAGTGCCAAGAAAAGCCTCGGCGGATTCGCCGCTGGCCAGCGCTACCCACCATTCGATCAGCTCGTAGAACGCACTGAAGGCCAGGCAGAAGCAGACAATGAAAAAGTTACGCCAGCCTGCTGTGCTGATAACCTGCTTACGGATCAGCAGCTCCCGGGCAATCATCGCCGGTACAAAGCCCTGGGCCAGGTGGCCAACCTTGTCGTAGTTGTTGCGCGCCAGACCGAAACTGTCCCGTAACCAGTCGAACAGCGGCACTTCGGCATAGGTGTAATGCCCACCGACCATCAGAATCAGACAGTGGAGCAGGATCAGCCGGTACACCAGCGGGGTCAGTGGAAAGCTGCTGCGGGTAACCCAGAGCACCGCCGCTCCCAGCAGGGCCGGCAGCACCTCCAGCAGCCAGGTGAACTGATCCTTCGGGTCAATAGCCGACCAGATCAGAACCAGCACGAAGACGCCAATCCACAGGATCCGGCCAATCGTTATCGCCTTAATGTCATTACTCACCGGACTGACCAACGGCAACCTCCCGAGCAGAATGTTAACAGGTGCTAGCCCATTGCCAGCCAGATACCGACGGCCATCATCAGTGTGCCGGCGATGCGGTTCATTGCTCGCACATTGCCGCTTTTCTGCAGAAATTTACTCATGGTGCGACCACCGCTGGCGTACATCACCAGACAACAGAATTCGATCACCAGGATCATCGCCAGCAGCACGCTGATCTGTGGTGCCATCGGCAGCTCTTCACTGATAAAGGGGGGTAACAGGGCAATAAAGAAGGCCCAGCCTTTGGGATTGGCCACTGCGGTGATAAAACCCTGGGCCGCCAGTGCCGTACGTGTGGCGGACGGGCCATCGAGACGCTCTTCAGTCACGGCCATCTTTCCCCGCGAGCGCCATAACTGAATGCCCAGCCAGAACAGATAGCCACCGCCGAGGTATTTAAAGAGCAGGAACAGCGTCGGATATTGCAGCATAACCGTTGCCACTCCGATCACCGACAACAGGGCCACCAGCCCGACCCCCAGCAGCTCGCCGGCCATCATCCAGAGGGTACGGCGCAGACCGATGGTCATCCCCATGGTCATCGCCAGGGTCATGCACATTCCCGGTGTAACTGACACGAAAAAGAACGTGGGAATAAACACTGCCAGAATCGACAGGTTAATCAGGGTATCCAAAAGCAGAGGTTCCGTTACTGAATTGTGATAAGGCAAGCCGGCACTTTAAGCCTGGTCGGGGCGCCCTGGCAAGTTTTCAGGGCGCCCGATTCTGCAGCTCCTGCTGCAATGCTTCGATCTCATCGAGGACGGCCAGAAACTTCACTCCGAAGGGGGTTACGTGATACTCAACCCGCGGCGGAAGCTCGGCGAAGCTGCGCTTTTCGAGGATACCGAAATCGATATTTTTGCGCAGGCAATCGTTCAGTACTTTAGTGCTCAGGCCATCGACGCTGCGGACCATCTCCCCCGGGCGGTTGATACCGCGGTTCAACAGGCTGAAAACCGTCAGCGACCATTTGCAGCCGAAAATGGTCTCCACCATCCGGGCCGCACGCTCCGGTGCCAGTTTTCTGGGAATTTTATTTTCTTTATTAATCATAAAGATGTACCAGTTTGTAACCAGGGTACCAGTTTGTACCTGGTGTTCAGTCGATCAGCCCGATCCTAAAGTAGCTACGGAGAATCTGAACACAACAGGAGGATGTATGACCACTTACCGCAACGCAAGTTCGCTGATCATCGGTGGTAGCAGTGGAATGGGGCTGGCCATCGCCCGTCAACAGCTGGCTATCGGTCGGCCGGTGTTAATTACCGGCCGTCAGCCGGACAAGCTGCTGGCTGCACAGCGGCAACTGGCGGCAATCGGAGAGGTGCGCACACTGCAGGCTGACCTCTGTGATCGGGACCAGTTGCAACAGCTATCCGAGACGCTGGCCGATCCGGCGTTGAAAATCGATCAGCTGGTCAACGCTGCCGGTTATTTCAATCCGAAACCCTTTCTGGAGCACAGCGCCGCTGACTACGATCACTACATGGAGCTGAATCGGGCAACTTTCTTTATCACTCAGGCGGTGGTGGAGAAAATGAAACAGCAGGGTGGCGGCAGCATCGTTAACATCGGATCAATGTGGGCGCGCCAGGCTGTTAAAGCAACCCCTTCTTCGGCTTACTCCATGGCCAAAGCCGGTCTTCATGCGCTGACACAGCATCTGGCGATGGAGCTGGCGGATGCGGGAATTCGGGTTAATGCCGTGTCGCCGGCGGTGGTAAAGACGCCGATCTACCGGGCGTTTATCGAACCGTCTCAGATCGACGAGGTGCTGGCAACGTTCGACGGGTTTCACCCGCTGGGGCGAATCGGAACCCCTGAAGATGTGGCGCACGTGGTAAGCTTTTTGCTATCGGACCGGGCGGGATGGGTGACTGGTGCCGTCTGGGATGTGGATGGCGGAGTCATGGCCGGACGCAACTGAATCATTGACTAGCGGCGGCAGAGCGGGATTTACGGATTGGTATTTGCGAATTGATATTTACGGATAGGGAGAACAGAGCTGTGCGTATTAATATGGATCGTCGTCAACGGCTGGCGATCGATACTACGGCCATGGAGTGGCAGCGGTCACCGGCCGCCGGTGTGTTGCGTAAACCGCTGGAGCGCGAAGCGGCTGAAAGCGGCCAGGTCACCAGTATCGTCCGTTATCTGCCCGGCGCCCGCTTCGATGCTCACATCCATCCACTGGGGGAGGAGATTCTGGTGCTCAGCGGCGTCTTCGAGGATGAGTATGGTCGCTATCCCGCCGGCAGCTATCTGCGTAATCCGCCCGGCTCCCGTCATACCCCGGCGAGCCCGGAGGGTTGTGATCTGCTGGTCAAGCTGAATATGTTCGATGCCAGTGATCAGCAGACTCTGAATCGGCAGACCTGTGATCAGCCCTGGCAGCCAGGACCGGCAGAAGGCCTGTCGATGATGCTGTTGCATCGCTTTGGCGATGTGCAGACGATGCTGGTGAAGTGGGCCCCCGGAGCCAGCCCCGAACCTCAGTTGTGTTCCGGTGGCGAGGAGATTCTGGTACTGGAAGGGGCCTTTGAGGATGAGCGGGGCGTTTACCGCTCCGGTCACTGGATTCGGAATCCGGCCGGAGACCGCGCTCGGCGCTCGAGCCGGAGGGGTTGCGTGATCTGGATGAAGACCGGCCACCTTCCCGATCCGCAATAAGTCAGGCTATAGTGACCGGATGGCGGATTGCAGATGATCATATGCGATGACAGGTAACGGCATCAGTGAAGAGGTTCGGGACATCGCCGAGTGGCTGGTGGAGTCCGCCCTGGGACCGGCACCTGAGCCGGATTTTCTGGGGCTGTTCTGCGAGCGGCTTAACCGTAGCGGTCTGCCGCTGATCAGGCTGCAGCTTTCCTGGCGTACCCTGCATCCGGTCTTTGAAGCCCTCAGTCTGTGCTGGTCCCGGAGTGCCGGGGTTCAGGAGCTGCAGTTTCATCGCCATGGCTCCTCTGATGATCCGGACAATATGGACTGGCAGTCCAGTCCGCTGAAGTATGCGATCGAGCAGGACATGCACTTCATGCGCCGCCGTCTGACCGGCCCTGAGGCTCAGCTGGATTTTCCGGTGCTCAGCAGTTTTCGCGACCAGGGCGCTACCGACTACCTGCTGCAGGTTATCCCGTTCGGCCCGCCGCCAGGAATCGAAACCTCGTACGACGGAGCCATGATCAGCTGGTGCAGTGACGCTGCGGACGGGTTCAGTGATGCCGATATATCGGATGTTCGCTATCTGGCCCGCTATCTGGGGCTGCTTCTGAAACTGTCAATCCGTGATCATATCTCGCTGAATACGCTGACGGCCTATCTGGGTGAGCAGACCGCTAAGCGGGTGCTGAGCGGAAAGATCCGGCTTGGTGATGGAGACCGGATTCCGGCGGTGATTCTTTACTGCGACCTGCGGCACTCCACCCGCATGGCCGGGCAGCTGAGTGCTCCTGCTTATCTGAAAACCCTGAACCGCTTCTTCGACTGCAGTGCCGGCGCGGTTATCGACGCCGGAGGTGAAGTGCTGCGCTTTATCGGAGACGGTATCCTGGCGATTTTCCGAATGGCTGAAGGCACCTGTCAGCAGGCGCTAGCCGCGGCCCTGGAAGTGGAGCGGCGGATGACTCAGCTGAACCGGGAGCGCCGCCTGGCCGGGCTGGAACCCCTCAGCTATGGCATGGGACTGCATATCGGTGAGGTCATGCACGGCAATATCGGAGTTCCGGAGCGGCTGGATTTTTCCGTTACCGGACCGGCCGCCAATGAAGCGGCGAGGATCGAAGAGCTGACCAAATCGCTGGGCTATCGGGTGCTGGCCTCCGGTGCCTTTGTCGATCAGGCATCGGGTGACTGGGTTCCACTGGGTGGCCACACCCTCCGTGGCACCGGTGCGGCACTGGATCTCTTTGCCCTGGCCTCGACACGGGTGCCGGCCGCCGGTAAATCGCCGGAGCGCTGCTGAAGGCTTTAATCAGGGAGCTTTACGCTGCTCCAGCGGCAGATAATCCCGCTGTGGCGGTCCCTGATAGAGCTGGCGTGGTCGGCCGATCACCTGATCCTTATCCACCATCATCTCTTTCCACTGGGCAATCCAGCCGACGCAGCGGGCGAGGGCAAACATCACCGTGAACATATTGGTGGGGATACCCATCGCACTTTCGATAATGCCGGAGTAGAAATCGACGTTGGGATAGAGTTTCTTCTTCACGAAGTACTCATCCTCCAGGGCGATGCGTTCCAGTTCCAGCGCCAGCTTAAACAGCGGATCATCGTGGCGATCCAGCGCATCCAGTACTTTCTGTGCCTCCTTTCGCAGCACTCGGGCTCTGGGGTCATGATTGCGGTAGACCCGGTGGCCGAATCCCATCAACCGGAAGGGATCGGCGGGATCCCGCGCTTTCTTAATGAATTTCGGCACATTTTCGATGCTGCCGATTTCCGCCAGCATATTCAGTACCGCCTCGTTGGCGCCCCCGTGAAGCGGTCCCCAGAGTGCGCCGATACCGGCGGAGATCGCGGCGTAAGGATTGGCGCCGGTGGATCCGGCCAGCCGCACCGTGGAGGTGGAGGCGTTCTGTTCGTGATCGGCGTGGAGGATCAGGATCTTATCCAGTGCCCCGGCCACCACCGGGTCGACCTGGTACTCCTCCGAGGGCACTCCGAACAGCATTTTCAGCAGATTGCTGGCGTAATCCAGCCGGTTGTCGGGATAGACAAAGGGCTGCCCCAGCGAGTGCTTGTAGCAGGCCGCGGCGATGGTGGGAATCTTGGCCAGCAGCCGGATGGCGGCGATTTCCCGATGCTGCGGATTGTGAATATCCAGGGCGTCGTGATAGAAGGCCGACAGCGCACCGACCACCCCGACCATGATGGCCATCGGGTGGGCATCGCGGCGAAAGCCCTGGTAGAAATTAAGCAGCTGCTCGTGAACCATGGTATGCCGGGTCAGCATGTGGTCGAAATCCGCCAGCTGTTCGCGGGTTGGCAGTTCCCCCTTCATCAGCAGGTATGCGGTTTCGGTGAAGCTGCTCTGTTCGGCCAGCTGCTCGATGGGGTAGCCCCGATAGAGCAGAATGCCCTGCTCGCCGTCGATAAAGGTAATCCGACTGGTACAGGAAGCGGTGGACTTGAACCCGGGATCGAGGGTGAAGAGCCCGAACTCACCGTAGAGACTGCGGATATCGACGACCGGCGGTCCGGCAATGCCTTTCTGGATGGGAAGTTCGACGGACTGGCCGGTACGGTTATCGACGAGGGTAAGGGTATTTTTGAACATGGGGGCCTCCCGGAAACCTCAGAGGAGATGTTCAAAGTATAGAGCCTGAAGACTGTCGACAACGGAGTGATTGCACAGATCCGCGTGGAAATACAATCCGATCCGGCTGCAGGCCTGACCGCTTCGCTCCGGGCTGTCGTCGATGGCCGCCGAATTCAGGGCTGCAGCGCCTGGTCCACCGCCACCGCCACCGAATCGACGCAGAGAAACCGGCCTTCGATCCGTGACTCATCGCCGGGCAGGTACTTACCGGTACGCACCAGACAACCCTGCAGACCGGCCTGCAACGCACCTTCGACATCGCCGAAAACGTCATCACCGATCATCAGCACCCGCCCGGCCTCGGCACCGGTGGACGCCAGCACCTGATGAAAGAACGGCGCCGAGGGCTTGCCCATGATTATCGCCTCGGTGGATGCGGCATATTCGATGGCCTGTATAAACGGACCGGCGTCCAGCAGCAGCTGGTTGTCGAGACTGAAATACCGGTTACGGCCGATTCCGATCAGTGGCGCGCCCTGCTGGCAGAGCTGAAAAGCGCGGTTGAGGCTGGCGTAGCAGAAATCGTCGGCGGCATCGCCGATGATCACCGCATTGGGGTCGGTCTGATCGAGGTCGGCGAACTCCGGCAGGATGTCGGGGTGAATCAGGCAGAAGGGGCGCAGATCGCGCTCCTGCACCCAGAGCCTGGCGGCGGCAGGGGCGGTATACAGCTGGGCGGGGTCGATATTGAAGCCCAGTCGCTGCAGGTCCTCGAGCACCCGGGCGCAGGTCTTACGGGAGGTGTTGGTGAGAAAGCGGATCTCCAGCCCCGAATGCTGTGCCCGGGCAATGGCCTCCCGGGCACCGGGAATCGCCTCGCTGCCGGTATAGAGCACTCCACTGAGATCAAAGAACAGAGCCTGATAACGCATCCTGAGCCTCCGCCACAGTGCTCAGTATAGATAGTTCCGGGGCCGTTGGTGCCGCCGGACAACGGCAGGCTGATGCTGATCTGAGTACCGGGGTGACGGAGCGACCGCCCCTGGTCACCGCTCAGCCGTCATACCGGTAACCGATACCGTGGACGGTGGCGATCAGCTGCGGGTTTCTGGGATCTCGCTCCACTGTTTTACGCAGTTTCGAGATGTGCTGATCCAGGGTGCGGCTGCTGGCCAGATAGTTACGCCCCCAGCAGTGGTTAAACAGTGATTCCCGATCCACCACCCGCCCCCGGTTGTTGTACAGCAGCTGCAGGATACGGATATCCCTCAGGCTGAGTTCGATCAGCTGATCATCGCGACGGGCCCGCAGTTCGGCGGGCAGCACCTCCAGATCTGCCATGGTAAAGCTGTCGCCGTTATCGCTGTCCGCCTGAACCCGCAGACAGCGGCGGGTGACGGCGCGAATCCGCGCCACCACTTCACGGGTGCCGAAGGGCTTCTTGATGTAGTCGTCGGCCCCCAGCTCCAGCCCCAGTACCTGATCAATCTCTTCCGATTTTGCGGTGATAAAGATCACCGGCAGGCTCTGGTTCTGCTGTCGAATCTGCCGGCAGAGGCTGTAGCCGTCCTGCTTCGGCATCATGATGTCCAGCAGCACCAGGTCCGGTTGTTGCTGCTGAAAAAGCTGCCAGGCCTGTTCGCCATCGGCGGCTTCGATGCAGTGATAGCCCTCCCCTTCCAGCAGCGCTTTCAGCCCCTGGCGAATATGCAGATCATCTTCGGCAATCAGTAATTTCATGCTCTGTTTCCGTCTTCGGTGCTGGCCGGATCCGCGACCGGGCTGGCGGGCAGGGTCAGCAGGAAGCTGGCGCCGGCCTGTTTATCCGGGGCTTCCAGCGACAGCTCGCCGCCATGGGCTCTGGCCAGATCCCGGGCCAGTCCAAGGCCGATACCGGTACCGCTGACCCCTCCGGTCAGCCGGTTGCTGATGCGATGGAAGGGGCGGAAGATCCGCTCACCTTCGGCTTCCGCGATGCCGGGCCCATAATCCCGCACCCGGATATAGCTGGAATCGGCATCCTGCCAGCTGCTGATATCGATAAAGCGGCCGTCGGCGGCGTATTTCTCACAATTGCTGAGCAGGTTGTTGAGAATCTGCTCCAGTGCTTCGGTGTCGAACGAGCGCTGTTCTTTGGCATTGCCATGAAAACGTACCTGTATCTGCCGGTCCTGCAGGGCGGGGGTGAAAGTCTCGATGATGCGCTGCAGCTGATTATCGACGGCGGCCGGTTGCGGACTGATCTTCAGGGTACCCCGGCCTATTCGGGAAAAGCTCAGGACGTTTTCGATCAGCCGGGACAGTCGCTGGCTCTCGCTGGCGATCACACCGAGATAGCGGCGGGGCAGTGGATCGTCCTCCTCCGGCAGCAGTTGCTGTTCCAGCATTTCCGCATAGAGACGGACATTGGTCAGCGGTGTCTTCAGCTCATGGGAGACCTGATTGACGAAATTCACCCGTTGCTCTGCCAGTCGCAGTTCACGGCCGTGTTCCCGATAGAGCAGCCATGCCAGTGTCGCCAGCCCGGCAGTCAGCAGGAGCAGCAGCGCGGCCATCCCGATACCAGTGCCGGCCGGTGGCACCGGTGGTGCAAACCAGGCCAGCCGCCAGCTGCCCAGCGGATGGCTGAGGGGCAGCAGTCGCAGCGGCACCTCGGCGTTGTCTGTACGATAGCTGCCCCAGCTGTAGAGCACCTCGTCACGGCTGTTGAGCAGGCGGATCTCGGCGCCGCTGCCGATATCGCCGGTCCTGCCCTCATCGGGCAGCAGGTTGATCAGATCCGACAACAGCCGGGCGGCGCTGAGAGAGAAACCGAGAATATTACCGTCCCGATCCTGCCACCAGAACACGTGACGGACGCCGCTGTTAACGTGCCAGGCGATCCAGCCGCCGGGATGTTCCTCAGCAGAGGATTCGGCGCGGTCACCGAGGGCCGGTGCGAAGGAGCGGGGGACCGGCGCCTGCCGGAGGCTGGCGCTGTAGAGTGGCTCCGCCGATCGGCTGACATCGGCCGCCTGACTTTCAGGGCTGAGCGCCGACGGCTGCTGTGGTGGCGACCGGGCGGGTTGCGGATCGGCCGATTGCAGGCGGAACAGCTCAGGGGTGCCGAGCAGCGAGCCGGAACTGTCGATAAAGGCCTGTTCCTGTCGGGTCAGCGGCAGGTTCCGGGGCGGATACAGCCGATCGCCCCCGGCAGACAGCACAAACAGCTGTTGTAGCCCCGGAGAACGCTTGAGGTAGTCACGGAGCAGTTCGGCGCGATAGCGTCCATCGGAGGATTGCTGCAGCAGACGTGCATCGGTGAGCAGTTGTGCCTGCAGGGCGTAGAAGTGATTCTGCAGCTGCTGATCCACGGTCAGCAACTGGTTTTCAGCCAGCCTGCTGAGCTGGTGATCCAGCAGCATCTGCTGATTCTGCTGATCGCGAACCCCGAACCAGGTCAGCAGCGTGACCGGTAACAGAATGATGACTGTCAGCAGTATCGGGGTTCGTTGTTTCAAAAATTTACCTTCCTTTGTGCTGGTTTCAGTACTTCTGCTGAGTGGCTCGTTTGTACTGGCGGGCCTTCAGCTCCTTACGCTTTTTGTTCCATTCCTGCTGATCGTCCAGCTCTTCAGCATCCTGCAGCGCTTCGGCCTGCTGCTCCATCAGTTTCGGTGAGCTCAGTGCGGCCCCCTGGGATCCGAGATAGCTGGCGCTCTCTCTGAGAATCTGCTGAGCGCCCTGAATATCGCCGCTGTCCCGCTTCTCCAGCGCTTCACGACTGAATTCGTTGGCGACCTGTTCCACCGCCGCTTCATAGGCATCGGTATCGATCGCCTGCTTTACCTCCTGTTCGGAGCGACTGAAGCGAGCGACGGCCTGAGCACTGAGCTGCTGGCTCTGGCTGGTGTAGAGATTGTCATAGCTGACGCTGACGCGAGCCAGTTCCAGTTCGCTGTCGGCCGGTCGGGCCGGTACTTCCACTTCGAGAATAAAGAATTTTTCCTGCTCGCTGTAGAGCTGATTGAGCCGGGTACGGACCCGATTGCCGATAATTTCGCTTTCCCGTCCCAGCAGGCGCAGGGGACGAACCTCGTCGCCGCAGTCGATTTCGATCGTGACACCCTGAGCGATCACCGACAGTACATCGCCGAACTCGTACTGGAAGATGGTGGCCAGGTCTTCGGCGTTTTCGACGAAGGCGTGGTTGCCGTCACTGAAGCCGGCCAGCCGGGTCATCAGATCTTCGTTATAACCCAGTCCCAGACCGATGGTGGTGACGCTCATGCCCTCTTTTGCCAGCGAGGCACCCAGTTCTCCCAGTTCCTGCGGGGTCTGAGGACCGACGTTGGCGAGGCCGTCGGACAGCAGGATGACCCGGTTGACCCGGTTACGGCTGAGAAACTTACGCAGCTCCCCCGCACCCTTGCTGACCCCGGCAAACAGCGCAGTATTGCCGTCCGCCCGAATCCGACGGATGCGCTGATAGATATTTTCCCGGTCGCTGACCCGGGTGGCCGGTACCACCACCCGTACCCTGGAGTCGTAGCTGACCACCGAGACGATATCGCGTTCGTCCAGCCGACGGATCGCCATGATCGCCGCTTCCCGGGCATGGCGAACCTTATCGCCCTGCATGGAACCGGATTTGTCCAGCACGATAGCGATATTGGCCGGAATGCGCTGCTGCGGGCTCTGCTGGCGGAAACCCTCCAGCGAGACCTTGATGAATGCCTTGTGGGTCTTGCCGGCTTCCAGCACCGGCGTCGCCAGATCGACGTTGAGATCGATTTCACGGGCCAGGCTGCTCTGGCTGGCAAAGAGGGCACTGACCAGCAGCAGGGTTGTGGCCAGGGGGCCCGCCAGTTGTCGTGACAGTGAATACCCGGAGTATCTGTTCATGGCTTGTTCCTTGTGCAGTGATTATAGGGGAGAGCGGTTACGGGGACAGCCCCGTCCGCTGCTGTTTCCTGTTTTTCACTGTACCCGTCGGGCCGTTCGGAAAAGTCAGATGGATTTCTGAAATTTGTAAGAAATTTGTAAATGTCGCCGCTGTCTTTCGCCGGGTGGTCAGCCAGCCAACGGCTCCGGTATCGGCTGACCTCTGGTCAGCTCACGGAGGGGAATCGGGTGGCCAAGATGGAATCCCTGACCGTAATCGATGCCAATCTCACTCAGCTGGCACAGGGCGGCTGGTGTTTCTATGCATTCGGCAATGGTTTTCAGCCCCATGGCGTGACCGATGGCATGAATCGATTCCACCGTTACTCTGTCGATGTTATCGCTGGCGATATTGCGGACAAAGGCACCGTCTATTTTCAGATAGTCAACTCTGAGCGTCTTCAGATAGCTGAAAGAACACATACCGGTTCCAAAGTCGTCGAGGGCAAAACGGCACCCCAGCGGACGCAACCGGTCGATGAAGTTCTGCACTCGGGTCAGGTTGCGAATCGCTTCCGATTCGGTGATTTCAAAGCACAGCCGCGATGCCAGCCACCGGTTATTGCCGATTACGGTTGCAAAATGGCTGAGCAGCTCCGGATCACACACCGAGGCTCCGCCGATATTGATGCTGAAGTGATAGTGGCTCCCGTCTTCGGGCAGGCCGGACAGCTGTTCGGTCAGCGAATCGAATACCCGGCGGTCGATCTTCGTGGCGATTCCGTACCTTTCGGCGGCCGGCATAAAGGCGCCGGGCAGGATCAGCTCACCATTATGGGCTCTGAGCCTCAGCAGCACCTCCCATCTGCTCGGCTGTTGCTCCGGGGAAGCCGCCAGTGAGCAGATCGGCTGAACGTAAAGTTCAAACCGGTTTTTGTCCATAGCGCTTTGAATGCGGCTGGTCCAGAGCATTTCCCGCTGGTGTCGCTGAATGGACTCGTCAGTATGCTGGTAGACCTGCACCTGGTTTCGGCCTGAATCCTTGGCGAGATAACAGGCGCTGTCCGCCTGGCTCATCAGCTGTCCGGTACTTTCTACGGACTGGTCCAGCTGCACCAGTCCGATACTGGTGCCGATACCGAATATCTTCTGCTGCCAGCCGAAGCGGTAATCGTGAACGGATTCGCAGATCTTTTCGGCAACCTGGCGGGCGGCGTGCTGGTCGCAGTTTTTCAGTAACAGGCCGAATTCGTCGCCACCGAGACGGGCAAAGACATCCTGATTCCTGACCTGACGGCTGATCAGCGCTGTTACGTTGCGCAGCAGTTCATCACCGGCGATATGACCGCAGCTGTCATTGACGACCTTGAACTGGTCGAGATCGATATACAGCAGGCTGTGAACGGTGCTGCTGTAGCGGCTTTCTTCCAGCGACAGAGCCAGGCAGCGTTCAAATTCCTGGCGGTTACGCAGGCCGGTCAGGGAGTCGTGGCTGGCCTGGTAATCGGAGTCCAGCTTCGCTTTTTTCAGCGCTTCGGCGGTGCGTCGATGGTTGTCGGCTTCACCGTGCAGGCGGCTGTGAAAGCCCTGCAGGGAGCTGCGCATCGCCGCAAAACTTCGGGTCAGGTCGCTGATTTCGTCACGTCGGGGAACTGGCAGCGGCGCTTCGTAGTCCCCCAGGGCCAGTCGGTTGGAGGCGACCACCAGCTGTCTGATCCTGCGCCGGACCAGCAGTTCGATCGACAGCGCCACGGCGGCAATCAGGGCCAGCAACAGGACGGTGATAGCGGTACGCATCTGATTCTGCAGATTGCTGGCAGCATTAAGAACCGGGGTAATATCGATGGCGATGGTCAGCTCCGCCAGCGGAGGGGCGATCAGTCCCACCGGCTGCCGGATGACCAGGGTGTTGGCATCTGGTTGCGGGATACTGACTTCGTCGAGGGGATACAGCCTTGATCCGTCGCCGGCGTGCAGCGCGATCAGCTGCCAGTTCTGATTATCCTCTGACAGCGCATCCAGTGACTCATGGACATTGGCCAGCTGGTTTTCCAGTAGCAGCGGAATCAGACCCTCCGCCACGGAGCGGAGATGGGTCCGGTATTCCTGTTCCTGCAACCGGGTGATTTCCACTGCCATGCCCGGCAGCCAGAAGAGATAGGTAAACCCCATGAACAGCGTGCTCAGCAACAACAGAGGGGCGAACAGCTTAGTACGAATACTCATTATTCAGGCCCGGACTGGCTGTGGAATTACTCAGGCACATAATATTTCTCCAGACCGAGTTCATTCATCGACGCATAGTCATTCATGCTGGCGGGGATCGCCTGGTGCATCGGTATCTGACTGAGCAGCGCCTGACCTTCATCGGTGCGGGCCAGAGACAGTAACGCCTGGCGCATACGCCGCTGGTGAGACTCAGGGACCCGGGGGTGGGCCACGAAGGGGTGGGGGGCGACGGTTCGGGTCTGGTACAGCACCCGTAGCCGGCTCTTTATCTTGTCCGGCTGAGCTTCCAGCGTACTGCGAACGCCTCCGCCGGCAGCCACCTGACCCAGCAGCACATTCAGGTAAACGGAACTGTGGGTCTGTACATAGCGTGGCACGAAGCTGATCCCGTGAACCCGGCCCAGGTCGGACCGCATCAGCAGTGAGGCGCCGAGCGCGTTGGGCGCAGGAAAAGCCAGTAAGCGTCCGTTTAACTCCTGCACCGATTGCAGCGGACTGTCTTTCGGTACCACCAGTACCCCTCGCAATCGCCGGGAGCCGTCGCGGACCAGCGGCAGGTAGCCCTGATGCTGGTTAGCCTTCAACACATGGTAAGGATTCATGTAGGCAAAGTCGTATTCACCGGCCAGAAAGTGCTTTTCGAAGGCTGGGATTTTTGGACTGCCCATCATCTTAAGCCTGAAGCCGGTGCGGGCTTCGAGCGCTTTGATGACAGGCTGCCAGATCCGGTACAGCTTCCGCTGCTCGAACTGTGGAACGACGCCGACGGTGTAGGTGAAATCCTCAGGATCGGCACGGGCGCAGAGGCTGAACACCAGGGCAGAGAACAGGATCTGAATACGGATGAATCCGGACATAGGTATTGTACCGATAGCAGAGCGACCAGTTCCGGCGCACGTCAGCGGGCATCTTGAACGGTCGTTTTACCGGACATTTTAGCGAGGCATCTGTCGGCTGAATTTGACAGTGCTCAATTATCCGGTTCTGATGTTCCTGTTCTCGGGGCGTTGCCCGGGGGAGACTGATCCGCTTTCCTGACTCGATTGTTGGGTTAAAATAGCCGTTTTGCCCCGGTCTGAGCGTTATGAATAAATTGAAGTATCTGAACGGTTACCCGGCTGAAACCCTAGACCAGGTTCGACAGCTGCTGGACGACGGCAGGCTGGGCGAGCTGTTACTCCGGCGCTATCCTTCGATTCACCAGCTTCGCGGCAACCGGCCGCTCTATGATTTCGTTAATGCGCTGAAGAACCGCTATCTGCGAAAATCGCCGCCACTCAGTAAGGTGGTTTACGATGACAGAATTCACGTCATTAAGAACGCTTTAGGATTGCACAGCTATGTTTCCCGGGTACAGGGATCAAAACTCAAAGCCAGTAATGAGATTCGGATCGCCTCGGTGTTCAGGGAGTCGCCGGAGCCGTTTCTGCGGATGATCGCCGTCCACGAACTGGCTCACCTGAAGGAAAAGGAGCATAACAAGGCCTTCTATCAGCTCTGCCAGCATATGGAGCCGGATTATCACCAGCTGGAGTTCGACCTGCGCCTCTATCTGACCCACCTGGAGCTGATCGGGCCGCTGTACTGAGCCGAGCCCGATTCCGCTGTAACAGAACTGCCCCGGACAATATCGTTACAAACACTCAGAAACGGACGGCTTCCCCGGTGGCCGATTCACAGTTGCCCGCTTTGTATCCTTCCGTCAGCAGCCTGCGCACAGCCATGGGGGCCGCAAACGAGGATCCTTTAATTGGCGGCCAGTGTCGCTTCGGCAGTGTCTGCTCTCCCTGTCCACCGCCGCTTAGTCGGTGCAGCGGGATATCCGTGCAGCTGTCGCCATCCAGATCGTAGCCCAGTGGCCGACCTCCGGCATCGTCGACACGCGTCAGAAAATAGGCCGCCTGCTCGTGGCGATCGACGAAGATATTGTTGGCGACGAAATGGCTGAGTTCCGGTTCTCTGGCGCCGACGGTGATCACTCCCTCGGCGAAAGAGAAGGTATTGATCATGCCAGAGCCGCCATTACCGGCGATGGTGTACACCTGGACGCCCTGGCGAACCAGCAGCTCCAGGATTTCGATGATCTGCCAGGTGACGTGCCAGCCGGGTTGCTGCTCTCCCCAGCCTCGGACGATCTCCTTATAGAGAGGCGCGCGGCTACGGCTGAGCGGCGGAGGAAAGGCGCTGATCAGGGTCGATGACTCCCAGCTCAGAATCAGGATGTCTATCGGCAGGACCTGCATACGGGTGCTGATTTTGCGCAATCCGCTCAGTATCTCCTGCATTGGCCGGGTATTGTCATGGATGGGGTAGTGGATAAAGGAGGCTCGGGGGGTCGAAGCGATAAGCTGTACCAGATCGCCGTGATAGTAGGGTTCCTTCTCCTGATCGCCGTCCAGGTCGATCGGGCTGTAGAGCCAGTTCTGTCGGCTGCGCTCTTCGCTGGAAGTGAATCCGCCGGCCGGTGGGTAGAAACGATCCAGGATGGCAACCCGATAAGGCGGTTCGGCAGAATCCGCCGTCAGCGGTGCGGTTGCTGCCAGTGTGACCAGTACGGCCAGCAGTGTCAGAATCAGCAGTCGTTGACTCAACATCGGGTACTCCGGAGCTGCGCCGGACGCGGATATTCGGAACGGGTGAATACCTTCAGTATAGATTGGCGGCAAATGTGCTGATTCGGGGCCCGGAAAGCAGACCGGGGGGCGGATCTGACCTATAGTGATAGATGTCATTCAGGTGCGCTGAAGGTACTGACGCAATCCCGGAACTGAGCACCTGAACCGGCACGCCGGGGCGGTTCCGGACAATACATCTCTGATTCACTGGTCGGTCCCGGGCGATGCTGCCGGGGGGGCTGACAGGCGGACTGGCCAAAGCAACGAAGGAGGTCCGTTATGGCAATTCGAATAGGTGATATCGCACCTGACTTTACTGCAGATACAACCGAAGGGCAGATCAGCTTCCACGACTGGATCGGCGGCGGCTGGGCCATTCTGTTCTCCCATCCCAAGGACTTCACGCCGGTCTGCACCACTGAGCTCGGTTATATGGCCCGACTCAAGCCGGAATTTGACGAACGCAACTGCCGGATTATCGGCCTCAGCATCGACCCGGTCAGCGACCATCAGGCCTGGATTGGCGATATCGCCGAGACCCAGGGCCATGCGGTCAATTACCCGCTGATCGGTGATCAGGATCTGACGGTGGCCAAGCTCTACGATATGATCCACCCTAACGCCAGCGGCGAAAAGCCACGGACAGCGGCGGACAACGCGACGATCCGCTCGGTGTTTGTGATCGGTCCCGACAAGCGGGTTAAGGCCATGATTACCTACCCGATGAGCACCGGACGTAACTTTGACGAAGTGCTGCGACTGCTGGATTCCTGCCAGCTGACCGCAGAGCACAAGGTGGCGACGCCGGTAAACTGGAAGCGCGGTGAGGATGTCATTATCGTCCCGGCGGTTTCCGATGAGGAGGCGAAACAGCGTTTCCCCGACGGCTGGAAAGCCCCGAAACCCTATCTGCGAATCGTTCCTCAACCGAAATAATCCGGGGGACCCGACCCTGCGGGAAGCCTGCCGGCTGCGGGCTTCCTGTGGTTAGTCCGGTACCGGGGAGGCTGCGCGGGCCAATCGTTAACCGGAGGTTCATCCCCGCACGTTATTCTGATAAAACAACAGTTAAGGAAGCTGAGAATAGTCCACAGAGTAGAGAGCGGATGATTCAGCGGCTTCTCAGACAAGCCTGTTCCGTCCCGATTAAGGTTAAGGAAAACTCAGATGATAAAAATTCAGCGTCTGTTGATCATTGTTCTGTTGCTGGCGGCTGCCGGCTGTTCGGTCAATCCGGTGACCGGCAAGCAGGAAGTCAGCCTGGTGTCGGAACAGTGGGAGCTGAAGACCGGTAAACAGCAGTATCTGCCGGCACGGCAGTCCCAGGGTGGCGACTATGTCGCCGATCCGGTCGTGGAGGCCTATGTCAACGAGGTGGGACAGCGTCTGGCCGCAGTGAGTGATCGCAAACTGCCCTATGAGTTTAATGTTATCAATAACTCGGTGCCCAACGCCTGGGCGCTGCCGGGTGGCAAAATTTCCATTAACCGTGGTCTGCTGACAGAACTGAATTCAGAAGCGGAACTGGCCGCGGTGCTGGGCCATGAAATCGTCCATGCCGCCGCCCGCCACGGCGCTCAGGGAATGCAGCGGGGCATGCTGATTCAGGGAGCGGTGCTCGGGACCGCGATCGCCACTCAGGGTGAAAGCTACGCCAATATCGCCCGCATCGGCGCCAGTCTGGGGGGCCAGCTGATCAATACCCGATACGGCCGTGATGCCGAACGGGAATCCGATCATTACGGAATGACGTATATGTCCCGGGCCGGCTACGATCCGCAGGGCGCAGTGGAGCTGCAGAAAACCTTTGTACGGATGAAAGAGGGCAAGCAGCAGAGCTGGCTGAAGGGACTGTTCTCCAGCCATCCGCCCTCTCAGGAGCGGGTGGAGAATAACACCCGGATGGCAGACGAGCTGCCGAAGGGAGGTGAGCTGGGTAAAGGGCGTTATCAGCAGAAGATGGCGCGACTGATGAAGACACAGCCCGCCTATGAAGCCTATGAGCAGGCCCAGAAGGCGCTGAAAGAGGGCGACCGCGGCAAGGCCCGGACGCTGGTTAAGAAGGCTATCGTCGGTGAGCCGGCCGAAGGCCATTTTTATTCACTGGCCGGCGATATCGAATTCGGAGCGAAGCGTTATAAGACGGCCCGGAGCTATTACGATAAGGCGATCGGCCGTAACGATGAATTCTTCTACTACCATCTGAGACGGGGGCTGGTGAATGAGAAACTGGATAACAATTCCGCCGCCCGTCGGGATCTGGAGCGCAGTAACCAGCTGCTACCGACCGCAAGTGCCCACAATGCGCTGGGTAACATTGCCCGTCTCAATGGCGATACCGAGCAGGCCACCCGTCACTATCGGGCCGCGTCACAGCAGCAGAGCGAGGCTGGTAAGGCCGCCTACGGATCACTGGTGGAACTGGATCTGCCGGCTAACCCGCAGAAGTATCTGAAGCTGAAGAATGTGACCGATTCGCTGGGACGCTGGTATGTGGAGGTCAGCAACCCGACACCCCGGGCGGTTACCGACCTGGTGATCGAAATCCGTTATCCGGACAGATACGGTGAGCTGCGCAGTAGCCGACGGCAGCTGAAGGAGACGCTGCAAGCGGGTGAGAAAACCCGACTGAATACTCGTCTGCTGGTTAATCCGAAGCAGATCCGCCTGTACAGCAGTCAGCTGGCGGCGGCAAAACTGGCCCGTTAAGGGCGGGTTCGTATGGAAACTGGGGGGCTTCTGCCTGGGTACTAGCGGTCGCCGTACTCCTGAACACCGTAGAAAATACAGAGCCAGACCGACTGGCAGTCGCCGTCGGTCCACTCCACCCGATGCCTGACGCCGGCATCGATATGCAGATAGTCGCCGGGTTTCAGGATCTCCAGCCGCCCATCCGTCTCGAAGTGAATCCCGGCGCTGCCACTCAGCAGCAGTACCCACTCGTGTTCGTCCTGCTGATACCAGAAATTGTCCGGTGAGCTCTGTCCCTGGGAGACGATACGCTCGACACGCAGTCCGGACTGCTGCAGCAGCGTAGTGGTCAGCTCCTCAGGCAGCGCGGCCGGGATATCGTTAAACAGATTGTTCATGGAAAGGCTCCTTTTTTCTGCTGCCCTGATCAGGATGGCAGCGGCTTTTCCAGTTCGTCCAGTGCCTCATTCAGCAGCTGCAGCCGCTCGGTCAGCACCCACTGGCTGTCTGCCAGTGCCTGATTGTAAAAACGGGGGCCGATCTCCCGGGCAAAAAAATCCAGCAGAAACTCGGCATCGAAACCGCCGATCTCCTGGCCCAGCTCCTCATCGAAGTAACGCTTGATCCTGTCGACGATGACCGCTTTTTCATCGTTGCTGAAGGTAATGGTGGTTTTCATCGTTAATCATCCTCCGGGCATCCCCGGTTTCCGATCCGGTCTGCCAGTTCCGTCTCTGCTGTTCAGCTGTGGACAATAACACAGGTTATTTCGGTACGGCTTCTGCGGAAGCGGATCCGCAGGGTTGTGCTGCAGAACGGCGGTTTCTATTTTCGACACCGGGCACTAGACTGCTGACAGACGCTGTTTATCACTTATTGACCGGGGAACTGACTATGGCACTGATCGAATCATCGATGATGCCGCTGGGCACATCTGCGCCGGATTTTAAACTGCCGGAACCGCGCAGCGGGCAGACACTGTCACTGGAGCAACTGAGGGGTGAGAAGGGGACCCTGGTGATGTTTATCTGTAATCACTGCCCCTATGTTCTGCACCTCGAAGAAGCGCTGCTGGAGCTGGGCGAGCACTACCGGGAAACCGGTATCGGTATGGTCGCTATCAGCGCCAACGACGCCCTCAGCTATCCTCAGGACGGACCGGACAGAATGGCGGAAAAGCACTGGCCGTTCCCCTATCTCTATGACGAGAGCCAGCAGGTGGCCCGCTCCTACGGCGCTGAATGCACCCCGGACTTTTTTCTGTTTGATGCCGGGCTGCGCTGTGTTTACCGGGGACAGTTCGACGATTCCAGACCCGGTAACGATCAGCCGGTTACCGGCCGGGATCTGAAACAGGCGATTGAGGCACTGCTGGCCGGGCTGCCGGCGGAGCCGGATCAGAAGCCCAGCATCGGCTGTAATATTAAATGGCGAGCGTGAATCAGCCGACCAGAAGATCGCTGTGGCTGAGGCGGTAACAGGCGGCTGTGATTAATCGATAAGCCACCCGGAAACCGGCCCCGCCGGACAGGGGGCCGGGGCCGTCAGTGGCAGGGGCGATCAGGCGCCGATAATACCGCCGTCTTCGCGAGTGATCATCATCACCGTCGAGCGGGGCTTGCTGTCTCCGCCGTCCGGGAAATAGGACGGTTTCGATTTCTCGCCGGGGTGCTGAACACCGATAAACATGGTGCGGTAATCGGGACTGAAGGCCAGACCGGTGATCTCGCAGGCGATGGGACCGGTGAGGAAACGTCGCACTTCGCCGCTGGCCGGATCGCTGCAGAGCATCTGGTTGTTGCCCATACCGGCGAAATCACCCTCATTGGAGTACTTGCCGTCGGTCTGAATCCACAGCCGGCCGGCGGCGTCGAAACCGATGCCGTCAGGGCTGTTGAACATGTTGTCGGCATTGATGTTATCGCTGCCGGCATTCAGTCCCTCTTTGTGCACTTCCGGATTGCCGGCGATCAGATACAGATCCCAGTGGAAGCTGTCGGCGGTGTGATCACCGTTTTCAGGCCGCCAGCGGACAATCTGACCGTAGTTGTTTCTGGCCCGTGGGTTCACGGCATCCACCGGCTGGTTGTCTCTGACGCCACGGTTTTTGTTGTTGGTGAGGGTGCAGCAGACATGTTCACCGCTGGGGTGGACTGCCACCCATTCCGGCCGGTCCAGGGTGGTGGCGCCCACCTGAGTGGCGGCACGACGGATAAAGGTCAGTACTTCCGCCTGGTCGGCAAAACCGTTGGCGGCGGTCAGGCCGTTTTTACCGTGGCTGAGCTCGATCCAGCGACCGCGGCCTTTCAGTTCCCCCTCCTCGGCATCGAAACGAGCGACGTACATGGTGCCTTCAGCCAGCAGGTCGCGATTGCCCATGCGGTTGTCGGGATCGAACCTGCCGGCGGAGACAAATTTATAAAGATGTTCACCGCGCTCGTCGTCACCCAGGTAGACCACCACATGGCCGTCGCCGTTAATCGTCAGGGCGGCATTTTCATGCTTGAAGCGGCCCAGCGCGGTGCGTTTTTTCGGGGTGGACTTCGGGTCCAGCGGGTCGATCTCCACTACCCAGCCGAAACGATTGGGCTCCTGCGGATTTTTGGCGAGGTCGAAGCGAGCGTCGAATCTGTGCCAGTTGTATCGGCTCCTGGTTCTGATGCCGTAACGTTTCTGGTCGGCATCCTGCATCAGTTCGCTGTCGCTGCCGAAATAGCCGTTGAAGTTCTCTTCACAGGTCAGGTAGGTACCCCAGGGGGTTTCACCGTTGGCGCAGTTGTTAAAAGTGCCCAGTGCCAGGCGTCCCTGGGGATCGGCGTCGGTTTTTACCAGCTCGTGGCCGGCCACCGGACCGGTCAGCTCCATAGGGGTATTGGCGGTGATGCGACGGTTGTAGTGGGAATCCGTCACCAGTGACCAGCGCGAGCCCTTTTTCTCGATCTCAAAAATGGAGACGCCGTGAGCCGCCTGGGCCTTTCTGACATCGTCGGCGGTCAGCTGATCGCCTTTGTGCTCAAACAGGTATTCGTAGTTGCAGTATTCGTTGTTGATCGCCAGCACCGCCCGGTTGTCGTACAGCGGGAACAGGCTCATGCCGTCGTTATTGTCCCCGAACTGCAGTTCCTGAGCGCTGGCAGGCGCCCGACCGGATGGATCAAAAGCGGGGGCGTCGGCGAACAGCGGATCCCCCCAGGATATCAGCGCCTCGGTCCGATAACCCTCCGGTACGATGACCTGGTCGGCACTGCTGGCGGGAACCGCCTTAAAGCCCATCAGGTCGCTGGTCGGCATGGCAGCCATAGCCCTGCCGGCGGGACTGGCGGCGAGGAAGGCGCCCAGGCCCAGGGCTCCTGAACCGGTGAGAAACTGGCGACGACTCAGGGCGCGGTCGATCAGCCGGCTGAATTCCGGAGTGGTGTCCGCTGATAAGGGCCGTGCGTGCTGATGGTCTGAGTTGTTCATTAATGCTGTCCTTAGTTATCGACGGATCAGTCAGGCCGTCCCGTCGCTGAGCATAGAAGTCATGGGCCGGATCTGCGATCTTCAGACCGGCACTCTCATCGGATTCCCTGCCGAGTCTGGCGTACAAAGATGACATTTCTGTTGATCATGGGTAAACAACTGAAATTTTCTCCGGGCCGCTGTATGAGTATTGACCGGCTTCACGGGTTCATGTTCTGATAGTCCGGTCCATAACGGACAAATTCTTACTGTTCACAGACAACGCTTCACAAACTACGACAGGCTGATTTCGACACCATGTACGCCACGATGATGAGCTGCACATCTCGAAATAACGCCCCCAAAGCGATTTGGGGACGCATCTGCGCCTGTCCGTGTGCCTGTGACTGATTAACTTTTCCGGCCGCGGATTCTTTCGCGGCCGAGCCTGACTCCTTTCCGGATTTTTCTGACTCTTACCGCGATTCAATCCCCGGCCCTCAACCGGAGATAACAATGATGACTTTACTGAGCCTTTTGAAAGCGGCTTTTGATCGGGTACAGCAAGGTGCCAGCAACCATCTGGCTTACCAGCAGCTGCGTGAGCTGGATCCTCACCTGCTGAACGATATCGGCCTGCGGCTGGAAGCCGGCCGTGTGGTTGTCGCCAGCGAGGCACCGGAGCGCAAAGCCGATACGGCGGTCAATGATCACAGAGATATCGCCCCCCAGCGCACCGACTTCAAGGGGGAGGTCGGCGGAGCCGGTGGCTGAGCCGGGCGCTGTCCCTGGATCGGGACGGCGCGACCGAGCGGGCAGCAGAGAATGCAGGAGCTGAACTGCTGCCCCGATCGCCGGACTTCCGTTGACGGATGTCCGGCTGTTTATCTTAAATAAATCAGCTATCGTTCTGTTGCCAGCGCAGTACCAGCTTCTCCAGCTCGGCATACAGACTGGGCAGGTTCCTGTCGCTTCTCAGACTGTCGATAAACGGCTTATAACGGGTCCAGATCAGAATCATCAGCGAGCGATTAAGCTTCTTAGCCAGTTTTTCGTGAAAACACTTTTCGTGAATGCCCACCGCAAAGTACTCGTAGCAGTTGAGCAGGTAGAGCAGGTCATCGCGGATCTCGTCCTCCTTCGCCATATAGCTGGCATGCTGCTCGATTTCCTTGATGTCCATTCCCAGCAGATGCCGTTTGGCGCTGCGCAACCGCTGATCGCGCTGGAGGTTGAGAATATAGTCGATGGTGGCTTTTTTGCGCAGAAAGGCGTTACCCCAGAAGGCGGCTATCACCGTAGCGCAAAAGATGATAACCGTCTGGATCAGCGAACCGAGGTGCTGGGTGATAAAGCTGTTCTCATCCATCGCCGGTGCGTCTCCGCAACTGTTCTGCGGACGGGCGCACCGATCTGCCGGCAACTGATATGTCCGCCCGCCAGCTCCGGCTCATGCCGTTGCAACGCCCCCTTCAGCAGGGAGGCGAGGCATTTTCATGAGCCCTGACAATCCGGCAGGTGTCAGGCTGATCTGCCGGCTGATAAGACAGAGTGTAGAACAGCCGGCTCCGGTATGAGCCATGGCGACGGAAGGCCGGGCCCTGTCGACAGCGTTTCGGCCGGTGTCGATAAGGTCCGCCGTCTGTGCTCTCTGGTGATCAGGCCGGCTGTGACTGCTGCTTGCCGCGAGCGATTTCCGCTTCAGACTGCAGGCCGAATTTACGCATTACCGTAATGGCGGGACAGAAGCCGGTAAAGGCGCTCTGAATCATGTTGAGAGCGATAAAGATAGTAAAGGCCACCCAGTAACTGTGGACCCACCAGGTCAGGGCCAGGCTCAGCAGAATCATGCAGCCGGCGAAGATCAGAATTGCGCGTTCAGTGGACATAGTCGTCTCCTTCAGGTGCTCGGTAAGAGCGGTTGTGGTATTCAATCAGCTCCGTCAGTAGTGGTAGCGCAGCCGCAGCCAGCCGTTGCTGCCGTCGGCCATCTGACTGAACTGGGTATGGGGTCGATCGCCTCCAAGCCAGTTAAATCCGCCACTCAGCTGCCAGGCGTCATCGATGCGGTAGCTGGCCGTCGGCCGCAGATAGTAGTCCTCGTCGGAGGGGGACCAGAACAGAAACAGACCCAGCTTCAGGGTGTCTCTGGGACTGCGGTAATCGAGACTGAGGGTCCAGAGCTGACGGTATTCCTCCGGTAGAAATTCATCGGCCTGGTTTCGCTTCAGCGCCCCGAAATCCCGGGTCCACTCCAGATAGTACTGAGCGCCGCCGGTGAGGCGCGGCCGCAGTTCCTGTTCGTAGCCCAGCAGCAGACGAATCTGATCGTTGGGAATATTCGGGTTATCACCGTCGTTGTCCTCCCGGCTGTCGAACCAGGCCGCTTCGATGTTACCGACACCGGGGCCGAGCGGTCCCCGGGCGCTGCCGCCCCAGACATTCAGTCGGGGGTGGCAGGGATTGCCGGAGGAGCAGATACCCAGCGGTGTTTTCCAGTAACCGCGATAGCCGTAAAGGGCATATTCCACAGCACCGACGGTGCGGAACAGCCGCGCCGCCAGCTCACCGTCGTTCAATCCCGATCCGGGCTTGTCGGAACCGGCCGGAGGATCCGGAGCTATCTGCAGGCCACGACTTCTGTCGAAAAATGAGAAACGCTCGCCGTTGATAAAGCGGTCGCTGCGAAACTCCGGCATCCAGACCAGGTCGAGATTGAACGCGGAACCGAAATAGCTGGCTTTCAGGGCGTTGGCCGGGGCCTTCAGATATTCGTCGTCACGACCGGCGAAAAAACTTTGCCAGTCCTTGGGAAACAGGTCGTTAAGAAACAGGTAGCGACCGGTGCCCCAGGTCAGCACCTGCCGGCCCAGTTTCAGATCCCAGGCTTCAGAAGGGGACAGTGCCAGCTCGGCCTGACGGATATTCGATTCCAGCTGATCGGTCACTCCGTCGCCGATCAGGTCGGCTTTGATGCGCAACTGCCATTGCATGCCGGAGTAACTGACTTCCAGCCGCTGACGCAGCTCCTGTAAAGTGGTGTCGGTAGTGATGACCGGATCATCTTCCAGCCGCCGTCCCAGACCCAGTTCGGTGAAGCCGCTCCAGTGCCAGCGCCCGGCGGCACTCTGAGAGTCGTTGCTCCAGTCGTCGTCGCCCCAGTCATCGTCGTCCTGGTTGTCGCTGCTCCAGCCGTCGTTGCTCTGCCAGTTCTCATCCGCAGCGTCGGCGCCGGGTGCCGCCACTGACAGCGGCGTCGATAGCAGAATAAGCAACCACAGAATGGTCTGGCTGAAGGCGCCTGAGATCGCCGATCCGGACATCGAATTCAGCTACCCGGCCGGGCCAGGTACCGGCGTGGTGGGGTACGCAGGCTGCGCTCGCTGAAGATCTGCTTCGGTAGCCCCAGATCGTAAGCGGTGTGGCGAAACTCCAGCAGAGTGCTGGCGCCGCTGCCGAGATCGCTCATCCGTGAAACGACGGCGGTGGGATGGTTATCGACCATCGCTACTTTCAGCACTTCCAGCCGACGGTAGAGTTCATCGTTGCGGCTGTAGAAATCCACCCTCAGCGGCAGCCGGTTCTCGCGGCTGATCCAGACCCGATAGCGGCTGAACTCAACGCTGTCGGGCTGCAGCGGTCGTGCTTCCAGCAACCAGTGCTGATCGGTCTGTTCCAGCAGTGCAAATTCATCGAGATCGGGGTTGCGACCGGAGACATCCTCGTAGAAGAAGTGGGAACCGACGAAGGAAGTCCGTTTATCGCCGGCGGAGATCCGTCGTACCAGGTCGAGACCCGGCAGGTAGAGCCAGCGGTCATCATCGCGGCTGAGATGTTTCTCCACCCGGAAGACGGTGCCACGAACATCGGCGGGTCGGGAGAAGAAGATCATCATCTGCTGATCACCGCCGTCAATGATATCCCTCCGCAACAGGGTGAACTGGCGTCGCTGCTTGCGTCCCTGGCTGTCGGTGATGGTCATCCGGGCTTCGCTGCGACCGTCGTCACCGGCGTAGAAAGCAGCCAGATTGGCGGTGTCGACGAGCGCCCGGGGCGTCATTTCCGCGGCCTGGGTGCTGCAGCAGACAGCCGACAGCAGCAGTGCAGTGATCTGTTTTTTCATCGTTTTTACTCCTGTACCGGCGAGGGAAATACCCGGTGGCTCAGCATTCGGGTCAGGGCGGGCAGCAACAGCAGGGTGACCAGCGCCGAGATCGCCATAATGCTGGCCAGAAATGCGCCGACGGTGATGTAGGGCACCAGCGGCGCCAGCAGCAGTGGGGTGAAACCAATGGCAATCACCAGGGCGTTGCGACTGATAGCCCGGCCCGGTTCCTCAAACAGCTCTCGCAATGTGGTTTCCAGGCAGCCACTGCGGCGGAACAGCGCCCGCGCCCGCTCCAGAAAATGAATCGCGAAATCTACCGACAATCCCAGGGTCAGTGCCGAGAGCACGGCAATGGGCATATCGTAGTCCTTGCCGAGCCAGCCGATCAGGCCGTACATCAGCGTTATGCTGAAGGTCAGCGGCAGCATCGCCAGCAATCCGAAGATCAGCGAACGGAACAGCAGGCTCATCATCACGAAGACGATGGCGAAGGCGGACAGCAGGCTGTCCAGCATGCCGCTGACCATGGCATCCTGCCAGACCAGGTTGAGATAGGCCTTGCCGGCCCAGTCCAGTGTCAGTCCCTGTGGCAGCGGCCGCTGTTGCTGGTAGTCGGTCACGGCTGCCATCACCCGGGTCATATCCTGGTTGTCGCCGCTGGTCAGCTGCAGCCAGAGCAGGCTGGCGCGGTAATCGGGGGTGACGAAATGCCAGAGATCTTCGGGGCGGTGGGAGCTCTGAAACTGGAGCAGAGTCTGAGCAATACCCTCGCTGCTGGCGGGCAACCGGTAATCGCTGCCGGCGCCGCCCTGCAGCTCGCGGTTGACGGTGCGAACGATATCGGCAAGGCTGTTGCTCTTGCCTACCAGACCGGTCTGCTGCAGGTAGTCCTGCAGCTCGCTGATCCAGCGCAGTACTTCAGGTTCCATAAAGCGCTTCTGCCGGCGTTGCAGTTGCTCCAGCCCGGTCAGCAACCGCTCCAGCACCGGTTGTGCGGTGGCGGGCAGTTCGAAGCTGGCATCGTCCACCGCGGCGACCATTGCCCCGATGTCCTGACTGTCCGCCAGCGCCTGTGCCAGAGGGGCGGTTTCGATGCCGGCAGCCTTCAGTTCTGCCAGGGCCGGTGCGGTCAGCTGATCCGTGTTGAGGGCCTGCTGATCGGCACTGACCACCAGGTAGGCGTTATAGGTACCGGCGAAATGGTGGTTAAGGACCCGGTCGGCGACTCGAATTTCATGCTCCGGTTTAAACCAGTTCATCGGGTTATCGTTGATCTGAATCTGCTGAATACCGGCCACTGCGCCGGCAAACAGCAGGGCGAACAGCAGCATCAATGGTCGGGCACGACGAACGGCGAAGCGACCGAGACTGGCGACACCCTGATCCAGTCTGCCTGGCCGACGGTGGCAGCTGTTCTGCAAAGCCTGCAGGGTGGCGGGCTTCATTCGCGAAACCCAGGCGGGAACCAGCAGAATCGTGACCAGGAACGCCAGCATGATCCCGAAGCCGACGAAAGCGCCGAAGATGCGGACCGGCGGAATCGGTGTCAGCAGCAGCGACAGAAAGCCGATGGTGGAGGTCAGCGAGGTGAACAGCATCGGTACGAACAGGTGATCCAGCACCTCCTCCATGGTGCGTCGGGCATCCTGACCGGGCTTATAACGGTCGGCGAATTCCGACAGGATATGAACCGAGTCCACTACCGCGATCGGCATCAGAAAGATGGCGATCATTGAAGACATGATATGGACGGTAAAACCCATGCCGATCAGCAGGCCCATGGTGGTGATCACCGTGGCCATGGCCACCAGCATCGGTGCCAGCACCAGGGTGACGTTGCGAAAGAACCACCACATCACCAGGAAGATCATCAGCCCGGCCAGCGGTGCCGATATTCCCATCTGCACGAACATCTCCACCCCGAACTGATCTTCGGCGATCGGCAGACCGGTTATATGGTAGCTGTCATTGCCAGGCAGCTGTTGAATCAGGGTGCGAATCTGTTCGGCGATCCGGTAACTCTGGTCCTTATCTTCGATGGGGACGTAAATAGCGGCAGACTTCCGATCCGCCGACAGCAGGGTATTGAGCAGCAATGGCAGCCGCTCGATCGCATCGCCCACCGCCTCAGCCTGTTCACCGGTCTGTAATGGCTGCCGCTGCAGCCATTCGAAGCGGATGGTACCGGGCTGCTGCTGGGTTATATTGTCGCTCTCGCTGATTGCCATCAGATCCCGGTCGATGACGCCGTCGATCTGCAGTATCTGTCGGGTCAGCTGCTGCAGGCTGTTGAGTGACTGCACATTGGTGATGCCCTGCGGATTGACAGCGCCGACGACGATGGCGTCATGCATGGCGAAACGCTGTTTTACCTCGTTGTGGAATAACCGGGCCGGGTTATCGGCGGGCAGCATATTTTCCGGATCGGTGTCGATCTGAATGGCGGGAATCAGCGCAGCGGTAGCTATGACCAGCAGCAGTACAGCGGTATAGATTCGTACTGGCCACTGCATGGACCAGCGAGCGATAGCGGCGCCCATATAAGATTCCTTAAAATTAGTATATTCTAATATGGTGAGGAGTATATAACGGATCTGTGAGTGATCGCAATAAGTCGCAGCAGGACTATGGGCTTGCTCTGACCTCCCCTCTGTAGATCAGCTCTGCCGATCAGCCGGACTCGGATGTCAGGTCTCAGGCCCGGCCAGAGCTGACCAGGGCCGGCAACAGTCGAGCTGCCGATGTAAACAGAGCTGCTTTCGGAATCGGAGGACTAATACAGAGCTGATTAATGGAGGGTCGGGCCCGGGCAGCAAGAATCTGAAAGGGGGACCGGTGTCAGATTGAGCGTCTGTGGTCCGGAGATGATGGCCGCAGACTGTCGGCGGCCGGG
Source organism: Motiliproteus sp. (assembly GCA_965230185.1). Classification (GTDB taxonomy): domain Bacteria; phylum Pseudomonadota; class Gammaproteobacteria; order Pseudomonadales; family Balneatricaceae; genus Motiliproteus. The sequence goes on from OZ245995.1 coordinate 361,104, forward strand.
GTGCTAACGGCTGACCGGCCGGACGTCTTCACGACCTTCGATACACATCATGGTGGCGACCATCTGAGCCACCACCTTTTCTTCGCCATCTTTCACCGCAATGGCTTCGCCGTTGCAGACGCTGATGGTGCGACCGGCTTTTGCGACCCGGCCGCGGGCGATCAGTCGCTCTCCCCTGGCCGGAGACAGCAGGTTAATCTTGAATTCGATGGTCAGCACCTCTGCGCCCGCCGGCATCAGGCTGAAGGCCGCGTAACCGCAGGCGTTATCCACCAGGGTGGAAATCACTCCAGCGTGGAGAAAGCCGTGTTGCTGGGTAAGAGACTGCTGGTAGGGGAGTTCGATCTCTACCATACCAGGTTCGATGTTCAGCAGGCGGGCACCGAGGGTGTGCATAAACTGCTGGCGGTTAAAGCTGTCGGTGACCCGGTGGTGAGCTTCAGTGTCGCGGGTTTCGGAGTTCATGTGGTCGGACCTCTGTTGTTATTGTGGTTGGTCAGAAATCAACTATACGTATCCGTATGTTCAATGGCAACCGATCGGGAAGACGGGGGCCACAGCGGATGCTGGCAGGGGGGGGATGACAGAGGGAAAACGACAGGGGCTGAAAGGTCGCTACGGGGATATCAGGGAGGAGGCCTGCCGCAGTAGTAGAGGGTACTGCTGAGCAACGCATCCACTGAGCGTAGCCGGCGGCTGATCTCACGGGCGATATTCATAATGATCAGAATAAACAGTTGCTGATCACTTTCGTAAAGTCGGTGGAGGTCGGCGTGGGAGAGCGACAACACCGTGACCGGCTCCAGTGCCCGTACAGAGGCCGAGCGGTTCTGAATGTCGATCAGGGTCATTTCACCAATGCTGTCACCGACCTCGCGGATGGCCAGCCGGGTCGACCTGCCGGGAGAGGACTCGTCGAGAACTTCAACGCGACCGGCGATGATCAGAAACAGGCGATCGCCGGGATCGCCCTGATGAAACAGATAACAGCCCTGCGGATACTGCTCGCTTTTCAGCAGCGCCTGTACTTTACGGATACCGGACTGACTGACGCCGCCAAACAGTGGCCAGGAGAGCAGCAGCTGGTCATCGATCATAACAATACTCCGGATTGCCGCGGCCCCGGACAGCCTCAGCCGGACGGCTGACGGGAATGCGGCAGAACAGAGCCCGTCCGGACCTTCTCAGGCTCCGGAGCAGGTCGGGGGCGCTCTCAGGTACCTCCCGCATCGTATTCCACTGATTCCATCAGATGAGCGACTTCTTCCTTCTCGTAGGCTTCTCTGACCTTCTGCAGGTGGGCCCGGGTTTCCGCCGGCAGGGCGTTCATTGCGTCCTGCAGGGCCAGGGTAAGCAGATCGCCCGCCACACAATTTGCGTCGCGTTTATAAACTGCAGCCAGTGCCTTCAACTCATGAAACAGATCGGTGGGTATCGGAGCGTGAACCTGATGAACCGATGAGCTGGTCATGTCGCAGCTGTAGGAGCGCGACGAATCTTCCGAAATCAGCTCGCGGATATACTCAGAAACTTGATTCTTCATGATACCTCCTGCTGTACGTTGCCATTCCAAACTAAGGTATAGGAGCAATAGACAGGACTGTAAAGGCGATGAAGGGGGTTGGGCCGGTGCGGTCGTTTATACAGAAAATGCTGATATAACGGCGTATTCCGGCTGCTTCAGCAGGTACTTTTCCGCAGGGGATGGGGGCAGTCATCTGATCTCAAAAGGATTGTTGTCCCGGAAGGTGCCGATAGCCATGGCGAAGGAGAGCAGAATAACAGCGTTGAGAAAAACCGGCAGCACCACAAATCCGTAACCCAGAGCGTGCACACTGGAGCCCCCGACAACGGCGGTCACCGCGGTGGCGCCGCCGGGCGGATGCATACAGCGCAGCCAGTGCATGGCCAGCATCGCTACCGGAATCGCCAGCGAGGAGGCGAGAATCTCGTTGCTGATCAGCAGATAGCAGCTGACACCGACGGTGGCAGAAACCAGATGGCCGCCTACCAGATTCCAGGGACGGGAAACGGCGGCGTGGGGCAGGGCAAAGATCAGCATCGCCGAGGCGCCGGTGGAGGCGAGAATCATCGGCATGTCCTCTTCCATCAGAATGGAATGGCTGAAGAACGAGGCGATCAGCGTGCTGATAAAGGCGCCGACGACGGAAAACAGCAGTTCTCTGGTACTCATTCCGGCCATCGGCTGCGGCTCCCGGGTTCAGACTGGCGGTTTGCCAGCCGGGTAATTCCGAAGGATTCCGGGGCTGGGGTCAGCAGGCGCTGGTAAGAAGGGCGGTTCAGTCCCCCAATTTTTTAGCTTGGGAGAAAAGGGGGCCTGAACCATGAGGGGTTAGTTGAGCGAAGGCTCAGCGTGGGCTCTGGATATTCAGGGTATTGCCATTGCGGTCGAAGGCGAGAAAGCGGGCAATGCCCCCCTGCTGAATCGACTCCACCATCATCGCCAGCGGCTGAGCGGCCTCTTCGGTGGTCGGCATCATGCCGCCGCGGCCTGCCTGGCAGGCGGCAAAAACCACATCCCACTGCTGGCCGGTATTTTCGGACTCCTTAACCAGCGCCTGGAAATCACTGAGTTCATCCAGCGCTTTATCCACACACATGACCGGTACCAGGGCGCCGCCCCGGCCCGATTTAAAGCCCTCGATCTCCGCTTCGTCGGCATCTTCCGGCAGCTCGGCGCGGGTGAAGACGAACAGGACTCGCTGGGGTTCGTTCTGCTGAGATGCAGCTTCCAGCAGTTTTTCAAAGTTAGAAATATTGATGCTCATACGATCAGTTCAGTGTCTCTTATTCAGTTACAGTGCCGTTCCCGGAACCGACATCGCCGAGATCATCCAGCACCAGTGCTTTAATACGGCTGACATCGGCCGGGTCAAACTCCAGTTTAGCCCGTTTTCTGATGCCATAGTCGGTCAGCGTATAGTGATGGGTCGATTCAACGCCGTGCTGCTCAAGACAGTTTTTCACGCAGTGCAGCTGGCAGCCATCCAGCGAGACGATCGGCCGCCCGGAGCGGGCCAGTCGCACCAGCGCGCCGACCCCGCCGCCGACCCCGGCGATACAGGACATTTCGGCCCTGTCTTCCCGGTACAGCTCGATCGCCACCTGGTTGGCCAGCTGGGCGATATTGGAGCAGCCCGAGCAGGAGTAGATCAGTGGCAGTGTCTGTTTGTCGCCGTTACTCATGATCCGCTCTGATGTCGCTCGCTACAGGACCCGGTGTCCGCCCGATTACTGGACCAGCGGTGAGCCGGAACTCTTCATTTCGATGCCTTCGATCTCGGCTTCCCCCACCAGGATATCGATAAACTGGCTGATGGCGCGGCGATAGACCTGGTGATCGAGGTAGTGGGCGATCTTGTCGCTGACCGCTTCGTAGGGCAGCGGTTCGCCTTCGACCCGATGGTCGACACGCAGCACATGGAAGCCGTAGCGGGAATCGATCGGCTTGTCGAACAGCCCTTCGGGGGCGGCGAACATCACCTTTTCAAATTCCGGTACGGTGCTGCCTTTGCTCAGCTGACCGAGGCTGCCGCCGACATCTTTGGAAGGGCAGGCGGAATGGGCCTGTGCCATTTCGGCAAACTTCTCCGGATTCGACTTAAGGGTTTCGATCAGGGCTTCGGCCTGCTCGCGCATCTGAATGCGCAGCTCTTCGTCATCGGGGGCGGCGGCCAGCAGGATATGACTGGCCTCCAGCAGCACCGGACTGTTGAATTTGTCACGGTTGGCTTCGAAGTAAGCCTTACACTCGGCTTCGCCGGCCTTCGGTGTGCTGATCTGCTGCTCCAGCAGCTGGCTGATCACCGTTTCTTCATCGTAGTCGGCATCACCGTCCCGATCCACCAGGCCTTCGACTGCGGCTTTCTGCAGCAGCACTTCGCGTACTACGAGGGCTTCGGCAGCCAGCTGAATTGCAGTCTGCAGTGAGCTGGCCGGATGGTGTTCCACCTCTTTGGAGATTGCTTCTTCGCTGATCTGAACGCCATTGACGGTGATCGCCGGCACTTCGGCTTTCGGGGGAGCTTCGGGCGCTTTGGGGATACTGGGACAGGACATAATACAACCTTTAATTCGGATAAACCGGAACAACTGTTTTTCGGATAAAGTCCGTCGCAGTGTAGCGGAAGCCGGACCTTATGGGAAAAGCGGCTGAGCGGTGGGACAGGGCCGGACCAGGGGAGTGCACCGGCGCTGTCCGCGTTGTCGGCAGCCCCGTCTCGGGGCCGCCGGACTGATCAGCGGTGAGTCTTCAGACGTACCAGCTGGTAGCTGCGACCCAGGTACCAGACCGGTGCACTGAGGACGTGAACCAGACGGGTGAAGGGGAATACCAGCAGCAGGCTGAGACCGAAGAACACGTGCAGCTTGTAGATCATGCCAACAGATTCCATGGCAACCGCAGCGTCAGTGATCTGGAAGGTCACGATGCTCTGCGCCCAGGTGCCCAGCAGAACCATCACCGAACCGTCCATGTGACCGGCGGAGGCGAAGATGGTCATCAGACCCAGCACCAGCTGGATCAGCAGCAGCCACAGAATGACGATGTCAGACGTGGAGCTGGTGGCACGGATGCGAGGATCAGTCATCCGACGCTTCAGCAGACCGACCAGACCGTACAGGCAGATCAGGCCGAAGATACCACCGGAAACCATCGCCAGCAGCTGTTTGGCGCTGGTGGAGATGAAGTGGTGGTAGATCCCGGCGGGAGTCAGCAGACCCACGAAGTGACCCAGCAGGATGAAGATGACACCGACGTGGAAGCAGTTGCTGTACACGCGCAGGTCGTTGCGCAGCAGCTGGCTCGAGCCGGATCTCCAGGTGTATTGTTCACGATCGAAACGGATCCAGCTGCCGAGCAGCAGGACGACGATCGCAATGTAGGGATAGATCCCGAATAACAGCATATTTGAATAAGACATAATTATCTCCGCACTCCATTAATGGTTCTGAGAGCTTTTTGAATCAGACGGTACCCAGGTTATTGGAACGGCTTCATCATTTTTTGTTGGTTGTCTGTGTGTCTGCGGGCGGCAGCCAGCCTCGGGAGACTGGTTCGCCATAAAGGTTACCTGCTCCTCTTCCCAGACCTTATCCATCGCTTCCAGAGTGTCGTCGCGCTCTTCCGCCGCGGCTTCCGCCTTCAGCTTATCGATATCCACCTGAGTGCCACCGATAATGAGCAGCGCGTCGAACAGCACTGAATAGAGGCTCTCTCTTTCCTGCAGGCGGGCGCTGATCACACCGAAGATGTGACCGACATCGGCCAGACCCTGACGGGCTTCGATTTCCGGACGCTGGGCCAGGAACTCGAGGTAGAGAGGAATAAAGTCGGGCAACTCGCGAACGCTGATGTCGTAGCCATTGCGTTCGTAGTTGGACATCAGGTCCACCATCGCCTGACCACGGTCACGGCTTTCGCCGTGAACGTGTTCAAACATCAGCAGAGACACTGAGCGGCCCCGATCAAACAGAACACCATATTCTTCCTGAACTTCCATCAGGTCGCGGCGGCAGACGGAGTCCACCAGCGCAACAATCTGCTCGCGCAGCTCGGGAGGAATCTCCCGGGCCGCACGAACTTCCGCGGCGAGCTCGTCAGCATGCTGCTGGAGCTCGGCCGTGGGGTAGTTCATCAGAACTGATATAACCTTAAGAATATTCATGACTAATCCCAGATCTGAACGGTGTCGATGATATCCCTTCTGTTTGTTTTCTTGCCGCCGAACAGGTTCAGATCACTGGTACCTGTTGAACAACCATTACCGAAGCTGAAGCCGCATCCGCCGCGCTCGTCGAATGCTTCATGCATCGCGTCTTCGCGGTGAGCTGTAGGCACAACATAACGATCTTCGTAGTTGGCGATCGCCATGTAGCGGTACATCTCCTGGACCTGCTTCTTGCTCAGACCCACTTCCTGCAGAACTTCCAGATCTTCAACCTGATCAACCTCTTCGGAACGCTTGAAGGCACGCATTGCCAGCATGCGCTTCAGGGCCAGAGTGACAGGCTTCTCGTCACCGGCAGTCAGCAGGTTGGCCAGGTATTTGACCGGAATACGCAGAGAGTCGACGTCCGGGATAATTCCGTTCATGCCAACATGACCGGCTTCAGCCGCAGACTGAATCGGGCTCAGCGGCGGAATGTACCAGACCATTGGCAGAGTGCGATATTCGGGGTGCAGCGGCAGAGCCACCTTCCAGTCCATCGCCATCTTGTAAACCGGAGACTTCTGGGCCGCGGAGATTACAGAATCGGGCACGCCGTCTTTACGGGCCTGCTCGATAACCTGCGGATCGAACGGATCCAGGAAGACTTCCAGCTGCTTCTCGTAGAGGTCGGTCTCGGAAGGAGTGCTGGCCACTTCCTTAATGCGGTCCGCATCATAGAGCAGTACGCCCAGATAACGGATACGGCCCACACAGGTCTCGGAACATACAGTCGGCATACCCGCTTCGATACGCGGATAGCAGAAGATACATTTCTCGGACTTACCGGACTTCCAGTTGTAGTAGATCTTCTTGTAAGGACAGGCGGAAACACACATCCGCCAGCCACGACACTTGTCCTGGTCGATCAGAACGATACCGTCTTCCTCACGCTTGTAGATCGCACCTGAAGGACAGGAAGCGACACAGGCCGGGTTCAGACAGTGCTCACACAGACGCGGCAGGTACATCATGAAGGTGTTTTCGAATTCGCCATACATCTCTTTCTGGATGTTGTCGAAGTTCTTGTCCTTGCTGCGCTTGGCGAACTCGGTACCGAGAATCTCTTCCCAGTTCGGACCCCATTCGATCTTCTGCATACGCTTGCCGCTGATCAGCGAGCGCGGACGCGCGGTCGGCATGTGATCGCCCAGCGGTGCGGTGTGCAGGTGCTGGTAATCGAAGTCGAACGGCTCGTAGTAGTCGTCGATCTGAGGCAGATCGGGGTTGGCGAAGATGTTGGACAGAATCCGGAACTTGCCGCCGATCTTCAGTTCGATGGAGCCGTCAGCTTTACGCATCCAGCCACCATTCCACTTGTCCTGGTTCTCCCACTCTTTCGGGAAGCCGATGCCGGGCTTGGTTTCAACGTTGTTGAACCAGGCGTACTCCATGCCTTCCCGGGAGGTCCAGACATTCTTACAGGTTACAGAACAGGTATGGCAACCGATACACTTATCAAGGTTCAGCACCATGCCGACTTGTGAACGAATTTTCATAATGCTGGCTCCTTAAACTTCAGTGGGCAGGGGCTGAGGGATCATGTCGTCTTCGCCGTCGAGCCAGTCAACCTTGCTCATCTTACGAACGACAACAAACTCGTCTCGGTTACAACCCACAGTACCGTAGTAGTTGAATCCGTAGGACTGCTGCGCATATCCGCCGATCATGTGAGTCGGCTTGGTAACCACACGGGTTACGGAGTTGTGCATACCGCCACGGGTTCCGGTAGTTTCAGAGCCCGGAATGTTGGTGATACGTTCCTGGGCGTGATACATCAGGGTCATGCCTTCGTTAACCCGCTGACTGACCACCACACGACAGGTGATCGCACCGTTAACGTTGAACACTTCTACCCAGTCGTTATCTTCGATACCAACTTTCTGAGCGTCGACTTCAGACATCCAGATGATCGGACCACCACGGGACAGGGTCTGCATCAGCAGGTTGTCGGTGTAGACACTGTGGATACCCCACTTCTGGTGCGGAGTGATCCAGTTCAGCGCGATCTCGGGGTTACCGTTGGACTTCTTGTTCATGATCGGGCTGACGGTCTTGGTGTCGATCGGCGGACGGTAAGTACACAGCTGCTCACCGAAGGCCTGCATCCAGTCGTGATCCTGGTAGTACTGCTGACGACCGGTAATGGTACGCCATGGAATCAGCTCGTGAACGTTGGTGTAACCGGCGTTGTAGCTCACGTGCTCATCTTCCAGACCGGACCAGGTCGGGGAGGAGATGATCTTACGAGGCTGTGCCACCACGTCACGGAAGCGGATCTTCTCTTCATGCTTGGGCTTGGCCAGGTGAGTGTGGTCACGGCCGGTGAACTTACCGAGAGCGTCCCAGGCCTTAACCGCAACGTTACCGTTGGTTTCAGGAGCCAGAGTCAGAATCATCTCGGCGGCGTCTACCGCGGTATCCAGGTTCGGACGACCTTCGCTGATACCTTCGTCGGTAACGCGATGGTTCAGATCACCCAGCAGTTTAACGTCTTCTTTGGTATCCCATGAGATACCCTTACCGCCGTTACCCAGGTCTTCCAGCAGAGGACCGACAGAAGTGAACTTCTTGTAGGTGTTGGGGTAGTCGCGCTCAACCACAACCATGTTCGGTGCGGTCTTACCCGGAATCAGGTCACATTCGCCCTTCTTCCAGTCTTTAACGCCCATGGACTGACCCAGTTCGCCGGCAGTGTCGTGCAGCAGCGGAACGGTAACGATATCTTTCTCGACACCCAGTACGCCTTCGGCGACTTCGGAGAACGCCTTGGCGATGCCCTTGTAGATCTCCCAGTCAGAACGCGCTTCCCAGGCAGGATCGACGGCCTGAGTCAGCGGGTGGATGAAGGGGTGCATGTCGGAAGTGTTGAGGTCGTCCTTCTCGTACCAGGTCGCAGTCGGCAGTACGATATCGGAGAACACACAGGTAGAGGACATACGGAAGTCCAGAGTGACCACCAGGTCCAGCTTACCGGTAGGTGCGTCTTCAACCCACTCGACTTCGGTCGGACGGACGCCGTCGGCACCGTTGTCGTCGTTCATCACACCGTTCTTGGTGCCCAGGAAGTACTTCAGGAAGTACTCGTGGCCCTTACCGGAAGAACCGAGGATGTTGGAACGCCAGATGAACATGTTGCGAGGGAAGTTCTCAGGGCTGTCCGGCTGTTCACAGGCAAAGCGGATATCGCCGCTCTTCAGCTGCTGAACCAGGTAGTCCTTCGGATCCATGCCGGCTTCTTCAGCGGCTTTGGTCACTTCCAGCGGGTTCTGGTTGATCTGCGGAGCAGACGGCAGCCAGCCCATGCGCTCGGCGCGGACGTTCCAGTCGATCATGTGCTCAGGGAAGGCATTTTCGTCAGCCAGAGGCGACAGGACTTCCTTGGCATTCAGCTTCTCATGGCGCCACTGACTGGTGTGCGCGTAGTAGAAGGACGTGGAGTTCATGTGACGCGGCGGACGGTTCCAGTCAAGAGCGAACGCCAGCGGCTGCCAGCCGGTCTGCGGACGCAGTTTTTCCTGACCTACGTAGTGAGCCCAGCCACCACCGGACTGACCGATACAACCACACATCATCAGCATGTTGATCAGGCCACGGTAGTTCATGTCCATGTGGTACCAGTGGTTCATGGCGGCACCAACGATGATCATGGAGCGGCCATGAGTCTTGTCGGCGGTGTCGGCGAATTCACGGGCAACCTGGATCACCTTGTCACGGCTGACGCCGGTGATCTTCTCCTGCCAGGCAGGGGTGTAAGCGATGTCGTCGTCGTAGCTGGAAGCAACGTTGCCGCCGCCCAGTCCACGGTCGAGGCCGTAGTTGGCCATCATCAGATCGTATACGGTAGCGACTTTGGCTTCGGTGCCGTCGGCCAGCTTCAGAGTACGGGCCGGTACGTTGCGAACCTGAACGTCGTCCTGTTCGTTAGCCGTGAAGTAGGTGTGTTCCTGGCCACCGAAGTATGGGAAGCCAACAGGTACTGCATTCTTCTCACCGTCGATCAGGGACAGCTGCAGTTTGGTGTCGGCACCTTTCAGGCCTTCACGCTCTTCCAGGTTCCACTTACCGTCTTCGCCCCAGCGGAAACCAACGGAACCGTTAGGTGCAACCAGTTCACCGCTCTTCTCGTCAAAGGCGATGGTCTTCCATTCAGGGTTGTTGTCCTGGCCGAGGTTGCCGTCAAGATCGGAAGCACGCAGGAAGCGGGTGGACTTCATCACACCGTCTTTGTGCTCTTCCAGTACCACCAGCATCGGCATGTCGGTGGTCTGACGGGCGTAGTTGGTGAAGTACTCGCTGGGCTTGTCGAGGTGGAATTCTTTCAGGATTACGTGACCGAAAGCCATGGCCAGTGCGGCGTCAGTACCCTGCTTGGGGTTCAGCCACATGTCGGTCAGCTTGGATACTTCGGCGTAGTCCGGAGTGATGGAGACAGTCTTGGTACCCTTGTAGCGAACTTCGGTGAAGAAGTGAGCATCGGGGGTACGGGTCTGAGGTACGTTGGAACCCCAGGCGATGATGTAGTTGGAGTTGTACCAGTCAGCGGACTCAGGTACGTCGGTCTGCTCACCCCAGGTCATCGGCGAGGAAGGAGGCAGGTCACAGTACCAGTCGTAGAAGCTCATGCAGACGCCGCCGATCAGCGACAGGTAGCGGGAGCCGGCTGCGTAGGAAACCATGGACATCGCAGGGATCGGCGAGAAGCCGATGATGCGGTCAGGGCCGAACGTCTTGGTGGTATAGACGTTGGCGGCAGCAATCATTTCGTTAACTTCGTTCCAGGAGGAACGGATAAAGCCACCCATGCCACGCTTGGTCTTATAGGATTCGGCTTTGGCTTCGTCTTCAACGATGGACGCCCAGGCGTCGACCGGAGCCATGCTGCGACGGGCATCGCGCCACAGTTTCAGCAGCGGCTTACGTACCTTCGGGTACTTAAGACGGTTGGCACTGTAGGTGTACCAGGAGTAACTTGCGCCACGCTGACAGCCACGAGGCTCGTGGTTAGGCAGGTCAGGACGGGTGCGCGGGTAGTCGGTCTGCTGGGTTTCCCAGGTGATCAGGCCGTTTTTAACGTAGATTTTCCAGCTACAGGAACCAGTACAGTTGGCACCGTGTGTGGAGCGAACGATCTTGTCGTGCTGCCAGCGGGAACGGTAACTGTCTTCCCAGGCGCGGTTTTCATTGGTCACTTCACCGTGACCGTCTGCAAACTCGCCCTGCTTTTTCTTAAAGAACTGTAAGCGATCTAAAAAATGACTCATTGCCTTTAACTCCAGATGGATTGAGTTGTTGGGGCCTTGACCCCTCAGCGCATGATTTCTAGTTATTGGGTGTTAGCCTTTGGTCTGAGACCTGGCCGTTAACCTTTGACCAGAATGCCACCTGAAAGGCGAGCTCTCAGATGGCTGGTCGAAGGGGGTACAAACAAGCGCGTGCTTATGCCCCCTTTTTTAGTTGCGAAACGGATCAGGGGTTCTTGAACTCCGCACCCGGACGCAGGTAGTACCACCAGTTCAGCACGATGCAGACGCCGTAGAAGACAGCGAAGCCGTACAGTGCATTTTCTGGAGTAGTCAGTTTGATCTGCTCACCCAGTACCTTCGGAATGATGAAGGCACCGTAAGCGGCTACTGCAGAGGTCCAACCCAGAACCGGTCCAGCCTGTTCTTTGTTGAATACCATGGAGATGGTACGGAAGGTGGAACCGTTACCGATACCAGTAGCTGCGAACAGCACCAGGAACAGGATCAGGAAGGGTACGAAGAACTCTTCAGGCGTAGCGGAGGCGTAAGCCTGCTTCATGAAGTAAGCCACACCCAGGGCGCTGGCGACCATCACAACTGCACAGATCTGAGTAACCTTGGCACCACCAACCTTATCGGAGATCCAACCACCCACAGGGCGGATCAGGGCACCGATGAACGGACCCATCCAGGCGTACATCAGAGCTGAAGGACCGTTGGGGTTAGCCATGTCGTGGTTCATCACACCGTCTACCATCACGTGCTGGTAACCGAAGATAACCTTGATGGACAGACCGAAGGCAGCAGCGAATCCGATGAAAGATCCGAAGGTCATGGTGTAGATGATACTCATCACCCAGGTGTGAGTGTTGCCGAAGATCTTGTACTGACGGTTCAGGTTCTGCTTGATCTGACCGGGCAGCAGCTTGAGCATGAATACGGTCAGGGCGATAACGACCGGCACTACGATCCACTTGCTGACGCCGAAACCGGAACCACCGACCTTCTCAGGCAGCAGCAACCACAGGCCGAACAGAGCAGCCAGGAAGCCGATACCCAGCATGCCGCTGATCATGGAGAAAGATGCTACAGGATTAGGCAGATCCGGAGTAACGTGGTCGGCCTTGATGTTGTTCATGCCGAACCAGCCGATCAGCGCCAGCGGGATCAGGAATACCAGCCAGACGAAACCGGCATTCTGGATCCAGGTGTCGGAACCGGCAGGGATCTTACCGATCAGGGTACCGGAGGTGTTGACCAGCTCCATCGGCTCGCCGCCGAAGATGCCGAAGGTCATTACCAGCGGAACCAGGATCTGCATGGTGGTAACACCGAAGTTACCCAGACCAGCGTTCAGACCCAGCGCCAGACCCTGCTGCTTCTTAGGGAAGAAGAAGCTGATGTTGGACATTGAGGAGGCAAAGTTACCACCACCGAAACCGGACAGCAGTGCCAGGACCTGGAATACCCACAGAGGAGTGTTCTTGTCCTGCAATGCGATGCCGGCGCCGATTGCAGGCAGCATCAACAGGGCGGTGGTGAAGACGATGGTGTTACGGCCACCGGCCAGACGGATGAAGAAACTACTGGGTATCCGCAGGGTTGCACCGGTCAGACCGGCTACGGCCATCAGGGTGAAGAGTTCAGACTTGGCGAAGGGAAAGCCGAGGTTGAGCATCTGAATGGTGATGATGCCCCAGTACAGCCACACGGCGAAGCCACACAGCAAGCTTGGGATGGAGATCCAGAGGTTGCGGGTCGCAACCTTCTTTCCTTCGCTCTCCCAAAACTTGGGATCTTCGACGTCCCAGTTTTTTATATCAGACATTGAATTGCCTCCAATTGAGCAAAAAGTACTTCAAACCAAAAAACAGACTACAAACACAAAGACGGCCGGCGGAGCCTACTCAAGCTCCGCCGCCATGTTTTCCTGAAATTTTTTCTCTTCGGTCGACTTCGACTTGGCAAAGGACCAGTGCATCCACACCAGCGAGACGCAGGTGGCGCCGTACAGAATCATGAAGATCGCGGAGTTGACGTTGAACAGGTCGATGAAGACGCCGAACATGATCGGCAGCAGGAAACCACCGAGGCCACCGGCCAGACCGACGATACCGGAAACCACACCGAGGTTTTCCGGATACTCGTCAGACAGGAATTTGAATACAGACGCCTTGCCGAAGCCCCAGGCGATACCGACCACAAACAGCAGGAAGGTGAACACCCAGACATTGAGGCCGATTTCGAAGGTGGCGGTTCCGCCGTCGGCGGTCTGTACGGTAAAAATAGTCTGGGGATAGGACAGCAGGAACAGGCAGACCCAGCAGATCCACATCACCCACCAGGTGACCTTGTAAGCTCCGTACTTGTCGGAGAACCAGCCACCCAGGGCGCGAATCACGCCGGAAGGCAGTACAAAGATACTGGCCAGCAGGGCAGCCTGCTGGATATCGAAACCGTATTCGTTGATGTAGTACTTGGTCATCCACAGCGACAGCGCCACAAAGCCGCCGAAGACGATGGAGTAGTACTGGCAGTAGCGCCAGACGTTGCGATCCTTCAGTACCGCCAGCTGCTCTTTAAAGGTAACGCTGGAATCGACCCGGTGTTTGGGATCGGTGTAGGTGAACATCCAGTAGAGGATCACGGTCACCGCCATAAACACCGCATAGACCTTAGGTACGGCGGTCCAGCCGTAGGCGACGACGATGGAGGGGGCGACGAATTTAGTGATTGCGGCACCGGCGTTACCGGCACCAAAAATGCCCATGGCCAGGCCCTGGGCATCCTTTTCGAACCATTTTGCGGTGTAACTGATACCCACCGAGAAGGAGGAGCCGGCGATACCCACGAACAGGCCGAGGACCAGGAACTGCCAGTACTCGGTGGCTTCACCGATCAACCAGAGGGGCAGTACGATGGTGGCCAGCAGCAGGGCGAAGACGATACGTCCACCGTACTTGTCGGTCATCATGCCGGCGGGAAGGCGGAAAACGGCGCCGGTAAGTATAGGGGTGGCGACCAGCAGACCAAACTGAGTCTCAGACAGAGTCAGCAGCTCTTTGATCGGAATACCGATAATGGAAAACATTACCCAGACTGCAAAACAGGCTGTAAATGCGTAGGTGTTCATGGTCAACACCGACAGCTGTTTTCTGCGAAATGAGGCCATTCATTAGCTCCGTGATAAAATGCACGCGACGGTAACGTATGGCTAACCTACGCGCATCACAAGCTGCAGGACTTGATCCAGATCATTCCGCATCAGGCCACCCGGTCGTTTCTACCTCTTTGGTGGTAGTGGTTGTAGAGGTTGTAAAGTGCTGAAATAAAAAGAATAAGTATGTGTTCCTTATTGCGGAATGTGATATCCGTACAATTGTTGATTATTTAGAGGTAGCGCAGTGAGCAGCGACATTCTTGAGTCGAATCGGCAACGCTCGATTGTATTTCGGGCGGCACTGATCCTGTTCGGGGTCGGTATGCTGGTGTTCTTCAGCTGGCTGGCTTCGGTAATCGTTACCGAGAGTACCGATGGTGATGCCGCGGCGATTAACAAAGCGGGTTCACTGCGGATGCAGGCATTTCGTATTGCCACCGTGCTGGCGGCGCCGGAAGTGGATACCGAAAAACTGGCCGGAGAAACCGCTTCCTTCGAATCCCGACTGTACGGGCCGGTGCTGAGTGGCTATGTGCGGGTGGCCGGTGAGCACCATGGACTTTATCCGGCCTACCAGACCGTCATCCGGCTCTGGCGGGACCAGATGAAACCGCTGCTGGAGCCGGAAGCCGTCAGCCAGACCGCTAATCGGGAACGTTTTCTCAGTCTGGTCGATGACTTTGTAGTGGATGTGGATCTGATGGTGAGGCTGATTCAGACCAAAGCCGAAGCCAAGGTTACCCTGCTGCGGGTGGTGGGCGGTATCAGTATGTTCCTGGTGGTGATCGTGATGACCGCCGGTATGTACGGCCTGCGGCTGACCATCGTCGCCCCCCTCAACGACCTGGTGCTGGCGGCGGAACGAATCCGTAAGGGCGATATGTCGGCGCGGGTCACCTACCGGGGCGATGATGAACTGGGGCTGCTGGGTGAATCCTTTAACCTGATGGCCGATGAACTGTCGAAACTCTATGAGGACCTGGAGCACCGGGTCACCACCAAGACCCGGGAGCTGACCCAGGCCAACAATGCGCTGGCACTGGTCTACGACATTACTCGCCGGCTCAGCTACGATCAGCACCCCGAGAACCAGTTTCAGCGAATTCTGGCACAACTGGAAGGTGCCACCAGCCTGAGGGATATCCAGCTCTGTATCGAACAGCCCAGTCTCAGCGATTCGCTGCTGATCACCACCTCGGAGCACTCCAATATTTCCAGCAAGTGTGTCTCCGCCGCCCAGTGTGACACCTGCGTCAGCTGTGATCTGCGTCCCAGCTATGACGAGCCCCGGGAGTTCCACTACTTCCCGATCCGCGACAACGAGAAGCACTACGGCACGCTGCAGGCCTCGACGGCGGACGATATCGAAGGCTGGGAAAGACGGCTGATGGAGACGGTGGCGGAATCCTTCGCCACCCGCCTGCGGCTGAGCACCCACACCGAGCAGCAGCGCCGCATTGTATTGATGGAGGAGCGGGCGGTGATCGCCCGGGAACTGCACGATTCGCTGGCCCAGGCGCTCTCCTATCTGAAGATCCAGGTGACGGTCTTCAAATCGCAAATGCGTAACAACGCGCCGGCCGAGAAGAACGAAGCGGTGCTGGAGGAGCTCAGCACCGGCCTCAATTCGGCCTACCGACAGTTGCGTGAACTGCTGACAACCTTCAGACTAACCACCGATGGTTCGGGGCTGGAGCCGACCCTCAGAAATACGGTGGACGAGTTTAACAAGCGTGCCAGCTTCGAGGTCAGCCTGGACTATGCGCTGTCCCAGTGGACCCTCAGCCCCAATGAAGAGGTCAACGTTATTCAGATTGTTCGGGAAGCTCTGTCCAACGCCGTGCATCATTCTAAGGCGAAACAGGTCACCATTTCTGTGTTTAATCGCACCGAGGATCGGGTCATGGTCAGGGTCCTCGATGACGGCGTGGGGATTAAGGATAACCCCAAGAAGACCGCCCACTATGGTCTGTCGATCATGCAGGACCGGGTAGAAAGCCTCGACGGCACCATCAATATTTACCGGGCCTCACCCACAGGAACCTGTGTCGAGTTCGAGTTTACGCCCCAGGCCTCCATTAAAATGCAAGAATTCAGAGTATGAACATGACCGAGCATTCCCGAATTGTTGTTGTCGATGATCACCCGCTGATGCGTCAGGGTATTATCCAGCTGCTGGCGCTGGAAGAGAGTTTCCAGGTCGTTGGTGAGGCCAGCAATGGTCAGGATGCGCTGTCGGTGGTGCTGGACCAGAATCCCGATGTGGTGCTGATGGATCTCAATATGAAGGGGATGGACGGGATCGAGAGCCTGAAGCTGCTGAGGGAAAACGACGTCGATGCCCGGATCATCATGTTCACCGTCTCCGATGAGAATGAAGACGTGATCAATGCCCTCAGAAGCGGTGCCGACGGCTACCTGCTTAAGGATATGGAGCCGGAGGATCTGCTGGATCGGCTGAGAACGGCGATCGGCGGCCAGATGGTGCTGAGCCCGGAGCTCATGCATATTCTCGCTTCCGAACTGCGTAACGATCCCAAGGCGCCGAAGGAGCCTGAAATCAGCAGCCTGACCCGACGGGAGAAGGAGATCCTGCGCCAGATCGCCGCCGGTCAGAGTAACAAACAGATCGCCCGCAAGTTTGATATCACCGAAGGCACCGTCAAGGTCCACGTCAAGAACCTGCTCAAGAAGATGAATCTGCGCTCGCGTGTGGAAGCGGCGGTCTGGGCGGTGGAGAACAAGCTGCGCTGACATGAGGGCGTCGCTGACAGAAAGGAAATCGAGAGATCGCTATGAAACTGATCAACAGTATCGCCGCCGCGCTGATCATTGCCGTTGCCGCGACTCCGGCAGTGGCGGGTAAGCCTGAATGGGCCGGCAATAAGAAGGCGGAGAAACAGCAGCAGAAGGCTCAGCAGAAGCAGAACAAATCCAGAAAGCCGCAGAAGGAATCCGCTGCTAAAGCCGATGAGCTGGCCGGGGCCGGGTTCAGCGAGGAGGAGCGTCTGCTGATCGATGACTACTACGGCACCAGTAACAAGCAGAAAAACAAAAAGAAAACACTGCCGCCCGGATTGCAAAAAAAGCTGGAACGCGGTGGCGAGCTGCCGCCGGGCTGGCAGAAAAAACTGGAGCGGGGAGAGGTGCTGGACCCCGAGCTGAAAGCGCAGAGCCGGCCGATTCCGGAAGAGCTGGCTGAGCGGTTGCCGGCGGATGAGCGGATCACCGAAATTGTCCGTATTCAGGATAAGGTGGTTAAAGTCATAAAGGGTGAGGGGACCATCGTCGATATTATCGATCTTGCTGATGTGATCAGCGGACGGGGAATGAGAAAGGAGTAAGCCCTTACCTCCAGTGACTGATTGCAGGCGCCTTCGGGCGCCTGTTCTGTTCAGGTTCTGCTGTTTTCGTCTGAAAGTCCTTGCAGAGGGAAGAGCCTGGTTGTCTTCTTTTTACTGCGATAGGGCGCTGTGCCGCCGGCACTGCATTCACCCTTCTATGACAGAAATCTCCGCTACCATCACCTGGCTATAATTGCAGTTAAATACGACCCCGGCGGCGTCAGTCGCCATCCGCACTGGCCGGCAGACCTCCGACCGGCTGGAAAAGTGGAGGTTGCCATGAAACAGCAATACTACATCACTGAAGATATCGACAGCGTCGCCCACATCTCCGATGATCTGCACAGTCTGGGGATAGATGACCGACATATCCACGTTGTCGGCGAAGATGTGGATGCGATGGATGCGCACCACGTCCACAAGGCCAGGGAGATCGACAGAACCGATATTGTTCGCTCCTCCGAACGGGGGATGCTGATCGGAATCCTGCTCGGTACCCTGTTCCTGATTCTGGCCACCATCTATCAGCCCTTTGGAATTGTCGTCGAAGGACCGGCACTGGTGGCGGTCACCGTCCTGATCGTCGGATTCTGCACCTGGTGGGGCGGTATCGCCGGCAGTTACTTCGATAACTATCGGATCGCCGCATTTCATAAAGCCATAGAAAGCGGCAAGTACCTGGTGATGGTGGATACCGACGCCGACCAGGAGAGCGCGGTGCGTAATATGATGTCCACCAGCCATCCGGAAGCGACCTGGATGGGGCTGAACTCCACCACCGCCAACCCGTTCCGGGCGTAGGTGCGAAGTCGCATGGCGTACCCGACCAGGCGTTTGTAGCAGCCCGCGCCGAGGGCGACAGGCCGCAGACGAGGGTTTTGAACCGGTCGCGGTCAGAGCCCGCTGCTACAGGTTTTTGCTGCTCAATCCTCGCAGGGGGCAACCACGTTGCACCTGTACCCGACCTGGCCGATGTAGCAGCCCGCTCCGAGGGCGACTGGCCGGCAGACGAGGATCTCGGAGCGGTCGCGGTCAGAGCCCGCTGCTACAGGTCTTTCTGCGTAATTCCCGTAGGGGGCAACAACGTTGCACCTGTACCCGACCTGGCCGATGTAGCAGCCCGCTCCGAGGGCGACTGGCCGGCAGACGAGGATCTCGGAGCGGTCGCGGTCAGAGCCCGCTGCTACGGGTCTTTCAGCGTAATCCCCATAGGGGGCAACCACGTTGCCCCTGATGACCGCGTCGGCTTTTACTCTCCGGCTCGCCTACCCTATTTCAGTAACGACCTCTGTCTTCACCGAACTGGCGATAAAACAACTCTCATGGGCCAGATGGTGCAGCTTCTCCAGCTGCTCCCGGCCGGGGATACGCGCCCCGGAAAACACCACCCTCGGTCGCAGCCGGACCCGGGTCATCGCCATCTTCCCTTCCTCGTTCTCTGCCATTTCACCAACCGCATCATCCACATACTCATCCACCACAAAACGCTGTTTCGCGGCGATGGAGAGAAAGAACAGCATATGGCAGCTGGACAGGGAGGCCACAAAAGCCTCTTCCGGGTCGACATTTTCCGCCACCGACCAGGGCAGCGGCACGATATGAGGGGAGGCGGAAGCCGGCACGCTGTGGCCGCCGTCGAACTGCCAGCGGTGGCCGCGGCTGTAGCGATTGCTCAGAAAATCCTGGTCGCCGCGCTGCCAGCTGACCGTTGCTGTGTACTCCGACATCCTGCTCTCTCCTGTTCTTTCACGCTGCTCAGGCCCAGCTGTTTCTGTGCGCTGCACCAGGGCGTGCAGGTTCATTTATGGTGCGAAATATCAATTAGCAGGTGCTGTTTAATGCCTGATAAAAAGTGTGTGATTGCACCCTCTGGTGTCTGGGTGTGATTTTAACTGTCTGATATTAAAAATGAATGCTCTTTGCTCTGAAGCCTGTCTACCAGCCTGGTGTGATTATTGCTGAAACCGGGTAATTGATTTTTCAGCTTTATCGTACCGCAGGTAGCTTTATGTTGTTTGGCCGTAAAAAAAGGAAACCGATTACTATCCCTGAAAAGCGAGTGGCAAACTGGAAGTACGCCACCTGTAATTACTGCTCCACCGGCTGCTCCATCGAGCTGGGCCTCAACGATGAGGGTCGGGTGGTTACCAGTCGCGGCGCCGCCGGTGCCGATGTTAACCGCGGCAAGCTCTGTATCAAAGGGCTGATGGAGCATGAGCTGTTCTCCTCTGCCGGTCGCGGCGTCCAGCCGCTGATGCGAGAGCGCCATCATGAGGCCTTTCAGCCGACCGACTGGGACAGTGCCCTCGATCATACCGCCGGCAGAATCAAAGAGATTCAGCACAAATACGGTCGTGATGCCTTTGCGGTGATCTCTACCGGTCAGCTGCTGACCGAAGAGTTCTATACCCTTGGCAAGCTGGTTCGCGGCTGTATCGGTACCAACAACTACGACGGCAATACCACCCTCTGCATGGCCTCGGCGGTATCCGGCTACAAGCGCTCCTTCGGCTCCGACGGCCCTCCCGGCAGCTATGAGGACTTCGAACACACCGACTGCCTGATGGCCTTCGGTTCCAACCTGCCGGAGCAGCATCCGATCATCTACTGGCGGTTGAAGGAGGCGCGGGAGAAGCGTTCCTTCCCGCTGATCGTGGTGGACCCCCGGGTCACCATGCTGGCTCAGTTTGCCGATATCCATCTGCCCATTACCCCCGGCACCG
Organism: Motiliproteus sp.; assembly: GCA_965230185.1. Lineage (GTDB taxonomy): Bacteria > Pseudomonadota > Gammaproteobacteria > Pseudomonadales > Balneatricaceae > Motiliproteus. The sequence continues at coordinate 381,306 of OZ245995.1, forward strand.
ACTGTGTGCTGATCAACGCCATGCTGCATGTAATCTTTAAGGAGGGGCTGGAGGATCGTGCTTACCTGGAGGCTCACACCAGCGGCCTGGCGGAGCTGGAAGCGCTGGTGAAGGCCTACGACCCGGTCACCGCTCAGCATATCTGCGGTATCGACGAGGACACCATCCGTCACGTCGCCCGTCTCTACGCCAGGGCCGGGGCTGCCATGAGTATCTGGACCATGGGCATCAACCAGAGCACCCACGGCTCCGACGGGGTGGCGAACATCAACAACCTCAACCTGGTGACCGGCAATATCGGTAAGCCCGGCGGCACCAGCCTCTCCATTACCGGTCAGTGCAACGCCATGGGCACCCGCGAGTGGTCGGCCTGTTCCGGCCTGCCCGGCTACCGGCTGCTGGAAAATTCCCGGCACCGTCAGGAGGTGGCCGATTTCTGGGGCATCGAACCGGAGTTCTTCCCCGAGCAGCGGGGCATGTTCCAGACCGATATCTTCCCGGCCATCGAGACCGGCCAGATCAAAGGGCTGTGGCTGGTGGCCACCAACCCCATGACCTCGATGCCCAACACCGCCCGCATCCGCAAGACCCTGGAGAAGCTGGAGTTTCTGGTGGTGCAGGACTCTTATGTCGATGTGGAGACCAACCAGTACTCCCACGTCTATTTCCCCGCCTCGGTGTGGGCGGAGAAGGAGGGCTGTCACACCAACACCGAGCGCCGGGTCAACCTGACCCGCAACGCCCTGCCGGCGCTGGCGGACTCGAAACCGGATCTGTGGATCTTCAACCAGATGGCGAAGCGCTTCGACAACGGCCAGCGCATTCACTTCCCGTCGACCGCCGAGGGGGCCTTCAACGAGATGCGGGAACTGTCGAAAGGCGAGGACCGGATGCTGGATATCTCCGGTATGACTTACGACCGGCTGGAAGCGGCGAAGGGCATCCAGTGGCCCTTCAGCGAAGCCATGGCCGCCGGGCAGTCGCAGGATGCCGGCCTCAGAGGCCAGCCCCGGCTCTACAGCGACGGTCGTTTTCAGACCGCCAACGGCCGGGCCAATCTGATCTGCGTCGATTTTGTCGATAACAACGAGCGGCCGGATGAGCAGTACCCGTTCTGGCTCAACAGCGGCCGGGTGGTGGAGCATTTCCACACCCGTACCCGCACCGGCAAGATCGGCAACTGCAATAAGTTCAGTCCGACCCCCTATATGGAGATGAACCCGGACGCCGCCGAGGCGCTGGGTATCGAACACCAGAGCTATGTGCGGCTGGCCTCCCGTCGTGGCGATGCGGTGGTGATGGTGCAGCTGACCCAGCGGGTGCCCCGCAACATGGTGTTTATCCCCTTCCACTATCACGACTGCGTCAACCGGCTGACCCTCGGCCTGCTGGATCCCTACTCCCGCCAGCCGGCGTTCAAGCAGAGCGCGGTACGGGTGGAGCCGGTGGACCAGCAGGAAGCCGCCCGCCTTAACGCTGAACGCCGCGCGTTCTGATCATCACCGAAAGCCTGCAGATCGAGCGAGCTGCAGACAGCGAGGTTTTAGCTATGAGTAAACGACTGAACAAACTGGAACAGTTTCCCGGTGATGATCTGGGCGGCAGCGCTGCCGGTAGTGACAAAGGTGCTGATAACGGCGCTGACAACGGCGTTGAAACCAGAGCCGACAGCAGCGGCGTCGGTCTCTGGGAGGTCCGCCCCGGGGAGCGTCCCTACGCCTTCCTGCGGGATGTGGAGGCGAAGGAGACCAACCGTTACGGCCAGAAGATCGACCTGCTGGATCTGACCGATCATCAGCTGCCCAAAGGCCGCTCGATGTATATCAACGAAAACCCGGCGGTGGGGGAGAATCCCAACCGCAACAAGCAGCACGGCTTCTTCTTTACCGCCGACAACTGCATCGGCTGTCATGCCTGTGAAGCGGCCTGCAGCGAGAAGAACGAGAATCCCGCCCATCTGGCGTTCCGCTCCGTCGGCTATGTGGAGGGGGGCAGCTACCCCGACTACAAGCGGATGAATATCTCCATGGCCTGTAACCACTGCGACGATCCGGTCTGTCTGAAGGGCTGTCCGACCCGGGCCTACACCAAGCATGTGGAGTACGGCGCGGTACTGCAGGACCCGGAAACCTGTTTCGGCTGCGGTTACTGCACCTGGGTCTGCCCCTACAACGCGCCACAGCTGGATCCCATCAAGGGCCAGGTCTCCAAGTGCAACATGTGTGTCGACCGGCTGGAGGAGGGGCTGAAACCCGCCTGTGTCTCCGCCTGTGTCGGCAACGCCCTGGATTTCGGGGTGATCGAGGATATTCCCGAGAATCGTGAGCAGGCTAAATGCTCGATCCCCGGCTTCCCGACCCCTGAGATCACCCATCCCAATATCCGCTTTCAGCAGACCCGCTCGCTGCCGGAGGAGATGAAGCGGACCGATTCCATGCCGGTAAAATACCACCGGGAGGAGGACGGCCTCTATAAGCCAGTGGTGGACCAGAAGAAAGGCAAAGCAAAACACTGGAATCTGGCCCGCCTCAGCTCCCGGGAGAACCCGCTGGTGCTGTTCACCCTCTCTGCTCAGACCGCCATCGGCGCCTTCGGGCTGGCGTTCCTGGGGGCGCAACTGGGCGTCGACAGCCTGCTGCAGTTCCGGGCCAGCGCCATGTACGCGCCGCTGATGATGCTCTGTTTCGCGCTGGTGGGCTTTGGTCTCTTTATGTCCACCATGCACCTCGGCAAGCCGCACCGTTTCTATCGTGGTTTCAATAACCTGCGCCACTCGCCGGTGTGTCGTGAGGGGCTGGGGATCGCCCTGTTTATGGCCACCCTGGGGCTGCATATCCTGTTCTCGCTGCCTGCCAGTCCGCTGCTGCAGCCGGTGCTGGGCAGCGGACCGGAATCCTTCAGCGGCACGGCGGCCCTGTTCGGTTATCTGGCGATCCCGGCCGGCCTGACCGGTCTCTATTACATGAACCGCTGCTACCGTATCAAGGCCCGTCCGTTCTGGAACCACTGGCAGGTGGCCAGCTCCTTCTTCGGCAATATGCTGTCGCTGGGCGCCCTGGTCGGCGCTGCGGTGATGGTGACTACGCTGGCGCTGAGCGGCCTGGAGTACCGGTCGCTGCTGATCGTCGCCGGGACCCTGATGGTGCTGGGGATGGCGGCGGAAGCGGTCGGCCTGCTGTGCCACAGCCATGATATGAACCGGGGTAACCACGAAGGGGCGGCTTCCCACTATATCCAGTGCACCACCTTCGGTAAGACCTACTATCTGCGCAATGGCCTGCTGGCCGTCAATCTGATCGCGGCTCTGGCGCTGACCCTGAGCGTCGCAAGCGGCTCTGTCAGCGAAGTCGTGGCGCTGATCGGCCTGGCACTGGTGGGGCTGATCCTGCTGCTGACCAGCACCGTCGGTCGGGCACTGTTCTACGTGCTGGTGGTGCCCACCACCATGCCCGGTGCTTTCTTCTGGAAGAACAAGGGCTTTGAGGAGCATGCCCGGGAGATCGGGCTGGCGGAGATGCCCCAGGTGGGGGTGGTGCCCAATCTGCACTGATCCGCTGGTGACGGCGGCGGGCATCGCGCCTGCCGCGCCACTGTTTTGTCTCAGTCGGAGATCCAGTCGGGACCCTGCTTATGGAACTGAACGATCTGCTGAATAAAACCTGCCTGATCGGCCTGAGCTGGTTTGACCGCGACGGCAAGCTGCTCCGGCAGTCGCAGCTGGCCGGCCGGGTGGTCGCCGTGGACCGGGAAGCCGGTATCTCGGTCGAGCTGATGGCAACGGCGAAGGAAGCCGCCGATTCACCCGATCCGCAACCGCAAAAGTCGGCGATCTTTATGCTGCCCGCCGATCTTTCCCCCTGGTTCCGGGCGCCGTCCGGCCGTTACCGGGACCCGGATTCCGGTGTGGCCATCGTGGATCCCGACTATCTGGTGACCTGGGATGTCTATCAGACCCGGGATGATGCCGGCGACGGTCAGCATCAGTGGTGGCAGTGGTCGCCCCGCACCGCCGCTCCCCGGGTCAATCGCTGATCGCAGCCGGGCTGTGAGCTGCTGATCGGGATTCAATCTCTTTTCCTTCGGTTATCAGTCGGGTTAAGGTCAGAGCTTTCGAGCAACTGATTGTGGCCTGCCTGGCCGGTCATGGAGGAGCCATGGATTACAACGATGCCAGAGCCTGCCTGCTGGAGAAACCAGCGGCCCGGGAGGACTTCCCCTTCGGGCCGGAAGTGGCGGTGTTTAAGGTTAAGAATAAGATGTTCGCCACTCTGGCCTGGCGCGACGGTATGGCGGAGATGAATCTTAAGTGTGATCCTCAGGAGGCTTTTGCACTGCGGGATATGTTTGAATCGGTGATCCCCGGCTATCACATGAACAAGAAGCACTGGAATACGGTGATTCTGGATGGTTCGGTGCCGGAGAATGAGATACGGCGGATGATCGATGGTTCTTTTGTGCTGGTGGTGAAGGGGATGACGCGGGCGGAGCGTCTGCCGCTGGAGGTGGAGTTTTCACCGGAGGTGCTCTATTTTCGGCGGGCTTCTTTGCTGGAGGCTGACTGATCAGCGTTTCTGTTGCTTCTTTTTCGTTCTGAAATTTCCAGGTGGCTGTAGGTCTGTGTTGCGCCTTGCCGGGCGCCTTACTTATTTGTTTGCGCAAATAAGTAAGCAACAAAGCGCACCCCAATGTCACCGGCCTTCGGCTTCCCTCACTCCTCGCCTGAATCGGGCGCTACGCGAACTCGGCCAGCGGCCTCAGACAGGCGCGAGCTTAACCCCGATTCAGTCTGCGGGGCTCGGCGGTGGCAGAGGGGATCTGGTGCCGGCTGATAATTCTGTGTTTGTTACAGGCACCAGGTAGGGTGCCGTTAGCCGCAGGCGTAACGCACCGATAAACGCCTCTGATTGCGCCCATCCCGGCGGTGCGGCTCGGCGTCCATGCCTCGCCCCTGCGGGCCCTTTTCGGAGAACCGTCCCGGTGCTCGTAGGTTCAGAGGGGAGTATGGTGCCAGCTGATAGTTTCGGGTTTAAGGTGGTAGCACGAAAATAGCGGAAAAGTATGCTCCCCCTCTGCGATGCCGAGCATGTACTGAGGAAACAGATCAGGCCCATCGGGGCGAGCCATGGACGGCGAGCTTTGCAGTCGGCCCATGGAAGGGCCGTCTGCAAACCCTGTTTGCTCAGTTCACGCGCAGGGAACCGGCAAAGCCGGCAAGCGGGGGGCTATGGAGCACGAGTTTAAGTTCTTTCTCCCCTGTCTTTGGAACGCCTGCTAAAGACAGGGTCGCCCGGCGGGGGCGAAATAAAAATCTCAGCAATTTCGTTAATTCAGAATGGCCCCTGATCCCCTGACTCCTCGGAAGCACCCTTTTCGCCCTGACGGCGACTTACTTATTTGTTTGCGCAAATAAGTAAGCAACAAAACGCATCCCCACTGAACCGGCCTGCGGCTGCACTGCGCGCCGTGCCGTTTCTCCGGGCACACCGACGGGCCATCCCTGGCCCGTCGGTGCGGCTCGGCGTCCATGCCTCGCCCCTGCGGGCCCTTTTCGGAGAACCGTCCCGGTGCTCTTCGGTTCAGAGGGGAGTCTGGTGCCAGCTGACAGTTTCGGGCTTACGGTCGTAGCACGAATGTTGAGGAAAAAGTATGTTCCCCCTCTGCGATGCTGAGCATGTACTGAGGAAACAGCTCAGGCCCATCGGGGCGAGCCATGGACGGCGAGCTTTGCAGTCGGCCCATGGAGGGGCCGTCTGCAAACCCTGTTTGCTCAGTTCACGCGCAGGGAACCGGCGAAGCCGGCAAGCGGGGGGCTATGGAGCACGAGTTTAAGTTCTTTCTCCCCTGTCTTTGGAACGCCTGCTAAAGACAGGGTCGCCCGGTAGGGGCGAAATGAAAATCTCAGCAACCTCGGTAATTCAGAATGACTCCTGACAATTTATGCCCGGTTGAGGGCCCCTGTTGCGCGCAGCATGGGCCTTTCTTCTTGAGTCAGATCATCTCCGTAGTAGCCTTATACTTTGGATTGCTTGATTAGCTGGTCTGAATGATAGACCCTTGGTAAATCAGGGATTAAAAGGACTCGGGGCACTGCCTCATATCGGACAGGGATGTATACGATGCATCAGGGATGTAAGCCCGCCTATTCTCAGAGTGCAGATCGAAGACGCTGTTCTCATCGCTTCATTATTCGAATCAGATTCAGGTCCCGAGTGGTGGCTTCTGCGGGGCTGCTTTGTCTGTGGGAATGTCCTGTTCGTTTCGGGTAAGTTGTTGAGTATTAAGAAACGAAGTTATTAATTGACCTAAATGTCACCATTAAAGTGGATTATTAGATCCCCTAATTCAAATTGACACTACATTAAGAAAAACTAAAGCGCTAAAGATAAGGATATACAATGAAGTTGGTATCATTGAAAATCGATAACTTCAGAGCCATAAATGGCTGTAATAATTTGATCGAATTTAAAGATAATAATATTGTATTTCTTTTTGGTAAGAACAATGTTGGAAAGTCAAGTGTTCTTCATGCATATAGGTACTTCGCTTCGCCTAATCAAAAAGCACTTATTACTGATTTTTATAATCATGATGCTAGTAAGGAAATAGTTATTGAGGCAATATTCCTAAAAGAAGAATGCGATAGCGATAACTTTAAAGAGAAAGGGCTTGATAAATGGGTTGATGCCAATGGTTTGGTAAGATTTCAAAAAGTGTGGGCTGGAGAAGATAAAGCGGCCACTAAGAAAACTTATAGCATTGAAGAAGAAGGTTTTGTTGTTGGAGGCTTCGGAGGGTTAGAACAAATTCTTACGAATGCTACTCCAAACATTATTTATATTGAGGCAATGCCTAGTGTTAAGTCATTGACAGACTGGCTTGAAAAAGAAATCAAGAGCAAACTTTTAAAAAAGCTGAAGGACAATCACAAAGAAGAATATGGTAAAGCCTTGTCGGCAATAAAATCTCTTCAAGATAAAGTTGAAAATGAAGGGTATCTTGGTGAAATTAGCACTAAAGCTAATAGGTACTTTGGTGAAACTTTTCCAGACTTGCAGCTCAATATTCAATCAACTCCTTACAAAGAAGCTGATTTGAGCAAGTCATTTGAAAAGGATTTTAGCGTCACCATAGGCGCTAAAAAGGAAGAGGAGGTGCAGGAAGAAGAACAACGCTTAGCTGAAGCCGTCGAAGCTGCCGAAGAGTTGGTAGAAAGTGGTGAAAAGGATGATGATCCAAGCAGAAAATTTGACTTGCATGGTCACGGCCTAATCCGGCAAGCCATCATCAATATACTGTCTTTATTTAAAGATTCTAAAGATGGTGAGAAGCACATAATTCTTTTTGAAGAGCCAGAGTTATATTTGCATCCGAGTAATAAACGTAAATTTAGGAACACCCTCTATCAAATTGCTGAGCAGGACGATTATCAGATAATCTGTGTGTCTCATGATCCTCAACTAATTGATCTGAGTCGTGAGCATACTTCTTTAGCAAGGTTTGTGAAAAAGGAAGCAGGTGAAACGGAAATATATCAAGCTGGTGATGGCGTATTCTCAAAAGATGAAGAGACGAAAGACAGAGTTCTAATGCTCAACAGGTTTAACCCTCATGTTTGTGAAACATTCTTTTCAGACGAAGTAATCCTTGTCGAAGGCGACACTGAGGCGATAGTTCTCCGGAATTTAATAGAAGAGTATTATTCTAATAGAGATTTATTCGTTCTTAACACTGGAACAAAAAACAATATTCCTTTCTTTATCGAAGTTCTTAGTTATTTCAATATTAGTCAGCATGTTATTCATGACTCAGATGAAAGATATCTGTATACGGATGGTGTAAGAAGATTAAAAAAAGACGGCGAGCCGAAGGCAAACAGCGCATGGACGCTCAATCAAAAGATATGGGATGCCATGGCGAATGCAGTAAGGGCTGGTGCTTCGGTTAGAAGGTATGTATCAGTGAGGAATTTCGAACATAGTCATGGATACGAACATGATGCAGATAAAGGAAAGCCTCTGTCTGCTTATGAGTATGCAAAGACTTTGGACATTAATGATGATGCGAAGAGTATTATTGATTTTCTTAAGCAAGTGACAGGAGATAACCCATATGAGGTTGAATATACCCAGGAATATCTCGAAGAAAAAGTCGAAGAGCCCTATTAAAAATGGATAGCAAATCGCTGCACCGGAACCAAAAAGCTGTAGGATTTACGCTCCGGTGAGCGAGCCGTAGCGTGTCTGAGACATTTTAAACAGAAGAAGGAAACTCTATGAATGGAGAGGCTTATCACTTAGCCCAGTCCGCAATTGCCGATCTAAAATCTGCAGTTTACTTAGCTCTCGAAAGTGCTGGGAGTGATGGTCTTTCGAATGCCGAGTTAGGGCGATCTCTTGGAATATACGCCGGTCATGTTGGCCATGAGGGCCATATTTCCAGGACTCTATTGGCATTGCTCGAGAGCGAAGGTGTTGTTATTCAAGAGCCTGAATCCAAACGCTGGTACATCAAAAGCGTTCTGTGATTTGCTTATACGTAATAAAAAATGCCAGTTGGGTGCGCTAAAACGCGCCGCTGTTTGTGACGTTGATTTTTAAAGACAAGGAGCGAACATGGGCGCTAAAACCTGGATGCTCGTTTACTCAGATGATACCCCGGTAAAAAGGCTCAAATCCGGCGCAGTCCGGGATCGTCATGCGACAGACGAGCTGGTGAAGAGGCTTTTTCCCAACGAAAAACTCCAACCGATCGAGGATGGTGATCTCTCTTACACAAATCCCCCCGACGACACAATTTTTGCGGGCTGCTTTGAAGGAGTGACGGTGCTGGCAGCAAAGGAATTTGCGGGAGATTATCCATCAAAAACAGATCGGCGATTCATAGATATCTCCTATGGCAGGAATATTTATGCTCATGCCATGCATAGCGTCGTTGACTGGTTTGCGTTTGCAAAATGGGAAGATGGAAAGCTTGTACGAGCCCTGAGTCTGTCTCCGGATAGCGGAGTGCTGGAGGATATCGGTGAGAGGCTGCCGTTTGAAGTCGATTACTGGGCGGGAAAGTATCCTGCGTTGGATCCCGAGGAAGAGGATGAGCTGGAGTATCCATTTCCTTTCCATCCTCTGGAACTTGGCGAGGAGGCGCTGAAAGCGTTTTTCGGATACCAGCTGGAAGGATATGCTGACCAGAATCTGCTGGAACCGGAAACCATCACACTGGCTGGTTATCGTCGCGTTAAGCCCTGGTGGAAAATCTGGTGATAAGGTGTAGCAGGTGACTAAGCTACTCCTTCATTAGGCTCATTCTATTTTCGGGCTCCACAGCTCTTCATTCCTGATCCTCGTTCTGAGGATCATAATCCGCTCCCCCATTCACTCAGCGACTATCGCTTTGAGGACCTTTCAGAGCGCTTTCAGGCTCTCACTATATAGCTCCAGGCTGAAATAAGCCCTTAACTACGCTGGCTCGAATAGTAGCAGCGGTAACCCGGGTATAAGATTCGATAAACAAAATCCACCGGGGTGGACAGAGTGGCTACCCGTTATGGCCTTGCTTTGTAGCTATAGAACCAGAAATCTGTCGATCGCTTTATTCTTCATGCTGGCGATTTTCTTACTGGCATCCTGCGGTTCCGTTGCAAAGAAACCGGTAAGCAGCTCGATCTTCGGAGAGCAGGTCAGCACCACGGTTGATTCGGAGATCGCCCGTTACTACCTGAGCAGCTACCTGCAGGGAAGGCCAGACAACCGGGTGCTGGATAAGCGGATTTCCAATCTCTACATCGGGTACCGGGGCATCCTCCCTTCACGGGAAGAGCTGAAACAGATCTCCCGGGATTACTCCGTCGACTTCGCTGCGCTGTTCCTGGCTGATCTTCTGCTGAAGAATGACTGCAACAGGATGCTGAACAGATCATTCAGGGCCCATCTTGAGAGCCCGACCACAGCTGATCTCAACCTGTCTTCCTATCAGATACTCTTTGTCCCCGGCTGGGACTACGTCGATAACGGCTATGTAACCGGTTCGGATTTCAGAAAGCCCCGTAAACTGGCCACCACGCTGGGAATCGAGAATTATCTGGTTGAGATTCCACCGACAGGCGCTGTCGAACAGAATGCCGCGTTTCTGGCCCGGGAGATTAGAGATCGCAGCCGTACCGGGAGCAGTGGCGCCGGGAAGGGAATCATTCTGGCCGGTGCCAGTTCGGCCGGCCCCACCATTCATCTCGCCCTCGGTGAATTGCTGGGCCAGCGGGAGAGAGCGTCGGTAAAAGCCTGGATCAATATCGGTGGCCTGCTGCAGGGGAGTCCGCTGATTGACGGCCTCCGGGGAGGGCCAGGGGGCTGGCTGTTTAATATTTTCGCCTGGGTTCAGGGCTGGGACAGGCAGGGCGTTCTGAGTATGGGGACGGAGGTCAGCAGAAAGCGCTTTTCGCGGCTGAAAACAGCGTCGGATCTGCTAATCATTAACTACCTCGGTGTTCCCCTGTCAGGGCAGCTCAGCAGACACTCCAGAGACAAATACCCGACGTTGAAGCCGCAGGGCCCCAATGATGGCCTCACCCTGCTGACCGATGCCATTGCGCCTGATAGCCTGACCATTGTCGCTCTGGGCAGCGACCACTATTTCGCGGAAGACCCTGAGATAGACAGGAAAACCGTCGCAATGATGGTGCTGGTCATCAGCTACCTCGAGAAAGGCCTGGCAGGGGATTGTCAGAGAGCAGGTGATGGCTGGCCTGACCGGCAGACTGCCGGTATGGAGTAACAAAACCCCGTGTTCCGGGGATCTTAAGGCTTCCCGGCTACACTGGTTAAAGAAGGGCCGGTTCGCCAGCTTAAAGATCTCCGAAGAGCTTGGAACAGCTTTCTGACCAGCCATAAAAGCCTTTTTCTGCAGAACAGGGGGGCATGACTGATGACAGAGCATCAGGATTCAAAATTTGAGACCTCATCGGTTTTTAGCCTGTTTCCGACGACTGTCTGGCAGACGGTGCTGAAGGAGGAGATTGCCGCCGAAATCAGTAACCAGCTTCTGCAGACATTTGATCAGGAGACAGGCGCGCTCGACGATGCCGGGTCGGGTGGTAGCTGGCAGTCCGAGCGGAACCTGCATGGACGGGAGGAACTGAAGCCCCTGACCAAGGTGATTGGTATCGCGGTTGACGAGGCGCTGGAGCATCTGAAAGTCGTTCACCGGGGTTATGAGATAACCGGTTGCTGGATCAACGTTAACGGCAAAGGGACTGCACACCGGGTTCATGCGCACCCGAATAATTTTCTGAGTGGGGTCTATTATGTGCAGACTCAGCAGGGCGCGGACACGATCAATTTTCATGATCCGAGAGTTCAGACCGCCATTATTCGGCCCCCCGTCTCGAAGCTAACCGGCGGAAATACGGATCAGGTGGTGGTGCAGGTCAGAAACGGCATGCTGCTTCTGTTTCCGTCATGGCTTCAGCACTCCGTGGATCCCAACAACAGCGAACAGACACGAATCAGTGTCAGCTTTAATGTGATGTTCTCCTCCTATGCCGGGACCATGAGTAAACCTCTCTGGTAGCTGGGCGCTGGCCTGCTGTTCCTGATTCCCGTCCCATCCTCCAGAATATGTTCTCTGAAGGCGCCCTGTGAAACTGACCTTTGTCGAAGGACTGCCCGGCAGCGGTAAAACCACTCTGGCGGACAGCCTGACTATCGTAGCTCTGGGCCGTGACCACTATTTCGCGGAAGATCCTGAGGTAGACAGGAAAACAGTGGCTATGATGACACTGGTAATAACCTAATTTAGATAGAGGCGAAGCGGGATGATGCCAGGGGCGTCTGGCGACGGGCCAGAATAGCAGCCAGCCCTGACAGCCCCGTAACGTCGCGTTGAGACTATGGAGGGTCCTGAGATATGTCTGCAGTGGACGACACACAGAAGCTGGCTGTAAAAAGGCTTGCCCGATTAACTGCAACGCGCAGCAACGCCCTGGGAGCGGGGGAGGATCGGGTAGATCCTGGAGTCGCTGACTCAGAGGAGAAGAGGATAACTGAATTACTGGAGTCAGATGATTCAGGTAAAAATGCTGAAAAATCGAAAGGTGAAGGGATTGGTGTGCTGGAAATCATAGTCATTCTGATGGTGCTGGCAATTCTCGCCTATCCGGTTTACGGAATAGTAATAGCCTTTATGAGCTGACAACTCTTCATTGCTGGAACGGTGTCAGTGCGCCGATACGGATGCAATATCCATCGGGCTCTTGCCAGCCTTCTTCAAGATGTAACCGGGCTGTAAGAATTTCTCAATATTTCCCCGCTAGTCTGCCTTCGACTCCAAAACTGGTAACTGAGGACTTCTTCGATGCTGAACAGCAAATCCCTTTTTGTCGTGGCTCTGAGCCTGGTGCTGGCTGCCTGCGGCGGGAATACCGTTAAAAAAGAGCAGGCGATGGTCGAGATGCCGAACAACGATGATCTCTATGAAGTTCATCACGAAGGCCGCATCTACATCTTTGACGATTTTGCCACCTACCAGAGCTTCAACGAAGTGGGTGAGACTGCCTACCGTAAGGTCTATATCGGCGACGGTCCTAAGGGTGAAACCCTGGTGTTCGGCCTGACCGGCAGGGACAAGAAGAAGACCAGCGGCATTGCCGGCATCGATCTGTACCGTGGCGACCTCAAGCCGGCGGATGCTTTCTACGCCGAGTTGCGGATGGAAGGCCGGATCTATGTCTTCGACAGCCTCAAAGAGATGAACCAGGTCCGTGCCATCGGTGAAGCCGCCTACCGCTTTACCGAGATCGGGACCGGCCCCAAAGGTGAAACTGTGGTATTCGTTCTGACTAAGGAAAACAAAAAGCACAAGCCAGTTGCGCTTCAGGCCGCGTTTAAAAAGCGTAACAACCTGATGTAAGACCGCTGAACTTGTCATTCAGAACGTTCTGCTTCAACGGTTATGGTGACGGCCCTCCATAACCGTTTTTTCTTCTGTCTTTTATCCGCTTTTCTGTTTGCTATTCGTTCACTGACCCCGGTCCTGCCTCCGGGACTCCCCCGCTTATCCCTCTGCGCCTTCCCGCTTGCCTGCGACCAGATTTTCAATCAGGATGCCGGAATCCTGCTGTTTATTTGGAGCTGTTTTTTTTAATCCTGTTCGTGAGGAGGACTGACTTATGGTCTGGCTCTATCTGGCGATTGCGATTGTGGCGGAAGTGGCGGCGACCAGTGCCCTCAAAGCCTCGGAGGAGTTTACCCGGCTGGTGCCGAGCCTGGTTGTGGTGGTCGGCTATGGTGTGGCCTTTTACTTCCTGGCGCTGGTGCTGCGGACGGTTCCGGTGGGCATCACCTATGCGGTCTGGGCCGGCCTCGGTATCGTACTGGTGGCGCTGGTGGGGGCGGTGCTCTACAAACAGACCCCGGACCTGCCGGCGGTGATCGGCATGGGGCTGATTGTGCTCGGGGTGGTGGTGATTAACGTGTTCTCGAAGACCGTCAGCCACTGAAGCCGGGCTACACTTTGCTGGTAGTCCCCGGATGGACAGGGAGACTGTCGGATAAGGAGCACAGGTATGAATGGGCATGAAAAGATTAACTATGTGGAGTTTCCGGCCCGGGATCTCCCCTCCACTAAGGCCTTCTTTACCGAGGCGTTCGGCTGGAGCTTTGTCGATTACGGGCCCGAATACACCGCCTTCTCCGATCAGGGGCTGGACGGCGGTTTTTACCAGTCAGAACTCAGCGTATCGACGGACAGTGGCAGCGCCCTGATCGTCTTCTACAGCAAAGATCTGGAGCAGACTCAGGCGAAAATCGAAAAGGCGGGCGGCGCCATTATCAAACCGATCTTCGCCTTCCCCGGTGGCCGCCGTTTCCATTTCGGCGACCCCAACGGCAACGAATACGCGGTCTGGTCCGATATCGGGGCCTGAGATCTTCAGGCCCCGAGGGGCCTGGTTTCAGCGACTCGGCTCTGAAGTCATGCCGTTGCCAGCAGGCTCTGATCGCGGTGCCGCACTGCTGCGGTAAGCAATGCTGACGCTGACGGCGACCAGGGTAAAGCCGAGCCAGTCCACCACTGTGGGCAACTGATCGAACAGCGGCCATGCCACCAGCGCCGCAGCCACCGGTACCCCGTAGAAGACCGATGCAACCTGGCTGGCGGTCTGGTACCTGAGCATCAGATACAGCAGGCTCAGCGCGCCGATGGATACGCCGATGCTCATCCACGCCAGCGCCGTGATAAATTCCGGATTCCAATGGATTTCCCGGCTTTCGAACAGGTACGCCAGCAGCCACATCACCAGCGCCGAACCGAGTGCCTGCACCAGTCCGCCTGTCACCAGCTCCATATCGGCGCAATGGCGTTTCTGCAGCAGCTGGCCGAAAGTCAGGCCCAGCAGTCCGAGAATCGCCCAGCTCAGGCTGTAGCCGCTGATGCCGTCGGTCGCCAGCCCGTCGGCGACCACCACCGTGACGCCGATAATGCCAAGAGCCAGTCCGAACCAGTGTCGTTTCGGTACGCACTCTGCCAGCAGCTTACCGGCCAGCACCGTGACGCAGAGCGGTTGCAGGGCAATGATCAGCGCCGCCACCGCCGGTTTCATTCCGAGCCAGAGGGCGTAGAACACGCCCACCGAAAACACGCCCTGCAGCAACAGGCCGCTGATCGCCAGCCAGCCGATATTTCGGGGCCAGCGACTTCTGAATATCAGTGACACGACAGCCAGAACGGCTGCCGCCAGCGCAAAGCGCAGGGCCAGAAAGCTGAAAGGCTCGGCATGGGGCAGTCCGAGCCGTGCGCCGACAAAGCCGGAGCCGTAGATAGCAACAAACAGAAAGGGCAGTAGCTGAGTGCTGAACAGTTTCATAAAGCCTCCTCCAGGATCTTTGTAGTCATTATGTACATACCAGTAGGTACAATATTGAGGTAATAAAAACCGGCTTGTCGCCGGTCTCTGCAAAATCAGCTCTTAACGGTAGCAACGCTGCGGATCAGCGCTGTGATGCCCCGACAGGCTTCCGTGACCGCCTCGCCATCACCCAGCCCACGGCTGAGCACAAAGCCGCCCTGCAGTGTGCTGATCAGCGTACTGGTCAGCTGATGAGGATCGACCGAGGGTGGCAGCTCTCCCTGCCGTTGTGCCGTAGTCAGCAGTTGTTCGATACGCTCGCTCAGGTGGCTGAAATAGCGCCTGATGGGGACACGCAGCTGCGCATCCTCCAGCGACGGATCCTGGGCGATACGGCCGATTCGGCAGCCTTTAAGGCCGTCACGGGGTTGCAGCAGGTAGCGGTCCAGTTTATCCAGCCAGTGCTCGTCGGCGCTGAAGATGGCATCCGCTTCCGCGATCAGTTCATCGGCACGATCCTCCATGGCGGCGATCGCCAGCTCCTTCTTACCCTTAAAGTGATGATAGAAGCTGCCCTTACCTGCGCCGCTGCGCTCCAGTACCTGGTTGGGGCTGGTGGCGTCGTAGCCCCGTTCCCATAACAGTTCTTTCATACTACTGACCAGCTGGTTTCGGGTGTCAGTCATCGTCGTTCCACAGTGAGTGATGATTCAGAAGTTCTTAACATACTAGTAGGTACAATCGTGTTCTGCAAGCAGGATCTGATGACATCCGGTTGCTGGCCCCGGGGGCTCTCAGTGTTGGTCGGGGATCTGATCGCTGCCCTGCCCGGGGGCGGGAACAGCTGAAAAACGAAGTAGAGAAGAGAGTCTGAGTCGTTTATCGGCCAGGGGACTTCAGTTCCAGGTAGCGATGAATACCCCCTCAGCCGTGGAGATCCGGAGGCATCAGAGATACCAGATGGGCGCTGAATTATCGGTAAGGCCGCGTCTGCTGCGGCTGCGGAATTGCTCTGAAAACAGCGGGCTCCGGTGATTACACTCCACCGGCGCCCGCTGTTCAGACGGGGTCTAAGCCGCCACCTCAACCCGTCCGCCAAGCTGCCGCACGTTATAGGTGGGCACTTTCAGGCTTTCGTCTTCCTGGCAGATGCCGGTATCCAGATCGTAATGGTGCTTGTACAGCGGCGAGGTAACGTTGACGCTGCCGCCGAGCTGGGCAATCAGTCCCCGCGACAGCACATTGGCCTTGCCGGCGGGGTCATAGTTGTCGATGGCGTACAGCCGATCCTCTTTTTCGATGCGGAAGATCGCCACCTGTTTGCCATTCACCAGGGCGCAGACGCCGGTGTTGGGGGCGATATCTTGCAGATGGCAGACATGAGTCCAGTGCATTGTGTAGTCCTCTGATCGGTAATTCCGGTGGCTGATTAGCTGGCTCTGGCAATCAGCTCTGTTTTTTCCTCTTCCGTTGCCGGCCGGATCTGTTCACGCTCGGTCACGAACCGGACGTTACTGTCCACCTGAGAGGAGTTGATAAAGTGCTTGAAGCGCTTCAGCTTCTGCTTGTCGTTGAGGGTGGCGGCCCATTCACATTCGTAGGCTTCCAGTACCCCGGCCATCTCGATTTCCAGCTCCTCACCCATCTCCAGGCTGTCTTTGACAATCACCTGCTTCAGGTAGTCGAGACCGCCTTCCATGTTGTCGAGCCAGACCGAGGTGCGCTGCAACCGGTCGGCGGTGCGCACGTAATACATCAGGAAGCGGTCGATCATTCGGATCAGCGATTCCTTATCCAGCTCAGTGGCCAGCAGGTCGGCGTGACGGGGCTTCATACCGCCATTACCGCAGACATAGAGGTTCCAGCCTTTCTCGGTGGCGATAACGCCAACGTCTTTGCTCTGGGCCTCGGCACACTCGCGGGTGCAGCCGGAGACGGCAAACTTCAGCTTGTGGGGCGAGCGCAGACCCTTGTAACGGTTCTCCAGTTCGATGGCGAGACCGGCACTGTCGTCGACTCCGTAGCGGCACCAGGTGCTGCCGACACAGGACTTAACGGTACGGACCGATTTACCGTAGGCGTGACCGGTTTCGAAGCCGGCATCCACCAGCCGTTTCCAGATCAGCGGCAGCTCATGAAGCTGTGCGCCGAACAGGTCGACCCGCTGGCCCCCGGTGATCTTGGTGTAGAGGTTGAAGTCTCGGGCGACCTCGCCGAGGGTGATCAGCTTTTCGGGGGTGATTTCACCGCCGGCGACCCGGGGTACCACCGAGTAGGTGCCGTCCTTCTGCATATTGGCGAGAAAGATATCGTTAGTATCCTGGAGGCCGATATGCTCGTCTTTGAGCACATAGTCGTTCCAGTGGCTGGCCAGCATCGAGCCCACTGCCGGCTTACAGATCTCGCAGCCGTATCCGGTGCCGTGACGTTCCAGCAGCTCGTTGAAGGTGCGGATCTTCTCCACCCGGATCAGATCGAACAGCTCGTGACGGGTGTAGGGGAAGTGTTCGCAAAGGTCGGTGTTGACCTCCATGCCGAGACTGGCCAGTTCGGCGTTCAGCACCTGGCCCACCAGCGCGCTGCAGCCACCACAGCCGGCGGCGGCGCCGGTCTCACTCTTGAGGCTGCCGAGATCGTGGCAACCGGCGGCCACCGCATCGGCCAGCTGACCTTTGCTGACGTCATAGCAGGAGCAGATCTGGGCGCTCTCCGGCAGGGCATCGACGCCGAGGCCGGAGGCGGCGGAACCGTCGCTGGCAGGCAGGATCAGCGATTCCGGGTTGGCGGGCAGATCGATACCGTTCAGGGCCAGCTGCAGCAGCTGACCGTATTCGCCGGCGTCTCCCACCAGTACCGCGCCGATCAGCTTCTTACCGTCGCTGCTGACCACGATCTTCTTATAGATCTGATTGGGTTCGTCGTACCAGGTGTAGCTCTGGCTGCCGGGGGTGGTGCCCTGGGCATCACCGATGCTGGCGACATCGACGCCCATCAGCTTCAGCTTGGTGCTCATGTCGGCGCCGGTAAAGGCGTACAACTCACCGGATTCGGCGTACTGCTCGATCAGGTGGCCGGCGGCGACCTTGGCCATCTGATAGCCGGGAGCCACCAGGCCGAAGATGCGGTTGTTCCAGAGCGCACATTCGCCGATGGCGTAGATATCGGGATCGGAAGTCTGGCACTGATTGTTGATGACGATACCGCCGCGCTCGCCGATCTCCAGGCCCGAGGAGCGGGCCAGTTCATCCTGGGGACGGATGCCGGCGGAGAAGATAATCAGATCGGTCTCCAGCTGCTCACCGTCGCCAAATTCCATGCGGTGCAGGTGCTTTTTGCCATCGACAATGCCGCTGGTGGCGGTGGAGCAGTGGACGCCGACACCCAGCTCTTCGATCTTGGTGCGGAGCAGGGCGCCGCCGCCTTCATCCACCTGCACGCTCATAAGCCGGGGGGCGAACTCGACGACATGGGCCTCCAGGCCGAGGTCGAGCACCGCTTTGGCCGCTTCCAGTCCCAGCAGACCGCCACCGACCACGGCGCCGACCCGGGAGGATTTGGCGGCTTCGGCGATGGCTTCCAGGTCTTCGATGGTGCGGTAGACGAAGCAGTTTTTACGGTCATTACCGGGAATCGGTGGCACAAACGGATAGGAACCGGTGGCCAGTATCAGCTTGTCGTAGCTCAGTTCGCTGCCTTTGTCGGTGCTGAGTGTTTTATCTGCAGTGTTGATAGCGGTCACTTTCTCGCCGAGATACACCTCAACGCCGCGGGACTGATAGCTGTCGAGGGTGGTCATCGCCAGATCGTCGGCACCGCTGTTGCTGAAGAATTCGGTCAGGTGAACACGATCATAGGCAACCCGTGGCTCTTCGCTGAAGGTGACGATTTCAAACTGATCCCTGTGTTCGCTGGCCAGCAAGGCTTCGATGTACTTGTGGCCGACCATGCCGTTACCTACTACAACAATCTTCTGCTTACTCATTGTTTACTCCGGGTTTCAAATCTGAATTCCTGCGGCAGCGCTGCCAGCGGATTACCGTATAGTTAGCAGGGATCTAGCAGGGTCCGTGCCAGTCTTTTTTGTTGTTGATTAAGTGATTGATATTAAGGTGTTTGTTTTCCTGGTTTGCGACAGGTCTGCGGTTGTTTCAGTGCACCAGGGCGGAGCGGAAGGTCTCGAAACGGGGCAGAGCCTGTGATCGTGTCGTCTCATGGTGCACTGCAATGAACAGTACTGGTGCGTTGCACCGGTGCGGGGCTGGTGGTGCCGGAGAAGCCGGGCCGGAGCCCTGAGGTTGAGATATGGATGGCGGAAGGAACGAATAGCGGAGGGAACGGCCAGGGGGCTCAGCTGGCATTCGGGGGCCGAAGGAACGGGCAGTACCGGCAGGATCCGCTCTGGCAGCGGCGGCCGGAAAACCGTGCCTGTCGCAACGCAGCTTTGCTCAGCTGAAAAATTGCACCAGCTGAGTGGCCAGCAGCACACCGCAGAGTCCTTTCCAGAACAGCAGCGGGTTACGCTCGATCAGCGGCTTGCTGCGTTCAAGCTGTTGAAACGCCTTGTTGGGATGGCTGAGATCGTAGAGAAACTCCGACAGGACGGGATAACGCCGTGACGGATCGGCGGCGCAGGCTTTCTGCAACGTCCCGTCGATCCATGCCGGCAGGTCCGGTCGCAGCCGGCGGGCCGGAATCCAGCTCAATTCGGCGTAGCCCCTGATCCGATCCTCTGAGCTGCGGCGGGGCTTGTAGGGCGTCTGACCGGTCAGCATCTCGTAAGCGATCACTCCCAGTGAATAGAGGTCCGAGCAGGGTGTACCCCGTTCTCCCATCAGGTATTCCGGCGCTATATAGTTGATCGCTCCGGCCGGGCCGCCTTCGTCCAGCGGGCTGCTGATCTCGTCGATGCCGGCAATACGGACGGTGCCGAAATCGATAATTCTGATCCGACCGTTACGGTCGATCAGGATGTTCTCCGGTTTCAGGTCCTGGTGCACCATATCCATACGGCCGAAGGCCCGAACCGCCCGGGCGATTTGCCGGATCAGGCCGCGTACCTCTTCCAGCGGCGGGCAGGGGTTGTCGGTCATCCACTGCCGCAGGGTCTGGCCGGGAATGTATTCGGCCAGATAGTAGAGAAACTGTTTGGGGCGCGAGGGCTGGCACACCTTCATTACCCCGGGGTGGTTGATGCGCTTACCGACCCACTCTTCCTTGATAAAGCCGTCCAGGTAGAGCGGGTCATCGGCGAAGTTCAGCGACGGTGCTTTGAGGGCGCAGAGGCGATTGTTTTCGTCGTCGCGGACCAGGTAGAGATGGCTGCGGGTACCGCTGAACAGCACCTCCAGCACCTCGTAGCCATCGATGCGGTTGCCGGGCTTCAGCACCGGCGGTACCGGCAGCTCGGTCAGCTTCTGGTGGGCTTCCTCCAGCGCTTCTGCCGGTAACTGGTCGACGCGTAGCAATACGCAGCTGATGTTGTCATCGCTGCCGGCGGCCAGCGCGGCCTCTACCAGCTGCCGGGCCTCGCTCTCCAGGTCGCTGCCGATCTGCTTCAGCCGCCGGCGCAGTTCGCGATCACCGAGAAATTCGTGCAGGCCGTCGGTGCTGAGCAGAAACAGATCCTGCTCCTCCAGTGGCTCCCGGCGGTAATCCACGTCGAGGTGAGTCTCCAGACCCAGCGCCCGGGTCAGCACGCTGCGGCCGTCGTAGCTGCTGCTGTGATCCCGGGTCAGTTGTTCCAGAACCCCGTCACGAAAGCGATAGATGCGGGAATCGCCGACATGCAGCAGGTGGGCGGTGGTGGACTTGGCCACCAGAGCGGAGAAGGTGGTGACCAGCGAGTTCCGGGCCCGGTCACCGCGATTGCCGTGCTGATACAGCCAGCCGTTCAGCGCCGTCAGCACCCGGGCGGCGGCCGTTTTCACGGTCCAGGAATCGGGGGTGCTGTAGTAATCGCTGAGAAAGTGGGTCACCGAGGTCTGGCTGGCCAGCTGAGATTCCTCACTGGAGCTGACACCGTCCGCCAGGGTACAGGCGATGCCCTTCAGCTGCAGCTGGTGATCCTCGGGGGTGTGGGCGGCAAAAGCGTCCTGATTTTCAGGTTTGACGCCGGCGCTGGAGTGGCCGCCTATGGTGATCCTGAGTTGCTTCTGCATGGGCTGGTCTCTGCTGCAAGGGGGAGAATGGGCTCAGTTCTCTGAAGGCGCGCAGGCAGCAACCGCCGCGACAGCAGGACGCGGCGGTTGCTGAACGGAGCCGGCGGAGATCAGGTGACGTCGATCATCTGCACGCTGCCGTCCTCCATCACTTCCGCCATCTGACCACGGGGTTCTTCCATCATCAGCAGAGTGACGAAACCCACCACGGCGGTGGCGGCGATCACCATAAAGAAGGTGGAGTAGTCGACCAGCGACAGCACGGTCAGGTAAACCACCGCGCCGACGTTACCGTAGGCCCCGGTCATGCCGGCGATCTGGCCGGTCAGGCGGCGTTTGATCAGCGGCACGGCGGCAAATACGGCGCCTTCACCGGCCTGCACGAAGAAGGAGCAGGCCATGGCGGCGATGACCGCCAGCGCCAGTGGCCAGGCGCTGTCGATGGTGGCCATCAGCGCGTAGCCACCGGCCAGACCGGCAGTCAGTACCAGCAGGGTGACACGACGACCGAAGCGATCGCTCAGCCAGCCGCCGCCGGGGCGTGACACCAGGTTCATAAAGGCGTAGGCCGAGGCCAGCAGACCGGCGTAGACCATATCCAGCTCAAACACATCAGCGAAGAACAGCGGCAGCATGGAGACCACCGCCAGCTCGGAACCAAAGGTGGCGAAGTAGAGCACGTTAAGCACGGCGACCTGCTTGAACTTATAGCGATGCAGTTCCGGAACCGGCTTGATGAAAATCTCCCGGTTGATGCTCCAGGCCTTATAACAGTCGTAGACATAAAGTACTGCCAGACCTGCGTAGACGGTCAGGGCGGCGGTCTCACCGATCAGGGCTACACCGGCCGGTGACAGCTTCCAGCTCAGCAGCGCCAGCGCCGCATACATCGGGATCTTCATCAGCAGCAGAAACAGGAAATCCCCTTTGCTGGTGACTTCCAGACCGCCGATGCGCTTGGGTTTGAAATAGGTGGAGCCCTTCGGGGTGTCGGTGACGTTGCGGTACCAGATAAAGCTGAACACCAGGCTGATCACCCCGGTCATACCGATGGCGCAGCGCCAGCCATGGTCGCCGCCGAACAGCAGCGCCAGAGTTGGCAGGGACATGGCCGCCGCAGCGGAACCGAAGTTGCCCCAGCCACCGTAGATCCCTTCGGCGGTACCCAGCTGGTTGGCCGGAAACCATTCGCTGACCATCCGGATACCCACCACGAAGCCGGCGCCCACAAATCCGAGCAGGAAGCGGGCGAGGGCGGCCTGATCAAAGTTGTCGGCGGTGGCGAAGATAAAGCAGGGGATTGCCGACAGGAACAGGATGGCCGAATAGGTGATTCGGGGACCGTATTTATCGGTCAGCATACCGATCACAATTCGCGCCGGAATGGTCAGCGCCACGTTAAGGATCAGCAGGGTTTTCACCTGCTCCTTGCTGAGCGACAGAGACTCGGCGATGGCGCCGATCAGAGGGGCATGGTTGAACCAGACGAAGAAGGTGATAAAAAAGGCGATCCAGCTCATATGCAGGATCTTCATCTTCCCGGTAAAGGAAAGCAGACTGAACTTGTCAGATTGAACACTCATGGGGGATAAAACCTCACAACTAAAAACTGGTGACTCCAACACAGCAGAAACTGTGCCAGTCTGTTTTTATGGGTTTTATTGTCTTTTGTTACAGTTGCTTACGTTTGCTTGTCGGCTCTGTCAGGCCACTGAAGCTGACATTCCAGAGGGCCGTCCATGCAACCGGATGGTGCGTGCCTGCCCCGCTGTTTTGTGCGGCGCACTCAAATGGGGTGTGGTGGAGGAAGGCTCGGTAAGGGATGGGTATGGCCGCTGAAAACATGCCGTCGATGCGCCGCTCGGCAGGCTGGAAACGAAATCCGGAGCGATGTCTGTCCGGGCCGGAAAAGGACAGCCGGTTCAGCAGAAGGCCGGAGCGGCTGACGCCGCTGCCGGGCACAGATTCAGACCAGCAAAGCCAGCAGTTTGCGGGTTTCCAGTCCCCATTTTTCGGCGACGGTGTAGCCGACGATGCTGTCGTTGTTGGCTCTGGGGTCATATTCGCGGGGCTGAATCATCCTTTTCCTGCCAGTGTCGTAGACCAGCAGCAGTCGGGGATTGAGCGGGTCTTCGCTGGCCTTCGACATCACCAGGGCGATATGTCGGCTCTGCAGCTCTACCACCGAGCCGGTAGGGTAAACGCCGACAAAGCGGATAAAGTGCTGCGCCAGTTCCGGATTGAAGTGAAAGCGGCTCCATTCGTATATTTTTCGCAGCGCGGCTGTGGGCGGCATACCTTTGTGGTAGCAGCGGTCGCTGGTGATGGCGTCATAGACGTCGACGATAGCGGCCATCTGGCCACAGAGGCTGATCTGATCGCCCTTGAGCTGGTTCGGGTAGCCGCTGCCGTCATAGCGCTCGTGGTGCTCGGCAACCACGGCCAGCGCGGTGGGGGTGATGCCTTCACTGCGGGCCAGGATCCGGCGTCCCCGGCTGACATGGCTTCGCATGATGCGAAACTCCTCGTCGGTGAGTTTGCCCGGCTTATTCAGGATCTCTTCCGGAATCCGGATCTTACCGATATCGTGGAGCATGGCACCGATTCCGATCTGGGTGATCAGCTCAGGTTCCAGCTTCAGGTACTGGGCAAAGGCCACCATCAGGGTGCAGATACTGACGGAATGCTCGAAGGTGTATTTATCGGCGTGGCGAATACGGCCGAGTCCCATCAGAGCGTTGGGGTTACGCATCAGTGAGCGGGTCATCCGTTCTACGGTCTCGGTGGTCTGCTCCAGCTCAACCTGGCGGCCCAGGCGGACATCCGTCATCAGATTCGAGACCAGCCGGTTGGCGTCCCTGGAGACCTCTACTGCACGACTCAGCTCCTGTTCATAGCTGACCGGGGCAGGGATTTCCGGTTTGTCCGGCGTCTCCAGCAGCTCTCTGACCGCCTGCTCCTGACGCTGGTCGTCCTCCTCTTTACTGGGAGCGTCGACGACATCGGCGCCCCTGCCGGTGTCGATATAGAGCTCCCGGACACCCAGCTTGCGGACTTTTTCCAGGGTTTTGCGGTTACTGACCGTGAACCGGTTGCGGACAAAGTTGTGATCGATCCAGCGACAGTTGAGGTCATGAATATACATGCCCGTTTCCAGCGCTTCGACAGGGATTTTCTTTATCATCGACGGGACGGTTCCTGGCGTCGGTGTAGTATCCGAATTCATCAGCTGCGATGTACAACCCCCGAATTATTCAACAACCCCGAAAAAAAATACACAGGCTGTGCAACATTGAGCCGATTTTTCTCTCTAAAAATAACCAGTTGCTAATATCGGGAGGGGTGTCCGGGATGAAAACTATAGTAACCGCGGTACTGGCAGTACTAGCGGCGCTGCCGCTGAGCCAGCTGCTGGCGGCACAGACATTTGAACACAGCGGGCAGCCGCCGCAGCTGATAGAGCTTTACACCTCAGAAGGCTGTTCCAGTTGTCCCCCTGCCGACGAACGCATTAGCCGTCTGCTGAAACATCCTGATCTGTGGAGCGGTGTCGTGCCGGTGACTTTTCATGTCGACTACTGGGACTACCTGGGCTGGGGGGATCGCTTTGCAAAAGCCAGCTACAGCGCTCGCCAGCGCCAGTTGAAGCGGGATGGCCAGCTGCGGGCCGTTTACACCCCGGGCTGGGTGGTGGACGGCAGAGAGTGGCGGGGCTTCTTTCGGGGACGGCCGTTACCGGAACCCGCTGCAAGGGATGGTGGTCGTCTGAGCGCCGAACTCAGCGGCACCTCGGTCAGGGTGGCGTACCAGCCGCAGTCCACCCCTGAGGGGCGGATGACGGCGCATCTTGTGGTGCTGGGGTTTGATTATGAGACCCGGGTTGAGCGTGGTGAGAACCGCGGTAAGGTGCTGGAACACCAGTTTGTGGTGCTGGAGAAACAGCAGGCGGAAGGGGCGGGGTCATGGCAGTTCCGACTGCCGCAGACGCTGACGAATATCCACAATGGACAGCGTCGGGCGATGGTGTTCTGGATCAGTGAGAGCGGTCGGCCACAACCTCTGCAGGTAGTCGGTGGCTGGCTGGAGCGGTAATTACGGCTGACGGCGGAGCCTGAGCAATGCCCTGTGCATACCCGGATAAGAGGGTGATAAGCGAGAATCAAGCGCTGAAAAGGACAAAGGGCTTCAGGATTACCTTCCTTAAGCCCCTTTTCATCATGACTTCCCATCCCGGGAAACAGCTCGCGTCCTGCGGCTGCCAGATCCGTCTGCCCTCCGTGGTGGGACCAATTATTCAACATAATCACGTGGTTAAGTATAGGAATTATTCCTAGTTTTACTTTCTTTCAATAATTAAAAAGCATAGATAGATCAATTTTTATGGCCTTTTTGTGGGTTTGGGTCTGTTTTGCTGATGCAAAAATGTCGATATGTCAGTTTTCGGGTCCGGCGACCTGGCGACCTGGGCGACCTGAGCGGTCTGGATTAACAGCTGCGAATTTTCGGGGGGCTCTGTACAATGAGGCTCTTTTTACGGAGGGGTCATGAGTCAGAACTTACAGCTGTTGTTGATTGGTGTCGGTTTACTGGTTATTGCCGGGCTTGTGTACATTATTCGTGGCCAGCTGCAGAGTCAGCGGCGGGCCCGGCAGCTTCATGATGAGCTGCTGGCGGACGTGGAGAGCAAGGCCCAGGCTCAGCGGGATCATCTGCTGGAAAGTGTCCGGGTGATATCGCTGGCGATGCAGGACGAGCAGTGTGAACTGGCCGAAGGCTGTATCCGTCTGAAGAAGCTGCTGGATCATCTGGCGCCCCATCTCCACGAGCATGAGGATTTCTGCATTATCAATCAGATGTATGAGCAGACCAGGCACATGCCGATCCTGGAAGAGTGGAAAAAGCTGAAGATCAGACAGCGTTTTGAACTGACCCGTGAACGGGAAGGGCTGGAAAAACAGCACCGCACCGCTATCCTCGCGGCGGCCAGCAAACTGGCTCATTACAATTTTGAGCAGTAACCGGCTATGGAACTGCTGGCGACTATCGTAATGACGGCGATTGTACTGGGGGGATTGCTCTGGACCTTCAGCCGCTCCGCCGCTACCACCTACCGTCCGGACCGCCGTAAGACCGCGGACCTGCTGAAAAAAGTGATCGAAGGAGATGCGCTGCAGCAGAGCTGGGATCTGTTTATCGGTTACCCGATCCTCCATGATCCGGAGCTTGAAGAGATTCGTCAGCGCTGTATCGTCCTGTCGGAGGGCGATGAGGAGCATCCCGGTTATCCCTCGGGCATCGGCCGTTATATCTTTAACCGGGCCGGACGCCAGGAAGTGGAGAAGATTCTCAAAGATCTCGAGCAGTTGATGGCTGAGGAGCCCTTCAGCCAGGATTTCTGAGAGCTTCAGTACCTTTGTAGAGGATTTCCCGCAGACTGGCCCTGCCCTCAGCGGACCTTTGCGCAGCTCAGATATTCACGTGCTCAGTCCCAGATTTGCGCCTGCCCTCACTCGCCTGGCCATCAGGGTATTTTCCTGTCTGACAATCAGCCCGGACCGGCAGGGGATACCGGCCCGGTAGTGCTTTCAGGAATCGTTTTTTTCCTCTTTAAGGGCATCCAGGTTGAATTCGCCGACCGCCTGTTGCAGGTCCCGGGACAGTTCCAACAATGCTTTTGTGGCAGCGGCTACCTGATGGGAGTTCTGGGTGGTCTGATCGGCAATATCGTTGATGCTGAGAATGCTGCGGTTAATCTCACTGGCCACCGCCTGCTGCTCCTCCGCCGCCGTGGCGTTCTGGGTATTCAGGGCATTAACCTCGGCGATGGCGCCGGTGATCTCGGTGAGGAATTCTCCGGTCTCGGCGGTATGTTCAACGCTGGTGGCGGCGCGATCGCAGCTCTGATTCATCACTTCCGCAGCCTCACGGGCATTGGTCTGCAGCTCCTCGATCATCGCCTGAATCTCTGAGGTGGATTCGTGGGTGCGTGTCGCCAGTGCCCTGACTTCATCGGCAACCACTGCAAAACCTCGTCCCTGCTCACCGGCTCGGGCTGCTTCGATGGCGGCATTAAGCGCCAGCAGGTTGGTCTGACCGGCGATAGTGGAGATCACTTCCACGACCTTGCCGATGCCTTCGCTGTGCTCTTCCAGCTTCTGCACCACCTTTGCGGTAGCGGCCAGATCACCGGACAGGGTATTGATGCTGTTAATAGAGTCTTCCACCCGGCGGCGGCCTTCCTGTGCCCGGCGGTTGGTTTCGTCAGTGGCCGCTGCGGCTGAGGTGGCGTTGCTGGCGACCTCCTGGGAGGTCTGTTCCATTTCGGTAAAGGCGGTGGCGACCTGGTCTGTTTCTGCATGCTGGCGCTGAGTGCCTTCGATATTGGCGCTGGCAGCCCGCTCCAGCTGAACGGATTCCTGATTCATCTGCTGTGAGGAGGTCAGCACTCGCTGAATAATATGGCTGAACTTCTCCATCATGCTGTTAAAGCTGTTGGCCACTTCGCCCAGTTCGTCGTTGCTGTCGATACGAATTCGGTGGTTGAGGTTGGCACTGGTTTCAACATTACGCAGGGTGCTGATAACACTGGCCAGCGGGCGGGTAACCACCTTGCGCAGAATCCAGCTGATAATCACCAGACCGATCACCAGCATCAGGGTGTTCAGGCCGATATTCATCCAGATCTGGCGGGCGATATTGGCATCCAGTTCTTCCAGCGAGTAGTCCAGGCGTACTGCACCCAGCACGGTGCCTTCCGGACTGGCGTGACACATGATGCAGTTGGTGCCACGAAAATCCTTAGTGGCGACCAGCGGGAAAGCAACGGTCAGCCGTCGTGCATCGCCATCGCTGTAGAAGGTCTGGATGGACTCTCCGGACAGTGCCTGCTGGTCCAGCTGATCGGAGGGTTTCGAGGAACCTTTGGCCGGCCCGTAGATCTTCTCCACTGCCGGGCCGCGTAATACCCGGGCATCCAGCACTTCGTCGCGGGCGGTGACTTTGCCGCGAGCCAGCTCCTTCTGGGCCATCTTGCCGGTCAGCATCAGGGTGTTGACGTTATCGAAATAGGATTCGGCCAGTCCGCTGGCCTGTTTGACCACCATTTCCTCAACCATGGCGCGCTGGCTGGCAAACTGATAGAGCGCCGACACAATCAGCATGGTCAGAAACAGGATCACCAGGGCGATATCGATTTTGAAGCTGATAGAACGGGTTTGTGAAGCGCTAGTCTGGCCGGACATCTTCTGGAAACCTCGATAGGTAGACATCGGTTACTGAAAATCCCGCCCTCCGGCAGGGTTTTCGTTGTTATGCAGAATATTGTTAATTAAGCAGGTGTTTGAACAGCGACAGTAGCATAAACCCTACGGCGAAAAGGGTAACTCAGATCAAGAAATCGGTGATTTGAGGTGGCGAAAGCGGCCAGGCTGTGCTGGCCGTGGTGCCGGGGAGTCAGAGCTCCCGCAGCACCTGCAGTGGTGACTGGCGAAGTACCCGACGGGTTCCGGTGATACCGGCCAGTCCGACCAGCAGCGCGCCGAGCAGTGGCGTCCATAACCAGAGCTGAGTTGCGGGCTGATAGTTCAGCTTCAGCAGCTGTTCATATAGCCAGAAGGTGACCGCTTCGTTAAGCAGGACCGCCAGCACTCCGGCCAGCGCCCCCATCAGCAGAAACTCCAGTCCCAGCATCTTGCCCAGGGTCCGGCTGCTGCCTCCCAGGGTGCGCAGCAGCGCGCCCTCCTGAAGGCGCTCGTCGATACTGCTGGCCAGGGCGGCAAACAGCACCGTGACTCCTGCCGCCAGCACAAACATCAGTACATACTCTACGGCGTTGCTGACCCGGGCCACAATGGTGCGAATATTGTCCAGCAGGCGGTCGACCTCCAGCAGCGTCAGAGTCGGGAACTGTCTGATCAGTTCGGTCAGGTGGCTACCCCGATCCGCTTCCAGGTAGAAGCTGGTGATAAAACTGGCCGGCAGGCCTTCGAGGCCACCGGGCGGGAAAATGATAAAGAAGTTTGGTCGCAGCGATTCCCAGTTGAGGCTACGCAGACTGATGATTTCGGCATCGATGGTACGGTCACCGAAGCTGAAACGCAGTCGGTCGCCAAGACCGACCCCCAGATCCCGGGCCAGGTCCTGCTCCAGCGAGATCAGCGGCTGACCGCTGTCCTCCGCCTGCCACCAGCGGCCGGCGGTGATTCTGTTGTCGGATGCCAGCTGCTCGCTCCAGGTCAGGTTCAGTTCCCGGCGAATGGCCCTCCTGCCATGGGATTCCGGTTCCAGCACATCGGCGGCCGGACGATCGTTAATGTGACTCAGCCGTCCCCGCACCATCGGGTAGATGCCGCTGTTATCGATCTGACGTTCGCTGAAGAACTGCTGCAGATCGGCAATCTGCCAGGACTGGATGTTGATCAGAAAATTATTGGGAGCCCGCTCAGGCAGCTGTTCCTCCCAGTTCTGCAACAGGTCACTGCGCACCGACAGGACCAGTGCCATGGCGGCCAGGGTAATGCCGAAGGCAAACAGCTGGCTGAGGCTGTCGCGGGGATGACGGAGCAGGTTCTTACAGGCCAGGCGCCAGGCCAGTGGGCCGGGGATACGGGTCAGCAACCGCAGCAGCAGCCAGGCCAGCAGACCCAGTAGCAGGGTGGCCAGGCTGCCGATGCCGGCGATGATCAGGGTCAGCTTCAGGTCCTGACTGTAGGTTAGCAGCAGGCCGAAAATCAGCACGGCTGACAGGCCGTAGATCAGCCAGGCGCTGCGAGGCAGCGGGCTCAGTTCGCGGCGCAAAACCCGCAGCGGCGACACATCGCTCAGTCGCAGCAGGGGCGGCAGAGCGAAGCCGGCCAGCACCAGCATACCGGTGGCGAAGCCCACCAGCGCCGGTCTCAGGCCGGGACCCGGCAGGGTACCGGGCACCAGCCCCGACAGCATCTCCACCAGCAGATACTGGGCCAGCCAGCCCAGCAGCACACCGATCAGCGAGGCCAGGCTGCCGGCCACCAGCAACTGCAGGCTGAACAGTTTCAGGATCTGCTGCTGTGACTGGCCAAAGCAGCGCAGCAGGGCGGCGGTATCGTAGTGACGCTCGCTGTAGCGCCGGGCCGCCATGGCGATGGCGATGCCGGCCATAATCACCGCCATCAGGCCGGCCAGATTCAGATAGTTCTGGGCCCGGGTCAGGGTGGTGCCGAGGCTGGGGCTTTCCCGGCGGATATCGAGAATACGCTCGCCCGGGTTGAGGCGGCTCTGCAGCCAGTCCCGAAGCGGCGCCAGGGCGCTTTCTTCGCCATTAAACAGGTAGCGATACTGAACCCGGCTGCCGGGCTGAATCACTTCGGTGGCGGCCAGATCCGTACGGTTCATTATCGCCCGGGGCTGCAGGCTGAACAGGCCGCCACCGCGATCCGGCTCGTGGATCAGCAGACGGCTGACCCGAAACACCGACGCTCCCAGCTCCACCTGGTCGCCGATATTCAGCTGCAGGGATTCCAGAATTCGCGGCTCCAGCCAGAGTTCGCCCGGTTCCGGTCCCTGACGCAGACTGTCCGGCGCCTGACTGCGGCTGACCGCGACTTTGACGGCCCCCTTCAGGGGATAGCTGTCGTCCACCACCTTGATGCTGGTCAGCAGCATATCGTCGCCGTTGATCAGCATGCTGGGGAATATCAGCTGCTCGCTGTAGCTCAGCTGGCGCTTGCCGGCCTGATCCACCAGCGATTGCGGGAAGGGGCGGGCGGTCTGCAGGACCAGATCGGCACCCAGAAATTCGGTCGCCTGACGGACCAGCGCCCGTTCCACCCGGTCGGTAAAGAAGCCCACCGCGCAGCTGGCGGTGACGGCGATCACCAGGGCGATCAGCAGCAGCCTCAGTTCGCCGCCTTTCCACTCCCGCCATAGCAGCCTGAAGGCCAGTGAGGCGCGCAGCGGATGCCCTTCCATGGCGGCGCCGGTGGCGATAGCCCGGCTCATGGCATTGGCTCCAGATGGCCGTCCACCAGCTCCAGCCGACGCTGACAGCGCTCGGCCAGGCGAATGTCATGAGTGACCAGCACCAGGGTGGTCTGTTGCTCTTCATTGAGCTGAAACAGCAGGTCGATAATGCGTTCGCCGGTGTGTTGATCGAGGTTGCCGGTCGGCTCATCGGCAAACAGCAGCTGCGGGTGGCTGGCAAAGGCGCGGGCGATGGCGACCCGCTGCTGCTCGCCGCCGGACAGCTGACGGGGGTAGTGGTCGAGCCGGTCGACCAGACCGACCCGCTCCAGGTGGCGCCGGGCCTCGCTTTCGGCCCGGCCGTCGCCATTAAGCTCCAGCGGCAGCATCACATTCTCGAGGGCGGTCAGGGCCGGCAGCAACTGGAAGTTCTGAAACACAAAACCGACATTGCGGCTGCGTACCGCCGCTCGCTGATCCTCGCTGAGGGCGCTGAAAGGTTCGCCGCCGAGCAGCACTTCACCGCTGCTGACGCTGTCGAGGCCGGCCAGCAGTCCCAGCAGAGTTGATTTGCCGGCGCCGGAAGCGCCGAGAATGGCGACACTCTCGCCATGGTTGACCTCCAGCGCAAGGCCGCTGAGAATGGTGATATTGCCCTGCTGGGCCTCCACCCGTTTGCCGAGGTTGCGGGCCTGCAGAATTGCCGGAGTCTGATCAGAGGTTACTGCTGGTGCTGTTAAAGATGTCACGTCTGTGTCTGTCATATTGTCTGCTGCTGGTTCTGTGTCTGCCGGTCAGAGTTGAGGCGCTGGAACTGCTGGTACTGGGTGACAGTATCAGCGCCGGTTATGGACTGGAAGCGGATGCTGGCTGGGTAAGGCTGCTGGAGCGGCGGCTGCAGGGCCGCGGCGCAGAAGTCAGTGTAGTCAACGCCAGTATCAGCGGAGAGACCACCACCGGCGGACTGACCCGTCTGCAGGATCTGCTGGACCGCCATCAGCCGGAACTGGTGATTATCGAGCTGGGCGGCAACGATGGCCTGCGTGGTACACCGCTTAAGGCGGTGGAATCCAATCTGGATGCGCTGGTCAGCCGTTCCCGCGATGCCGGTGCCGATGTGCTGCTGCTGGGCATGCGAATTCCGCCTAACTATGGCCGCCGCTACGCCGAAGGCTTCTTCCGGGTGTTTGCGAAAGTGGCGGAGCGAAACCGGATTTCCTATCATCCTTTTTTCCTTGACGGTATCGGCGGTACGCCAGAACTGATGCAGAGTGACGGCATCCATCCCAATGATAAAGCTCAGCAGCGACTGCTGGATAACATCTGGCCGCAGCTGGAACCCTTATTGACCGAAGGTCAGCCCTGAAGTTCGCCGACTTCGATAAATCAGGTCCGGTTCAGCCACTGTCGGGCAGGTCGCGGGCTGTCTGCTGCTCGCTGAACAGCGATTGCAGGCCACCGGAGAAGGCGGACAGGCTGGAGCTGCGCAACGGTATAAAGGGCTTGTCGTATTTTTTGCAGTAGCGTTTGACCCTGAGACAGGCATCGTGGCTTATGCAGTCGATGGCGCAGAACACCATATCGGCGGCGCTAAGGCTGTGCTGCAGGCCTGCACGGCTGTCCTCCAGGCCGCCGTCGTGGTGAGCCAGCCGGCCATTGTGAATTTCAGTCAGGGCCCGCATATGGGGCAGCAGCCGATTGCGGCCGCCGACGTAGATCAGTTGCCGACCGTGCAGGTCGCCGTTTTTCAGAACCGGTTGATCCGCTGATTCAGCGCTCAGCAGGCTGGCGAGACTCAGCTCCAGCCCCTCCCGCTCCTGGCGGGCTTCCGCCAGCTGCTCTTTTAACCCTTCGATCCCCTGCTCCAGCTCGGTCAGCCGGATCTCCCGGTCGCTTAGTCGGGTTTCCGTCCATTCCAGCCGCTTCTGTAGCTGACGGCTGCTTTTCTGCTGTTCGCGCAACTGATCCCGCACCCTGATGATATCCACGGGTGGTTCGACCACCTGCTGGCGCAGTGCCGACAGCGCTTTCTGCTGGGCCTGCATCAGCCTGTCCTGACTGGCCTGGTGCTGCTGGCGGTACTGACGGCTCTGTTCCAGCTGCTGCTGCAGGTCGGTTACCTGCTGCTCCAGATCCCGGCAGTAGCGAAGGTCGGCGCGGTTGGTGGCGCCCTGCAGGTGGGAAAGCATATGGACCTGCTGATGGATCTCGGCGATCAGCTCGGGATCCGCCGTCGGATGGGTCATCAGCGCCCAGAGCCAGCCGGGAATGTCGCCGCTCTTCAGGGCCTGATGCCAGTGTTTACGGAACTGCTGATTCTCATGGTTCCGGCCCAGCTGGCGGACCTGACGCTGGTATTTGCGTTCCAGCATACGCTGCAGATTGCGTGCGATACGGCCTTTTTCAGCGGCCTGAGCGACCATGGTGGAGTGCAACCTGAAATCTGAGCTGTCCGCTGCAATCGGCAGCCGGCTCTGGCGGGCCACCTTGTGCAGTTCCTCCATGGTCAGACAGGTTCCCAGCACCGAACAGTGGTAGTGAGGATGAAGCTCCCATAATCGCAGACGACGGAAACGGGCCCCTGCGGCCGTGCCGCCGGACCTGTCGGAGAATCTGTCGGGGGATTTGCACATAGCAGGAAGTTCCTGAACGAGTATCTGAGTGCAAATGATAATCGTTATTGATGTTTAGTCAATCACCGATTCCTGGTGGAGGATGGTCAGTGTCCGAGCTGCCGGTGTCGCAGAATCGATTCCGCCAGCAACCGATAATCGGCTTCCCGTGGGTCGGTGTTACGCCACACCAGGCCTATTTCCCGACTGACCTGTTCCTGATCGAAACGCCGGGCCTGCAAGCCGGTGTCATGCAGGATTCCGCTGTCCACTGCCATCGCCGGCAGCAGGGTCAGACCGATGCCGTTGGCGACCATCTGGACCAGGGTGTAGAGCGAGGAGGCCTGGAAGCTCTGACTGAAATCCCGATCGCGTAGTTTGCAGGCCTCCAGGGCGTGGTCTCGCAGGCAGTGACCTTCTTCCAGCAGCAGCAGATTCTGCCCCTCCAGATCCTGTTGCTGCAGGCAGGGTCTGCTGGCCAGCGGGTGCTCCGGTGGGTACACCGCCATAAATTCATCTTCGAACAGAGGCAGCTCGCAGGTTTCTGTGGAGGGGTAGGGCAGGGCCCAGAGAATCAGATCCAGCTCCCCCCGGTGCAGCCGCTCCAGCAGGCTGGAGGAGAGATCTTCCCGCAGAAACAGCTGCAGTTGTGGATGTTGCTGGCGGATATAGGAGAGCAGGCCTGGCAGCAGGAAGGGGGCGATAGTGGGAATGACCCCCAGATGCAGCTCGCCACTCAGGGGCTCCGACACCGACCGCGCGAACCCGATCAGGTCTTCGGTTTCCCGCAGAATGATATGGGCCCGACGGATAATCTCCCGCCCGCTGTCGGTCACCAGTACCTGTTTGTGATTACGTTCGAACAGGATGGTGTCCAGCTGCGATTCCAGCTCGTGGACCCCGGCACTGAGTGTTGACTGGGTGACAAAGCAGGCTTCGGCGGCGCGACCGAAATGTCGGTGCCTGTCGACCGCGCAGACGTAGCGGAGTTGCTTCAGGGACAGTGGCACGGGGTTCCTCCGGTAATCGAATTTTTCGATTACGACCTTCGTTTTTTCTCGTTGGAAACAGTATAGCCGCAGGTCCAGGATGATAACGGAAGCCCGCTGCTTGTCTGCGGCAGGTCAGCGGCTGGCGGTCGTACCTGCGACCGGCCGTATCCGGAACAGATCAGGAAAATAAGACAACCCAGACCGCATACAGATCAGGAGGTCCGTCATGTCTCTGAAAGGATCACGCACCGAAGAAAACCTGAAAGCCGCCTTCGCCGGTGAATCTCAGGCAAACCGACGCTATCTCTACTTTGCCGCTAAGGCGGATATCGAAGGTTATAACGATGTTTCCGCGGTATTTCGTTCCACCGCCGAAGGAGAAACCGGCCACGCACACGGTCATCTGGAGTATCTGGAAGCGGTCGGCGATCCGGCCACTGGCCTGCCGATCGGTGAAACTCCCGACAACCTGAAGGCGGCGATAGCCGGCGAAACCCATGAATACACCGATATGTATCCCGGAATGGCCCGGGAAGCCCGGGAGGAGGGCTTCGACGAGATCGCCGACTGGTTTGAGACGCTGGCCAAAGCCGAGCGTTCCCATGCCAACCGGTTCCAGAAAGCGCTGGATACACTCTGAGTTCTGATCGGCTCAGTTATCGGCCCGCACTGACCGGCGGGCCGGACTTTTTTTATTCTGCAGGCGGGAGATTGAGATGAGTAGCAGCCGTGCCATTCGCGAAGGCAGCCTGGAAGCCCCCACCCGTCACCCGCTGGGACAGCAGCAGGAGCAGTTCTGGCAGCCGCAGGCACTGGAGCAGGAGCTGGAGCGGGTGTTTGATGTCTGTCACGGCTGTCGTCGCTGCGTCAGCCTGTGCAACGCTTTTCCGACCCTGTTCGATCTGGTGGACGAGAGTGACTCCATGGAGGTTGATGGGGTCGATAAAGCGGATTATCAGCAGGTGGTGGATCAGTGCTATCTCTGTGACCTCTGTTTTCAGACCAAATGTCCCTATGTGCCGCCCCATGAGTGGAATATCGATTTCCCCCACCTGATGCTGCGTGCCAAGGCGGTAAAATTCCGCCAGCAGGGCGCATCGATGCGGGACCGGCTGATCACCAGCACCGACGCCATGGGAAAGGTGTTTTCCCGGCCGCTGCTGAGTTCTATGACCAGTGCCGCGAACGGTAACGGCCTGATCCGCCAGGCCATGGATAAAACCCTGGGTATCGATGCCCGGGCGAAGCTGCCGGCTTACCGCAGCCCGACCCTGCGTCAGCGCCTGCAGGGCCAGCAGGCTGAAGCGGATAGCAGCAGCGAACAGGTTGTCGCCGGAGAAGGCCTGCAGGGGCGGGTGGTGCTGTTTACTACCTGCTACTGTAACTACAACGAGCCGGATATCGGGGAAGATCTGGTGGCGGTGTATCAGCACAACCGGATTCCGGTCCGACTGATGACGCTGGAAAGCTGCTGTGGCATGCCGAAGATGGAGCTGGGAGATCTGGACAGCGTCGAGCGGCTGAAGTCGGCCAACATTCCGAGACTCTTTGAACTGGTGCAGCAGGGATGGGATCTGGTGGCGCCGGTTCCCTCCTGTGTCCTGATGTTCAAACAGGAGCTGCCGCTGCTCTATCCCGATGACGAGCAGGTGCAGGCCGTGGCCGCTGCCTTTTTTGATCCTTTCGATTACCTCTGGCGACGACACCGTCAGGGATTGCTCAATACCGAGTTTACAGAAAGTCTCGGCACCGTCAGCTACCACCTGGCCTGCCATCTGCGGGTGCAGAAGATCGGCCTGAAAACCCGCGATGTACTGCGACTGGTCCCGGACACCGAAGTGAAGGTGATCGAGCGCTGTTCGGGTCATGATGGCACCTATGCGGTGAAATCGGAGACTTATGACGCTGCCGCCCGGATTGTCAGACCGGTGACCCGGGCAGTACAGCAGCAGTCGCCGGATCACTACGGCAGCGACTGTCCGATGGCCGGCGCTCACATCGAGCACCACCTTGACGGTGACCAGCAGGCGCTGCATCCGATGAAACTGCTGCGCCGAGCCTACGGAATCTGAACCCGTCCCGGAAAGCGGCAGATGGAACAGGAGACACCTGATGAATCGCAAGCTGACTCTCGACAGCCTGGATGACCCCCGCAGCTACAATCTGAAGCGCCCCGCCTTTCGCCAGGCGGTAATGGCCCATAAGCAGCCCCGGCGGGTGCAGCTGGGTGATCATCTGTGCCTCTTTTTTGAGGACTATATGACCATGAAGTACCAGGTGCAGGAGATGATCCGGGCGGAAAATATCACCGGCGAAACGGAGCTGCTGGAGGAGCTGGAGGCCTATAATCCGCTGATCCCCGACGGCCACAACTGGAAGGCGACGCTGATGATCGAGTATCAGGATGTCGAACAGCGCAGGCAGGCGCTGACAGAGCTGATCGGTATCGAAGAACAGCTGTGGGTTCGGATCGGGGAGTGCGAGCGGGTGTATCCGGTGGCCAATGAGGATCTGGAGCGAACCACCTCCGAGAAAACTTCGGCGGTGCATTTTCTGCGATTTGAGCTGACCGGAGAGATGATGGCCGGGGTAAGGGATGCCGTGACGGTCCGTATGGGTTGTGATCATCCGGCCTGTCGGGTTGAAGCGGTGCGGTTGCCGGAGGCAACGGTTCGCGCGCTCTCGAACGACCTGCACTGAGCAGAAAAACCACGGCCAGAAGGGCAGCAGTCGCTGAAGGTGCAATCCGCAGGCACGAAGCCGGTGCCGGGCGGCTGTTTTGCGGTTCCGGCCCGGCAGCCCTTGAATTCGTGATTTTTGACGCCATGTATAGACTGCGGCTGACCACAGCCCCTCTTCTAATAATCTGAGGCCTTTGCCAGCTTGCGCTGTTCTGTCCTCTGATAGACAGGACTGATTCCTATGCAAGTTGCAGACAAAAAAGTGGTACTGATTCACTACACCCTGACCAATGCCGAAGGCCAGCAGATAGACAGTTCCGCCGGTGGAGAGCCGATGGCCTATCTGCACGGGATGAACAATATCGTTCCCGGGCTGGAAAACGCGCTGACCGGCAAGCAGGCCGGCGATAAGGTCAGTGTTCAGGTGTCTCCGGAAGAGGGCTATGGCGAGATCAACCCTGAGCTGGCTCAGGAAGTGGATCGCAGCGCCTTTGACGGTATCGATGAGATCGAAGTGGGAATGCGCTTTATGGCCCAGACTCCCTGGGGTGAGCAGCCGGTGGTCGTGACGAAGGTTACCGAAACTCATGTCAGCGTCGACGGCAACCATCCCCTGGCCGGCGAGACGCTGCAGTTCGAGGTCGAAATCACCGATGTTCGGGATGCATCCGCGGAAGAGCTGGAGCACGGCCATGCTCACGGCGCCGGTGGTCATCACCACTGAGTTCCCGCCATCGCGAGTGCCGAAGCCGCAACGGGGGGAATGCCTCCTGTTCGACTTCCTGATTGCGGCCCTGCCGCTCCCGGCCGGTCTGAAGCCGATAGCCTGGCCTCAGAGCGGGCTGTCCGGGTCGCCTCCTCCTCAGCCCGGGTAATGAATCAGGTTGTGAAAGACGACAGGCTCCGAACTCCGGTTGCGGTAACCATGGGGGTGGTCAGCGGCAAAACGTACCGCATCCCCCTTTCTCAGCGGTCGCCATTTCCCCGCCAGCAACAGTTCCATCTCACCGGATAATACAACGACATGTTCGGTGACTCCGCTCTCATGAGGTTCGGATCGGCGCTCATAGTCGGGTAGCAATGTCAGCTCGAACATCTCGAAACCGAAGCGGGATTCATAGGGGAACAGTGAAGAGACCAGCATCCCCTTTTCACCCGGCTGATGGCGAAGCTGGTCGGCGGAGCGGCAGAGGGTTCCGTTCTCTTCTTCGGGTGTCGGTTCGATAAAGGAAGAGAGCGAGGTCTGGAAACCGCTGGCGATCTTCCAGAGGGTGGCGATCGTGGGGCTGGACTCACCCCGTTCGATCTGTCCGAGCATCGCCTTGCTGACCCCGGTCTCCCGGGCCGTCCTGTCCAGGCTCCAGCCCCGGTCCGTCCGAATAGCTTTCAGAGTTTGAGCCAGGTGTCGGTTCAGTTCCTGCATTTACCTGTTTGCACCATTTACGAATTGTTCAGGGGGTCGAGTGTTGTGCGTTATAGCGTACGGCTGTTAGTATTGTCCAGCGTGTGCGTTATAGCGCACAAGGTGTGTGGTGCCGTCAGGCGGTTTAAGGTCAGCAGGAATCCGTATGCTAAGAAAACTGAATCTCCCCCACCTGTCGGCGGGTTTCGTGGCGGTGCTGGTCGGTTACACCAGCTCGGCGGTCATAATCTTCCAGGCGGCGGCAGCTGCCGGAGCCACGCCGGCTCAGATCAGTTCCTGGCTGTGGGCACTGGGCATCGGTATGGGGATCAGTTGTATCGGTCTGTCGCTCTGGTATCGCAGCCCGGTGCTGACCGCCTGGTCGACCCCGGGGGCGGCGCTGCTGGTCACCGCGCTGTCCGGTGTACCGATGGCAGAGGCGATCGGCGCTTTCCTGTTCTGCTCGCTGCTGATCACCATCTGTGGCATCACCGGCTGGTTTGAGCTGATTATGCGTTATGTCCCCCGCAGCCTGGCCTCGGCAATGCTGGCCGGGGTGCTGCTGCGCTTTGGTCTGGATCTGTTTGTGGCGATGGAAACACAGCTGTTGCTGGCCGGGCTGATGCTGCTTGTTTACCTGCTGGCTCGTCACTGTCTGCCCCGTTACGTTATTCCGCTGGTGCTGCTGGTGGGGCTTGGGCTGGCAGCTGCACAGGGACTGCTGCAACTGGACCGGCTGCAGTGGCAGCTGGCGGAACCGGTGTTGATGTGGCCGGACTTCTCATTGCCGGTGTTGATCGGTGTCGGCATACCGCTGTTTGTTGTGACTATGGCGTCACAGAATGTACCTGGTATCGCCGTGCTGAGAGCTCACGGCTATGATCTTCCGGCTTCACCGCTGATTGGCTGGACCGGAGTTACCGGTGTGATACTGGCTCCCTTCGGCGGCTTTGCATTTAATCTGGCAGCGATCACCGCGGCGATCTGTATGGGGCGGGAAGTGGATCCCGATCCCGCTAAGCGCTACCCGTCAGCACTCTGGGCCGGCTTTTTTTACCTGCTTACCGGGATTTTTGGTGCCACGGTTGCGGCGCTGTTTACCGCCTTTCCCCGGGAGCTGGTGATGGCCATCGCCGGGCTGGCGCTGCTGGGAACCATCGGCAACAGCCTTGCTGCATCGCTGGCAGAGGAGAAGGATCGTGAAGCTGCATTACTGACGTTTATGGTCACCGCTTCCGGATTGTCACTGATGGGAATCGGCAGTGCCTTCTGGGGGCTGCTGCTGGGGCTGGGGGCACACTGGCTGCAGCACACAGGGGAGCGCCGGGTGGTCTGAATTGTTGTGATGGCATAAAAAACCCGCCGGTCGGCGGGTTTTCTCAGTTTCAGCTCTGCGCCGACAACAATCAGTTGTTGGAGTGCAGCTCTTCGTTCAGCTGGATCGCCGATTTGTTGGTCTTGACCTCGATACGTCCATTCTGGGAGTTGCGACGGAACAGCAGATCGGTCTTACCGGCCAGAGCGCCGGCCTTGACCACTTCCACTTCCTTGTTCTGATCGTCCAGAACCACCACCTTGGAACCGCCGGTCACGTACAGACCTGCTTCAACGGTGCAACGGTCACCCAGTGGGATACCGAGACCGGCGTTGGCGCCGATCAGGCAGCCTTCGCCAACGGAGATAACCACGTTGTTGCCGCCGGACAGGGTGCCCATGGTGGAGCAGCCGCCGCCGAGGTCGGAGCCTTCGCCAACCACAACGCCGGCAGAGATGCGGCCTTCGACCATGCTGGTGCCCAGGGTGCCGGCGTTAAAGTTAACGAAGCCCTCATGCATGATGGTGGTTCCTTCACCCAGGTGAGCACCCAGACGAACCCGTGACGTGGCGGCGATGCGGGTGCCGGCGGGCACTGTGTAGTTGGCCATTTTCGGGAATTTATCCACAGACTGAACGTCCAGTACTCTGCCGGCAGCGCGGGCCGCCAGCTGGCGTTGCGGCAGATCTTCCAGCGCGATGGCGCCTTCGCTGGTCCAGGCAACATTGGGCAGCAGTCCGAACATGCCGTCCAGGCTGGTGCCGTGAGGCTTGATGATTCGCTGGGAGATCAGCTGCAGCTTCAGATAGACTTCGGGGGTGGAAGCCGGCTTGTCGTCGTCCCGAAGAATGCAGAGTACCAGTGGCTGTTCGGTACCTTTCAGGGTCTCGACGATGGCCAGCTGATCTTCAGCATTAACGGAGGCGAATGCGGCGGCAAGCGCATCCAGTTGATCGGCATTAATATCGATGGCCTGGTTGCCGCCCTCGTAACCGGTGGCGTCTGCCAGCGCTTTGATCAGGCTGTTGCAGGGCTCGAATACCGGCTTCGCGTAGAAAACTTCCAGCCAGTCGCCTCTGGAAGATTTTGTGCCGATACCCAGACCGAGACTGAAGTTATTACCACTCATGAATCTATTCTCCGATTGTTCGTTGTCTTCCACCCCGCGGTGGAAAAATCGCTGTTGTTCAGATATTCAAAGCCCTGCCGACACTGCTGCTCTGGCAGCAGGTCGAATAAAAGACTATGGGGTCAGTCTGCCTGTTTTTCAAACAGCTGGCTGTAATCCGCTACTGAAAAGCCCAGTTTTCGCCGGTTGCCCAGATCCAGCAGCGGCCGTTTGATCATCGCCGGATGCTCCAGCATCAGGGCGACGGCGCTGTCCCGTTCGATACCTTCCTTCTGAGTCTCCGGTAGCTGGCGCCAGGTGGTACCGCGACGATTGAGCAGTGCTTCCCAGCCCAGCTCGTCGGCCCAGCGGTTAAGCTGCGCGGCTTCCAGGCCATCCTTTCGATAGTCGTGAAAGCGATAGTCGATACCTTCGGCCTGCAACCATTTACGCGCCTTGCGAATAGTATCGCAGTTACTGATGCCGTAGAGAGTGATCATGATATCCGGGTTACCTCTGTTAAAGCTGAAAGATCACGTCCATCCGGTCCGGTCCGGACCGATATTTAAAGTGTGGCGACAAAGCGCCTGATACGTTCCGCGGCCTCGATACACTCCTCAAGCGGGGCCACCAGCGCCATTCGCACCCGATTGGCGCCCGGGTTGATGCCCTGCTGCTCGCGGGACAGATAGGAGCCGGCCAGCACGGTGATGTGCTGCTGGCCGAACAGCTCGCGGGCAAAAGTCTCGTCATCCACCGATGTCTCTGCCCACAGATAGAAGCCGGCATCAGGACGGCTGACGTTGAGCACCCCGTCGAGGCGCTCCAGCACGGCATCGAATTTGGCGCGGTAGAGATCGCGGTTGGCGATGACATGCTGCTCGTCATTCCAGGCATCGATACTGGCGTGCTGACTGTAGAGCGGCATGGCGCAGCCATGATAGGTGCGATACAGCAGGAAGCGGGAGAGGATATCGGCGTCGCCGGCGACAAAGCCGGAGCGAAGTCCCGGCAGGTTGGAACGCTTCGACAGGCTGTGGAATATCAGGCAACGGCGGTAGTCGTGACGGCCGAGACGGGCACAGGCTTCCAGCAGTCCGACCGGCGGTTGCTGTTCATCAAAATAGATCTCGGAGTAACACTCGTCTGCGGCAATCACAAAATCATACTGATCGGCCAGGGCAATCAGTTTCTGCAGCTGATCGATTCCGGTTACCGCGCCGGTCGGATTGCCTGGTGAGCAGATAAACAGCAGCTGGCAGCGCTGCCAGACTTCTGTGGGGACGGCATCGTAATCCGGCAGGAAGCTGTTTTCGGCGGTGCAGTTAAGAAACCATGGCTCGGCTCCTGCCAGGTAAGCCGCTCCCTCATAGATCTGATAGAACGGGTTGGGGCTGACCACCAGCGGGGTTTCTGCGGTGGTGCGGTCGATCACAGCCTGAGTTGCGGCGAACAGTGCTTCCCGGGTTCCGTTGCAGGGCAGTACATTGGTTTCCGGATCGAGGCTGCCGGCATTCAGCTTAAAGCG
Source organism: Motiliproteus sp. (assembly GCA_965230185.1). Taxonomy (GTDB): domain Bacteria; phylum Pseudomonadota; class Gammaproteobacteria; order Pseudomonadales; family Balneatricaceae; genus Motiliproteus. The sequence continues at coordinate 423,877 of OZ245995.1, forward strand.
CCGTTCAGCCCAGCCGGCAATGGCGCCGCGCAGCTCCGGCAGCCCTTTGGTGGTCGGGTAGCCACTGAGGCTGCTGAGCTGGTCGCTGAGGCGCTGGCGCACAAAGTCCGGAGCCGGGTGTTTAGGCTCGCCGATGGAGAGGGCGATATGGGCCAGATCTGCCGGCGGTGTAACCGCGGATTTCAGCCGGTTCAGTCGTTCAAAGGGATAGGGTTGCAGCTTATTCAGATCCGGATTCATGAACGGTTCCTGGAATTATTGTTGTGACCTGCCGTCTTCGGAGTGTCGAAAAGTGCGCCGATTATAGTCGAGTCGGTGGTGGGGCCGCCAGCATCGGGCCCGCCCCCTGTATCGCCGTTACTTCAGTACCGCCTCCATCTGCCGGTCCAGCTCCTCGATAATCCGATTCTGCAGTCGCTCAGCCAGCGCCGGGTCGGTAATCGGCTGACCGTCGTGATCTGTGATAAAGAAGACGTCCTCGACCCGTTCGCCGACGTTGACGATCCGTGCTTTATTGAGGTGGATCTGGCACTCCAGCATGACCTGACCAATACGCGCCAGCAATCCGGGGCGGTCGGAGGTGGTGACCTCCATGGTGGTCAGCTGGCGCTCCGGATCGGTGCTCAGCACTACTTCGGTGGGCATGGCAAACAGCTTCAGCTGGCGGGGCACCCGACGTTGCACGATATCCTTATAGTCGGCGGGATCGTCGAGTTCGTCTACCAGGGTGTTCTTGATGCGGAGGATATAGTCGGGGTTGTCGCCGATGGGCTGATTGTTTTCGTCCAGCACAATAAAGGTGTTGTAGCTGAAATCGTCGTCGTTGGTGATGATGCGGGCATCCTGGATGCTCAGGTTCAGCTGATCCAGAGCGGCAGCGGAGGCGGCAAACAGGCCTTCGTGGTCGCGCATAAAGATAAAGATCTGGGTGGTGCCCTGGTAGAGCTTAGTGCTGGTGCCTTTAACCAGCACCAGTGGTTGCTCACGATCACTGTGGTTGAGAATCGCTTCGGTGTGCCAGGCGATATCTTCAGCTTCTTCGCGAATAAAGTACTCGTCGCCCAGGGTGGCCCACAGACATTCTGCGCTGTAGTCGCTGATGCCGTTGTGCCGCAGCAGGTTCAGGGCTTCCTTCTGAACCTGTTCGACCCGATCATCCTTGTTCTGCGGATTCTCGAGACCGCGGCGCAGGACCCGCTTGGTTTCGCTGTAGAGCTGGCGCATCAGCGAAGCGCGCCAGTTGTTCCAGAGGGTGTTGTTGGTGGCGCAGATATCCGCCACGGTAAGGGCGTAGAGGTAATCGAGATGAATGCCGTCGCGCACCTGCATGGCGAACTGGTGGATAACCTCCGGATCGGTGATGTCCTTGCGCTGGGCGGTCATCGACATCAGCAGATGGTTCTCCACCAGCCAGCCCACCAGGTGGGTGTCCCATTTGCCAAGATGATGACGCTCGCAGAAAGCCCGGGCATCGACGCCACCCAGTTCCGAATGATCACCGCCGCGGCCCTTGGCGATATCATGATAGAGGCCGGCAATATAAAGCAGGGCGACCTTGGGAATCTTACGTACCACCCGGTTGGCTACCGGGAATTTCTCCTGCTGGTCACTGTGACGGAATCGGCGCATGTTGGTAATGACCTTGAGGGTATGGGCGTCCACCGTATAGATATGAAACAGGTCATGCTGCATCTGACCGACTATTTTGCCGAACTCCGGCAGGTAGCGGCCGAGGATGCCGTAGCGATTCATTCGCTTCAGCTCGGTGGTGACGCCATCCTGAGAACGCAGCAGTTCCATAAACAGTGACGTGTTACGGATGTCGTTGCGGAAACTGTCGTCGATCAGGTGGCGATGAACTCGCAGCAGCCGCATGGTGGAAGCGCGGACCCCTTCCAGTTCCGGGTTCTGGGCCAGCAACACGAACAGTTCCATCATCGCGAACGGCGATTTTTCGAACACCTCGTCGCTGGTTACTTCGATGTGACTGGCTCGAATCTGAAAGCGGTTATTGAGTGGCTTTACGTTCTCTTCCTGTTCTATGTCGAGAATCGCTTCTTCGAAATGCTGCAGCAGCATATCGTTGAACTCGGCCAGCGACATGGCGATACGGTAGTACTTGCTCATAAACTGCTCGACGGCCAGGGCACCGTCAGTGTCTTCGTAGCCGAAGAACTCCGCCAGGGTACGCTGGTGATCGAACAGCAGCCGGTTCTCACAGCGGTCGGTAAGCATATGCAGGGCGTAACGAATACTCCAGAGGTAGAGCTCACCCTTGTCGAGGGCGATCAGTTCGCTCTCGGTCAGAAAACCCTGGTCGACCAGGTCGCGGACGAACGTGGTGCCGAAATGTCGCTTGGCTACCCAGCCGACGGTCTGGATATCACGCAGGCCACCGGCGGAGTCCTTGATATTGGGTTCGAGGTTGTATTCGGTATCGTTGGTGCGGTGGTGACGCTGCTTCTGTTCGGCGACCTTGGCCTTGTAAAACTCCTTGCTGGACCAGGCGTCGTCGGCGGTCACCCGGGCATACATCTTTTCACGCAGGCTGTCATCGCCCACCAGGGTGCGGGACTCGATCAGATTGGTGGCGACGGTGATATCCTTGCGGGCCTCTTCGAAACACTGTTCGATGGTGCGGACACTGCTGCCGACATCGAGGCTGATATCCCAGAGAAAGGTGATAAAGCCTTCGATACTGTCGCGGTACTGTTCCGGATCGCCCTCTTTCAGCAGGATCATCAGGTCGATATCGGAGTGGGGGTGAAGTTCGCCACGGCCGTAGCCGCCAACCGCAATCAGGCTGACACGGTCGTCGGCCGGCCACTGATAACAGGCCCAGGCCCGTCGCAGCAGCTGATCCAGCATCCAGGCGCGGCCATAGATCAGGGTGCGGATATCGACCCCTTCCCGGAAGCGGCGGTCCAGCTCCTGCTGACCCTGGCGCAGGGCCGCCTTAAAAACGGTGAGAAACGACGAATCGTCCTGAAGCGCCTGCTCAAAAGCTTCCGGATCGAACAGGCCCGGGTCCGCCGAGAAGTTGGTGAGGATGTCGGTCATAGTTTCTCCGTCAGCGGCTGGCGGTTGTCGCGGAGGCTGTCGCAGCGCCGGATCGTCCGGAGATCGGGAAACCGGACGGCCTGATGGCTTCCGGTTACGACACCCTCTCGGTTTCAGGGGTAAATCAGAGCAGGTCCTGTTCTTCGCCGCGCAGAGTCAGGATCTCGCAGCCGTCTTCGGTGACCAGCAGAGTGTGTTCCCACTGGGCTGACAGGCGCTTGTCGGCGGTTTCCACGGTCCAGCCATCCTTCTTGGACAGCTTGGTGTGACGTTTGCCCGCATTAATCATTGGCTCGATGGTAAAACACATGCCCGGCTGCAGGGCTACCCCGGTGCCCTTCTTACCGTAATGCAGTACCTGCGGCTCCTCGTGAAATTCACTGCCGATACCGTGGCCGCAGTATTCACGGACCACTGAATAGTAGTTGCCTTCAGCATGCTTCTGGATCGCATGGCCGATATCACCGAGCTGAACACCTGGCTTAACCATCTTAATACCAAGTACCAGGCACTGGCGGGCGATGTCGCACAGTCGGCTGGCGTGAGAAGCGACTTTGCCGACGCAGAACATCTTGCTGGTGTCGCCATGGTAGCCATCCTTGATGACGGTAATATCGACATTGATGATGTCGCCGTTTTTCAGTGGCTTGTCATTGGGGATGCCGTGGCAGACGACATGGTTAATGGAGGTGCAGATGGACTTGGGAAAACCGTGATAATTGAGCGGCGCCGGGATGGAGTCCTGTTCATTGACGATGTAATCGTGACAGATCTGGTTGAGTTCGTTGGTTGTCACGCCGGGCTGGATATGAGGTTCGATCATTTCCAGAACCTCTGCTGCCAGCCTTCCGGCAACGCGCATCTTTTCAATTTCTTCAGGGGTTTTGATTTTGACGGTCATAGATTAAGGCAGCTCAGGGTTCAAAGCAGCTGGCTGAAATCCGGTGCGGAAACCGTCAGCAGCGGCTTGTTACAGCAGGGTTTAAAGACAGGCAGTCATTGTACACGCCTGCTCGGAAACTGGAAGCTCAGAGAGCGAATCCCTTTATATCGGTGGCCGGTTATGGTATAAAGTCGCGCTCCCGAAATGCCGTGCCGGTTTTTCGGGGCTTAACTTTATCTTAACGTCGCACATATACCGTCACATCAGCTTTGGGTGCCCTTCGGGGTGAGCGATGGGGTATATGGAGGCCTAACCCGATATTTAAGGAACATCTATGTCCAGAGTATCTATGCGTGAGCTGCTGAAAGCCGGTGCTCACTTCGGTCACCAGACCCGTTACTGGAACCCGAAAATGGGTAAGTACATTTTCGGCGCTCGTAACAAAATTCATATCATCAACCTGGAGCACACCGTCCCTGCGCTGAATGGCGCTCTGGATGTGGTTCAGCGTCTGTCTGCCGGTAAGAACAAGATTCTGTTCGTCGGTACCAAGCGTGCTGCCAGCAAAGTGATCCGTGAAGAAGCGAGCCGCGCAGGTATGCCTTACGTCAACCACCGCTGGCTGGGTGGTATGCTGACCAACTACAAGACTATCCGTGCGTCCATCAAGCGTTACCGCGATCTGGAAAAGCAGTCTCAGGACGGTACCTTTGACAAGCTGACCAAGAAAGAAGCGCTGATGAACACTCGTGAGATGGATAAGCTGGAACGCTCCATCGGCGGTATCAAGGATATGGGCGGCCTGCCCGACGCGCTGTTCGTTGTTGACGTCGATCATGAGCGTATCGCCATCAACGAAGCGAACAAGTTGGGTATCCCTGTTATCGGTATCGTTGATACCAACAGCAACCCGGACGGCATCGACTACGTTATCCCCGGTAACGACGATGCGCTGCGCGCTATTCAGATCTACGTTAAAGCCGTTGCTGATTCCTGCCTGGAAGGTTCCAGTGCCGATCAGAGCGAGTTCGTAGAAGTTGAAGAGCAGGCGGAAGCTGCTGAATAAGCGCCTTTCACGGCCTTTTAACAGGCTTCAGTAAGGGGAGCATCGCTCCCCTTTTTTTGAACGTTACAATTTGAATTCTGAGAGGAATCATCATGGCAGCAAAAATCTCTGCTTCTATGGTTAAAGAACTGCGCGAGCGCACAAGTCTGGGCATGCTGGAGTGTAAAAAGGCTCTGGCTGAAGCTGACGGTGACATCGAGCTGGCGATCGAAAACCTGCGTAAGTCCAGCGGCATGAAGGCTGCTAAGAAAGCCGGTCGTACCGCTGCTGACGGTGTGGTCGCTGTTAAAGTCGCTGACGACAGCAGCTACGGTGTTGTGGTTGAAGTTAATTCCGAAACTGACTTCGTTGCCCGCGATGAAGGCTTCCTGGGCTTTGTCGGTACCGTTGTTGATGCTGCGTTTGCCGCTAAGCAGACAGACGTTGCTGCGCTGATGGAAGGCGAGCTGGAAGAAGCCCGTCAGGCGCTGGTTCAGAAAATCGGCGAGAACATCGGCGTGCGTCGTATTGAGCTGGTTGAAGGTGCCAATATCGGCGCTTACGTTCACAGTAACAACAAGATCGCGGTGCTGGTCGCTCTGACCGGTGGTGAAAACGAAGTGGCTAAGGACGTGGCTATGCATGCCGCTGCCGTAAACCCTCGTGTCGCTAAGCCGGAAGATATGCCGGAAGAAGTGCTGACCAAGGAGAAAGAAATTATCCTGGCGCAGCCTGACATGGCCGGTAAGCCTGCCGAAATCGCCGAGAAGATGGTTGGCGGTCGTATCAAGAAGTTCCTGGCTGAAAACTCCCTGGTTGAGCAGGCGTTCGTTAAGAACCCTGAAATCAAGGTTGGTCAGCTGATCAAAGATGCCGGTGCCGACATCACAGCTTTCGTTCGCTTTGAAGTGGGTGAAGGTATCGAAGTTGAGAAAGTGGACTTCGCTGACGAAGTAGCCGCTGCACTGAAATAAGTGCTTTTCTCTTTGTGCGAACTGGCTTGTCCTCAGGGGAAGCCAGCTCGTGCAACCCCCTGGGTCAAATGCTAAACTGCCAACCAAATTTTTCCGGGGAAGCAATCAGTGACTGACAAAAACAAGGCGCGTTACCAGCGCATTTTGTTGAAGCTTAGTGGTGAAGCCCTGATGGGCTCGGAGAGTTTCGGGATCGATCCGAAAGTTCTCGATCGAATGGCGCTGGAGATCGGCCAGCTGGTCGGTATCGGTGTTCAGGTCGGTATCGTTATCGGCGGTGGTAACCTGTTCCGTGGTGAGGCCCTCAGTAAAGCGGGCATGGACCGCGTTACCGGCGACCATATGGGGATGCTGGCGACCGTTATGAATGCGCTGGCGATGCGTGACGCTCTCGAGCGCAGCAATATCACGACACGGGTGATGTCTGCGATTTCAATGGTTGGCGTTGTTGATGACTACGACCGCCGCCAGGCTATGCGTTATCTGAGCCAGGGCGATGTGGTTATATTCTCTGCCGGTACCGGCAACCCCTTCTTTACCACTGATTCCGCCGCCTGTCTGCGGGGTATTGAGGTGGAAGTGGATGTGGTGCTTAAGGCGACCAAAGTAGACGGCGTATATTCTGCCGACCCGATGAAGGATCCTGCCGCGACCAGGTATGACCGGCTGAGCTATGACGAAGTGCTCGAGAAGCAGCTGGGTGTGATGGATCTGACCGCCATGTGCTTAACCCGTGATCATGATATGCCGGTTCGGGTTTTCAATATGAACAAGCCTGGTGCCCTGGTGACAGTGGTCCGCGGTGGTGATGAAGGTACACTGATCGATACCGGGGTATCAGAAGGAGAGAGCAGCAGTGATTAATGAAATCAGAGATGATGCCGAAGAGCGGATGGGCAAAAGCGTCCAGTCGCTGGTAGAGAACTTCAAGAAGATTCGTACCGGTCGTGCTCACCCGAGTATCCTGGATTCAGTCCGGGTATCCTACTACGGCAGTGATGTTCCCCTCAGCCAGGTGGCCAATATCAGTGTCGAAGATGGCCGTACGCTCTCTATCACACCCTGGGAGAAGCCCATGGTGCCTGAGGTGGAGAAGGCTATCATGAAATCCGATCTGGGCCTGAATCCGTCGACTGCCGGTATGGTGATCCGGGTACCGATGCCGCCGCTGACCGAGGAAACCCGTAAGGGCTTTACCCGTCAGGCGCGTCAGGAAGCTGAATCGGCACGGGTGGCGATTCGAAATATCCGTCGTGATGCCAACAATGACATCAAAGAGCTGCTCAAGGAAAAAGAGATCACCGAAGATGATGATCGCCGCGGTCAGGATGCTATCCAGAAGCTGACCGACAAATTCATCGCGGAAGTCGAAGCTCATCTGCAGGCGAAAGAAGCCGATTTGATGGAAATCTGAGCCAGTCAGGCTCCGGCGTTACCGAAGGACACTATGGCTGAACTGAAATCCTATCCGAAGGTGCCCCGGCATGTTGCCATTATCATGGATGGCAACAACCGCTGGGCCAAGGCTCGCAGGCTGCCCGGTCTTGCCGGCCACAAGGCCGGAGTGGATTCGGTTCGCTCGACCGTCGACGGCTGTGCCCGCTACGGGGTGGAGTCGCTGACCCTGTTTGCCTTCAGCAGTGAGAACTGGCGCCGTCCGGAAATTGAAGTCCGCGGACTGATGGAGCTGTTTATGCTGGCCCTGAAAAGGGAGGTGAAAAAGCTCCATCAGAACAATATCCGACTGCGGGTTATCGGTGATAAGACGCGTTTCAGCAGCAGCCTGCAGCGCAAGATTGCCGAAGCGGAAGCGCTGACCGCAGATAATACCGGCCTGACCCTGAATATCGCCGCTAACTATGGCGGTCAGTGGGATATCGTCGAGGCTACCCGAAAGCTGGCCGTCAAAGTGAAGGCCGGTGAGCTCGCTCCTGAAGCGATCGATGCCGATTGTCTGGAGCGGCATCTGGAACTGGCCGGTCAGCCGGCTGCCGACCTCTGCATCCGTACCGGCGGAGAGCAGCGGATCAGCAATTTTCTGCTCTGGCATTTTGCCTATGCCGAGCTCTATTTTACCCCCAAATACTGGCCCGATTTCGATCGCAGCGAACTGGAAAATGCGTTCGATGCATTTTGCGGTCGTCAGCGTCGCTTCGGTAAGACCAGTGAACAGGTCGAAGCCGAGGAGCAGGATGCTTAAGCAGCGGATCATCACCGCGGTTATACTGGCACCTCTGGTGCTTGCCTGCGTCTTCCTGTTACCGGCCAGCTACTTTCAGTGGTTTGTAGCGCTGGTGATGTTTCTGGGAGCGCTGGAGTGGGCCAATTTGTCCGGCCTCCGATCCAACATTCAACAGTGGTTTTACGCGGGGGCGCTGGTGGTTCTGCTGCCGTTGTCGGGTGCCCTTGCTGACCTATCCCCTCATCTGTTGCTGGCCGCCGCCTGTCTGTTCTGGTTGCTGGGGCTGGTATGGGTTCGAGGTTACCCCGATTCCAGTGATCACTGGGGCGGTGTCTCCCGCCGCGCGCTGATGGGGGTGCTGGTGCTGGTGCCGACCTGGCAGGCGCTGGTGGCGCTGAAGATTATGGCGCCGGCTGGCGGCTTGCTGCTGCTGTTGATGCTGCTGGTCTGGGGTGCTGATATCGGCGCTTATTTTGCCGGCCGCAGATGGGGGCGGGCGAAACTGGCGCCGGCTGTCAGTCCCGGTAAAACCCTGGCCGGTTTTTACGGTGGGCTGGCAACCAGTCTGCTGATTTCGCTGCTGATCGGTGTTTACTGGCAGCTGTCTGTCTCACAGTTGCTGGCGCTGCTGCTGGTCTGTCTGATCACGGCCCTGGCGTCGGTGCTGGGAGATCTGCTCGAAAGCATGGTCAAGCGTCACCGTGGCATTAAGGACAGCAGTCAGTTGCTGCCCGGTCACGGCGGCATTATGGATCGTATTGACAGTCTGACCGCTGCGGCTCCGGTGTTTGCGCTGGGAACCTCGCTGTCAGGATTCGGTCTGTAGTAACGGTTCAATTACAGGTTTGATTTCATGGAAATTCTGCAGACCATACTGGCTGCGATTGTCACTCTGGGTATTCTGGTCACCATTCATGAGTATGGCCACTTCTGGGTAGCCCGTCGCTGTGGTGTAAAGGTCCTCCGTTTTTCGATCGGCTTCGGCAGGGCGTTGTACCGCTGGTACGACCGCCAGGGAACCGAGTATGTGATAGCCGCTATTCCGCTTGGCGGCTACGTGAAAATGCTGGACGAACGTGAGGGCGATGTTCCCTCGTCTTTGCGGGATCAGGCCTTTAACCGCAAACCGGTTTCCCAGCGGATTGCCATCGTCGTTGCCGGGCCGCTGGTCAATCTGCTGTTCGCAGTCTTTGCTTACTGGCTGATGTTTATTGCCGGTATCAGTACGGTGGCTCCGGTCATCGGCCAGGTCGCCGTGAATTCCCCTGCCGCAGTCGCCGGTCTGCAGCCTGAAGAGGAAATTGTCGCCGTTGATGGTTACCAGACCCGCAGCTGGGAAGAGGTTGGTTTGCGGCTGGCTTCCCGGATCGGAGAAAGCGGTCGATTACTGATACGCACCCGCAACCTTGACTCTGATCTGCAGCGCGAATATCCACTGGTGGTGGAGCAGTGGTCGATCGATGATGAGCAGGGGCCGCTGGTCAGTCTGGGTATTACCCCCTATCGGCCTCACATCCCGGCTCGCATCGGGCAGCTGGTAGAGGACGGGCGTGCGCTGACGGCAGGGCTCCAGGTGGATGATCTGGTACTTGCGGTTGATGGTGAGGAGGTGGCCGACTGGGTGGCGCTGGTGGAACGCATTCAGGCCAGTCCCGAGCAGCAGGTTATGCTGTTGGTGGAGCGTAATGGTCGGCGCTTTGAGCTGCCGATAACCCCGGCCGCTCGTCAGGCGGAAAATGGTCAGTACTACGGCTTCATCGGTGCCGGAGTCGCCTCGGTCAGCTGGCCACAGGAGTTGCTGCGGGAGATCAGTTATTCACCACTTGCGGCAGTACCGGCAGCGGTCGCTAAAACCGGACAGATGATTACCCTGACCCTTGAATCTATAGGGAAAATGATCCAGGGGGCGATTTCGGTAAAAAACTTGAGCGGGCCTATAACCATTGCTAAAGTGGCGGGGGCTTCAGCTGAGTCGGGGCTTGAGAGTTTTCTCAACTTTCTGGCCTACCTGAGTATCAGTCTGGGCATTCTGAATCTGCTGCCGATTCCGATGCTGGACGGTGGTCACTTACTTTATTACGTCATCGAAGCGGTTCGCGGCCGGCCGGTCTCGGAGAAGGTCCAGGTGTTGGGCCTGAAAATAGGTATGGCGCTGCTGATGACGCTGATGCTGTTGGCTTTTTATAACGATCTGGCGCGTCTCTGATAAATAGCGTTGGGCTGAAATTTGATGTTTTCTGGGACAGGTTTATAACGCTGCATGAGACGTAGACTGACTTTGTTGCTGATCAGCCTCCTATTTCCGGTTGCGCTCTGGGCTGATGATTTCACCGTGTCCGATATTCGTGTCGAAGGGCTTAATCGTCTGGATCTGGGCACCGTTTTTCGGATCTTTCCCGTCGATATCGGTGATCAGGTCGGAGACTTCCAGCTGTCGGAAGCGACCCGAACTCTTTTCCAGTCCGGCTATTTCAATGATATCCGCCTGGCCCGTGACGGCGATGTGCTGATTGTCTACGTTACCGAGCGACCGGCGCTCAGTAAGATCGATATTGAAGGCAACAATGTGCTGGAAACGGAGCAGCTGCTGGACGGGCTCCGCAATCTCGGGCTGAAAGAGGGCGAGGTGTTTCAGCGGGCGACCCTTGAGCGAATCCGGCTTGAACTGGCTCGTCTGTATGCTGCTCAGGGGCGTTATAACGCCTGGGTCGATGCCACCATTGAGGATCTGCCGGAAAATCGGGTCGGCCTGACCATCACCATCAAGGAGGGGGATGCCGCCTCCATCCAGCATATCAATATTGTCGGCAATGAAGTATTCAGCGATGAAGAGCTGAAGCGGCAGTTTGAACTGAAACTGCCCGGCTTCTGGTCTTTTTTCCTGAAAGATGACCAGTATGCCCGGGAAAAACTCAGTGGTGACCTGGAGCGGCTGCGCTCCTGGTACCTGAATCGTGGTTACATCAATTTCAACATCGAATCGACGCAGGTCTCGCTGACGCCGGATCGTAAGCATGTCTATATCACAATTAACGTCTCGGAAGGCGATCTCTATTATTTCGGTGACTACGAACTGGTCGGTGAGCTGGCCGTCGATCCCGAGGACCTGCACAGCCTGGTGACGCTTCAGAATGGCGACGTATTTAACCGTCAGTTAATGGTGAACACGGCGGAACGTCTGTCCGACCGGCTGGGAGAGGATGGTTACATCCAGGCCAATGTGAACCCGATACCGGAAATTGACGAAGAGAACAGACGGGTCAATCTGAAGCTCTTTATCGATCCCGGTCGACGTATTTATGTGCGGCGGATCAACTTCCGCGGCAATACCACCACGGCCGATGACGTACTTCGTCGCGAGATGCGGCAGATGGAAGCGGCCTGGGCCTCAAGCAGGAAGATCGAAACCTCGAAATCCCGGCTGGAGCGGCTGCGCTATTTCTCCTCTGTCGAGGTGGAGACAACGCCGGTGCCGGGCACCGAAGATCAGATCGATCTGGAGTACAGCGTCGAAGAGCAGCTGTCGGGCAGCCTCAGCGCCAGTGTTGGTTTCTCGCAGAGTTCCGGCCTGATTCTCGCCCTGGAGGTGGCTCAGGACAACTTCCTCGGTACTGGTAAGAATGTCGCCTTCGCAATTAACAACAGTGACACCGATACTGAATACAGTTTCCGCTACACCGACCCCTATTATACGGTCGATGGCGTCAGTCGTGGTTTCAACGTCTTTTACCGTCAGGAAGATTTTGATGAGGATGACGTCGCCAACTACAAAACTGACAGCTTCGGGGGCGGCGTCGATTTCGGTTATCCCATCGATGAATTCCAGCGCCTGAAATTCGGCATCGGCTTCGAGAGGCTTGATGTCAGTCTCGGCTCCGACGTACCCACCGAGATCAGCGATTTTGTCGCTGCCGAGGGCGACAGTTACAATCAGTTGCCGCTGACGGTGACCTGGTCCGAGAATCGTCTCAACAGAGGATTTCTGGCCACCGCCGGTTATTCTCAGGCGGTCACACTGGAGTTGTCTGCGCCGGGCAGTGACCTGAGCTACTACACGCTCAGCTACAGGGGGCAGCGCTATTTCCCGCTGGTGGATGAGTGGATTCTCAATTTTGAGACCCGGCTCGGCTACGGTGACAGCTTTGGCGGAACCGACGAGCTGCCATTCTTCAAGCACTTCTTCTCCGGTGGCCTGAATTCTATACGAGGCTTCAAGAACAAGAGTATCGGTCCGAGAGCCAATAACAGCGACGAGGATCCTCTGGGGGGGAATGTGCTGCTGGAGGGGACGGCAGAGTTTATCTTCCCGTTCCCGTTCGTCGAGGATCGCAGCAAGCTGCGCTCGCTGTTCTTTGTCGATGTCGGCAGCGTGTTCGATACCAGCTGCCTGTCATCCAATCCCAACTGTGACAGCGGTGTGGAACTGGCGGATCTGCGAGCGTCTGTGGGTTTTGGCGTGTCCTGGATCACCTTTATCGGTCCTCTGTCCTTCTCGGTGGCAGCACCGCTGGCTGAGCAGTCCGGTGATGAAACAGAGGTATTTCAGTTTGCCCTTGGTAAAACATTCTGATCAGGGAAAAGGAGTTAGCTATGCGTTGGTTTAAGGTTCTGGTATTGGCGCTTGGTCTGTTGCCAGCTACGCTGATGGCTGCTGGCAAGGTTGCCGTTCTGGATGTTGAAGGTGCTATCCGTGCCTCCAAGCAGGTGAAAGAGCTGCAGGCTCAGCTGGCGGAACAGTTCGCCGGTGACCGGCAACGGTTGCAGTCGCTGGCTGACGAAGGTAACGCACTCAAGGAGAAGCTGGAGAAGGAGGGCGATTTCCTCAGTGCCGATGAGCGCAAGGCGCTGGTGGTTCAGGTACAGCAGAAATTCAAGGCGTTCCAGCAACTGAAAAAAGGGCTGCAGAAGCAGACCCAGGAGCAGGAGAGAGTGTTCCTGAACCAGCTGCGTCCGAAGGTGGAAGAAATTCTCAAGGAGCTGGTGGAAAAGCATGATTTCGAACTGATCTTCAACAAACGGGCGCTGGTTTACAGTAAGCCGGCGGTCGATATTACCTCTCAGGTTGTTGAAGCGCTGAACAAGCAGTAATCGATGGCTCAATCCTTTACGCTGGAGGAAATAGCCGGGACGCTGGGCGCCCGGCTGGTGGGTGATCCGACCAGGTTGATCAGCGGTATTCAGACCCTGGAGCGTGCGGGCAACAATGAGATCGCCTTTCTTGCCAATCCGCGTTACCTGAAAGACCTTGCCGGAACGTCCGCTGCGGCGGTGTTGCTGCAGGAGGCGCAGCTGGACCAGTGTCCGGTGGATGCGCTTGTGCTCGACAACCCCTATCTGAGCTACGCACAATTAAGTCACTGGTTTGATGACCGTCCGGCCGTTGTCAGCGGTATTCATCCGTCGGCGGTGGTCAGCCCCGATGCCATGGTCGATGCCTCGGCGGTGATTGGTCCCGGTGCGGTTATAGAAGCAGGCGCGCAGATCGGTGCCCGGGTTGAGATCGGCCCGCACTCGGTGGTGGGAGCCGGATCGGTCATCGGTGAGTCCTCCCGGCTGGCGGCCGGAGTTACCCTTTATCACCAGGTCTGCATCGGCCGGCGGGTACTGATTCACAGTGCTGCAGTGATCGGTGCCGATGGTTTCGGATTCGCTAATAATAAAGGTCCCTGGCAGAAAATCGCGCAGCTGGGCCGTGTTATTATCGGTGATGATGTTGAGATCGGTGCCGGAACGACCATCGATCGGGGGGCGCTGGATGACACCCGGATCGGTAACGGTGTTAAGCTTGATAACCAGATTCAGATTGCTCACAACGTCCAGCTGGGCGATGACACCGCGATTGCCGGTTGTGTCGGCATTGCCGGAAGCACTAAAATAGGCCGCCGTTGCACTATCGCGGGCGGCGCCATGATCGTCGGTCACCTGGATATCGCCGACGGTGTCCACATCAGCGCTACCACGCTGGTCACTAAGTCGCTGAACAAGCCCGGTCTTTATTCCGCAGGGACCGGCATGTTGCCACACCGACAGTGGAAAAAGAACGTGGTCCGGTTCAGACAACTGGATCAGCTGGCGTCCCGCCTGGCTACACTTGAAAAACAAATTGAAAAATCATCGGGCGACGTGTCTGCCGAATCGCCACCCGATAAACCCAAAGGTTAGTTTTAATGATGGATGTTAAGGAAATTCGGGAATATTTACCGCACCGCTACCCGTTTTTGCTGGTTGATCGCGTTACCGAGCTGGAGCTGGGTCAGTCGATCGTGGCCTACAAGAACGTGACGGTAAATGAGCCCTTCTTCAATGGACACTTTCCGGATCATCCGGTCATGCCGGGGGTTTTAATCGTCGAAGCGATGGCTCAGGCCGCCGGTATTCTTGGCTTTAAAACCATGGATAAAAAACCCCAGGACGGCTCGATCTACTATTTTGTGGGATCAGACAAACTTCGTTTCAAGCGCCCGGTGGTGCCCGGAGATCGTCTGCAGCTGGAAGCTCAGATTCTGTCCGAGAAACGGGGTATCTGGAAGTTCGAATGTAAAGCTACCGTGGATGGCGAACTGGCCAGCTCGGCCACGATTCTCTGTGCAGACAGGAAAGTATAACCTTGATCGACAGCCGCGCTTGTATAGATCCTGCTGCTCAGCTGGCTGACGATGTCGAAGTCGGTCCCTGGACGCTGATCGGACCGGAGGTGACGATCGAATCCGGTTGCCGGATTGCCTCCCATGTGGTGATTAAGGGGCCGACCCATATCGGCCGCAATAACCGCATCTTTCAGTTTGCCACCGTTGGCGAAGAGTGCCAGGACAAGAAGTACCGGGGTGAGCCGACCCGGCTGGTGATTGGCGATAACAACGTCATTCGCGAGGGCTGTACGCTGCACCGTGGTACGGTCCAGGATCAGGGCTTAACCAGCATTGGCAGTGATAATCTGCTGATGGCTTACGTTCATGTGGCCCATGACTGCATTGTCGGCGATCACACGGTACTGGCCAACAATGTTGCCCTGGCGGGCCATGTCCAGGTCGGCGATCATGCCATCCTTGGCGGCTTTACCGCCGTTCACCAGTTCTGCCAGGTGGGGGCTCATGTGATGTGTGGTACCGGTTCGGTACTGCTGCAGGATCTGCCGGCCTATGTCATGGCCAACGGTAACACCGCCCGTCCCCATGGCATTAATGCCGAAGGCCTGCGTCGCCGGGGGTTCAGCGCGGACAGCATCCGGGCTATCAAGAAAGGCTACAAGATCATCTACCGTCAGGGGCTGAAGGTGGATGAGGCTCTGGTTCAGCTGGAGCAGCTGGCACAGCAGCACCCGCAGGTTCAGTTACTGATTGACAGCCTGCGCTCTTCAACTCGCGGAATCATCCGCTGACATCTGCAGAGATACGACGACTCGGGAGGTTCCGTGCGCATAGCACTGGTTGCCGGCGAAGCATCAGGTGATATTCTTGGCGCAGGACTGATTCGGGCTCTGAAACAACAGTATCCCGACGCCCGCTTCGAGGGCATTGCCGGTCCGCTGATGATGGCCGAAGGCATGGACAGTCTGGTTCCGATGGAGCGGCTGTCGGTGATGGGGCTGGTAGAAGTGCTGGGCCGGCTGCGGGAACTGCTCGGTATTCGTAAACAGCTGCGTCAGCGCTGGCTCGATAATCCACCCGATGTCTTTGTCGGCATCGACGCGCCGGACTTCAATCTGCCGCTGGAACGCCGGCTGCGGGAAGCGAATATCGCTACCGTTCATTATGTCAGCCCTTCGGTCTGGGCCTGGCGTGAGAAGCGGGTGAACAAAATTGCCCGTTCCACCGACCTGATGCTCTGCCTGCTCCCGTTTGAAAAACAGTTCTATGATCGTAACGGTGTCGATGCCCGTTTTATTGGTCATACCCTGGCAGACGAATTACCAATCGAAGCGGATACAGCGGCTGCCAGGAAGCAACTGGGTCTGCCCGATCAGTCATTGACGGTCGCCCTGCTGCCCGGTAGTCGCGGCGGTGAAGTGGAACGACTGGCGCCTTTGTTTCTGGAGACCGCCCGCTGGCTGTTGCAACGTCGATCCGACCTCCGCTTTCTGATCCCGGCGGCTAACGTCGAACGAATGAAACAACTGCAGCAGCTGCTGGACGGACAGGGGCTTCCGGTTACTCTGGTCGAGGGACAGTCCCGGGAAGTCATGCTGGCCAGCGATGCGGTACTGATGGCTTCCGGCACCGCTGCGCTTGAAGGTATGCTGCTGAAAAAACCGCTGGTGGTGGCCTATCGTATGGCGCCGCTGAGTTACGCCATCATCTCGCGAATGCTGAAAGTACCCTATGTTTCGCTACCTAATCTGCTGGCGGATGAACCGCTGGTACCGGAACTGCTGCAGGATCAGGCCACACCGGACGCTTTGGGCCAGGCTCTGCTCAGACAACTCAGCGACAGCACCCATCGCGAGTATACCGTTCGTCGTTTTACCGAGCTGCACCGTCAGTTGCGGCTGGATGCCAGTGCCCGGGCTGCTGAGGCTGTACTGGAACTGATCAGAAAAAGGGCGGGGTGATGGAACCACTGGAATTCAATTTTGTTCAGGGGGAGCTGGTTGCCGGCGTCGATGAAGTTGGGCGGGGTCCCCTTTTTGGTGATGTGGTTACGGCAGCCGTTATTCTCGATCCGGCCCGGCCGATCGCCGGGCTGGCCGATTCTAAAAAGCTGACCGAGAAACGCCGCGATGCCCTGTTCGATGAGATAAAAGAGTCGGCGCTGGCCTGGTCGGTGGCCCGGGCCAGTGTCGAAGAGATCGATCGGTTGAATATTCTCCATGCCACCATGCTGGCGATGCAGCGGGCAGTAGAGGGGCTTTCCATAAAACCGGATTATGCACTGATCGACGGTAATCGCTGTCCGGTGCTGTCCTGCCCGGCAGAGCCGGTGGTCAGAGGGGATGGCAGGGTGCCCGCTATCAGTGCGGCCTCGATTCTTGCTAAAGTCACCAGAGACCGGGAAATGCTGGCTTTTGATGCCGAGTATCCCGGTTATGGCCTGGCGGGCCACAAGGGCTATCCCACAAAGGTTCACCTGGAAGCCCTGCGCAGGCTGGGGCCAACGGCGCTGCACCGGCGCTCTTTCGGGCCGGTTCGGCAGTTGTTGAGCAGCTGATCCGGTCGGCCACTGCCCCTGCTCGCAGGTCGAGAAAGACTCGTTTTATCCCCGATTTTAAACAGAAACATTACAGGCTCTGCAATGACGACGATGTCTGAACCCCGGTTTGTGCACCTTAAAACTCACTCCGAATATTCGGTGGTGGACGGCCTGGTGCGGGTCAAGGAACTGGTTAAGGCCGCTGCTGAAGCGCAGATGCCGGCGGTGGCGCTGACCGATCAGGTCAACTTTTATGCCCTGATCAAGTTTTATCAGGCGGCTATCGGCGCCGGGATCAAGCCGATCTGTGGTGCCGATCTGTGGCTTGAGAACCGTCAGGACCCGGAAGAGGAGCCAACCCGGCTGACTCTGCTGGTAATGAACCGCGAAGGCTATCGTAATCTCACTGAGCTGATCGCCCGTGCCTGGCAGGAAGGCCAGGGGATTCAGCCAGAGAAGGCGATACTGAAGATGGAGTGGATCGCCGAAAAACCCGACGGGCTGATCGCACTTTCCGGTGCCCGGGATGGTGAGATCGGTCAGGCGCTGGTGGGCGGTAAGCCGGAACTGGCCGAGGCTTTGCTGAAACAGTGGCTGGAGTTGTTTCCCGGACGTTTCTATCTGGAGATTCAGCGTGCGGGCCGGGTTAACGATGAAGAGTGTCTGCACGGTTCGCTGGCGCTGGCCAGTAAGCTGCAGGTACCGGTGGTGGCGACCAACGATGTGATGTTTATGAGCAGTGAGGACTTCGACGCCCACGAAGCCCGGGTCTGCATCAACCAGGGGCGGGTGCTGGATGATCCCCGCCGTCCGAAGAACTACAGCGCCCAGCAGCATTTTCGCAGCCAGCAGGATATGGTGGAGCTGTTTGCCGATATTCCGGAGGCGCTGGACAATACCCTGGAAATTGCCAGGCGCTGTAATATTGAGATTGAGCTGGGCAAGTACTACCTGCCTGCGTATCCCATCCCTGAAGGGATGACCATGGATGAGTTCTTTATTGACGTGTCCCGAAAAGGACTGGATGAACGACTGGAGACGATTCTCGATAAGAGTGACCCGGACTATGCCGAAAAGCGTAAGGCCTATGATGATCGGATGGATTTCGAGCTCGAAATCATTATCGAGATGGGCTTCCCCGGTTACTTCCTGATCGTAATGGACTTTATCCAGTGGGGTAAGGACAACGGTGTGCCGGTGGGGCCCGGGCGGGGATCCGGTGCCGGCTCGCTGGTGGCCTATGCCCAGAAGATCACTGATCTCGATCCGCTGGAATATGATCTGCTGTTCGAACGATTTCTCAACCCGGAGCGGGTCTCTATGCCCGACTTCGATATCGATTTCTGTATGGATAACCGCGATCGGGTTATCGATTATGTGGCCGAGACCTACGGTCGTGATGCGGTTTCCCAGATTATCACCTTCGGCACCATGGCCGCCAAGGCGGTGGTCCGGGACGTGGCCCGGGTTCAGGGCAAGCCCTTCGGCATGGCCGACAAACTCTCCAAACTGATCCCCTTCGAAATCGGCATGACCCTCAACAAAGCGGTTGAGCAGGAGGAGGCGCTGCGTGATTTCATCAACGGCAGCGAGGAAGTCCAGGAAATCATGGAGATGGCCTACAAGCTGGAGGGGGTTACCCGAGGCGTGGGCAAGCATGCCGGTGGGGTGGTTATCGCGCCGACCCGGCTGACCGATTTCGCCCCGCTCTATTGCGATGAGTTCGGCGGTGGCCTGGTCACCCAGTTTGACAAGAACGACGTCGAATCAGCGGGGTTGGTGAAGTTCGACTTCCTGGGGCTGAGAACCCTGACCATTATCGACTGGGCGCTGAAGACCATTCATCGGCAGCAGCAGAAGCTGGGCGAAGAGCCGCTGGATATCGCGCTTATTGATCTGGAGGAGGCTCCGGTCTACGAGATGCTGAAGCGGGGGGATACCACGGCGGTCTTCCAGCTCGAATCCAGCGGTATGAAAGATCTGATGAAACGGCTGCTGCCCAGTCGTTTCGAGGATATCGTGGCCCTGGTGGCTCTGTTCCGGCCGGGACCGCTGCAGTCCGGTATGGTGGATGACTTTATCAACCGTAAGCACGGTCGGGCCAAACTCTCCTATCCTCATCCCGATTATGAATACATGCCGCTGCAGCCGGTGCTGGAACCCACCTACGGGGTGGTGCTCTATCAGGAGCAGGTCATGCAGATCGCTCAGGTGATGGCCGGCTACAGCCTGGGCGGCGCCGATATGCTACGCCGGGCCATGGGTAAGAAAAAACCGGAGGAGATGGCCAAGCAGCGAGCGGTTTTCCTGGAGGGCTGCAAAGGTCAGGGCATCGATCCGGATCTGGCCGGTAACATCTTCGACCTGGTGGAAAAGTTCGCCGGTTACGGCTTCAACAAATCCCACTCAGCCGCCTACGCGCTGGTTTCCTATCAGACCGCCTGGCTCAAGCACTACTACCCGGCGCCCTTTATGGCGGCGGTTATGTCCTCGGATATGCAGAACACCGACAAGGTGGTGATCTTCATTGAAGAATGCCGGACCATGAAGCTGCCGCTGGTTCTGCCGGACGTCAACTGCGGCGAGTTTATGTTCACCGTTAATGATGCCGGCGAGATTGTCTACGGCCTGGGCGCGGTCAAAGGTGTCGGCGAAGGACCGATCGAGTCGATCGTGGCGGCCCGCGAGCAGGGTGGGCCCTTCAAAGATCTGTTCGATTTCTGTGATCGGGTCGGCGTCAAAAATATCAATAAGCGGGTGCTGGAGGCGCTGGTGCGCTGCGGCGCGCTGGATAAGCTGGGGGCCAGCCGGGCGGTACTGGCGGCGGCTATCCCCGACGCGGTGAAGGCCGCGGATCAGAACGCCCGCAACCAGGACAGTGGCATCGGTGATCTGTTCGGTTCCGTTTTTGAGCCGGTCGATGAGGAAAGCAGTGACGTCTACGGCAACTACCAGGGGGTCGAAGAGTGGACCGACAAAGAGCGTCTTAACGGCGAAAAGGACACCCTGGGGCTCTATGTCACTGGTCACCCGATTGACGAGTATGAGAAGGAGCTGCGCAAGTTTGTCCCCAACCGGCTGGTGGATCTGAAACCGGCCCCCCGCCAGAATCAGAAGATGGCGGGGCTGGTGATCGATGTTCGTCTGCGCAAGACCAAACGGGGTGACACCCTGGCCTTTGTGACCCTGGACGACCGCAGCGCCCGCATGGAGGTGACCCTGTTCGGGGACACCTATGAGCAGCATCGGGAGCTGGTGGCCAAAGACCGGGTGCTGGTGGTGGAAGGGGAAGTGGCTCACGACGACTACTCCGGCCAGCTCAAGGTTCGTGCCGGTCGGGTGCTGGATATCGCCAGTGCCCGGCGCTGTTTCGCCTCTCGTCTGGAGGTGGAAGTCTCCGATGCCGACACTCAACTGGTGCCCGGGCTGGCCGGCTGGCTTGAGGCCAACCGCAGTGAAGGCGTGCCGGTGCGCATCCGCTATCAGCGCTCCGATGCGCTGGGTGCCATCGATCTGGGAGACAGCTGGCAGGTCACCGTATCCGATGAGCTGATGCTGGAACTGCAGCGCCGTTATGGAAAAGGCCAGGTGCGACTTATCTATGACTGATCAGGGTCATTTCAGCGGCTGCGGCAACTCCGGTTGTCGCTGGAAACCTCAACCCCGACGCGTTAAACTTCGCCATTAATTTTTTGCCCGGGTCCCGGATTATTATGACTCAGGCTCCCGTTACCGAGTGAAAAACCGCGGAAGCGAAGACACATGAACCCGAATTATCTGGATTTTGAACAGCCGATCGCTGAGCTGGAAGCGAAGATCGAAGAACTTCGTCTGGTGGGTGAAGACAGTGAGGTCAACATCAACGATGAGATCGAGCGGCTGCAGGAAAAAAATGTTGCCCTGACCGAGCAGGTATTCAGCGATCTGTCTGCCTGGCAGGTAGCGCAGATCGCCCGTCATCCACAACGTCCCTACACTCTGGACTATGCCCGGCTGATTTTTGAGGATTTTGATGAGCTGCACGGTGATCGTCACTTCGCCGATGACAGCGCCATCGTTGGCGGCATCGCCCGTCTGGAAGACCGTCCGGTGATGATTATCGGTCACCAGAAGGGCCGTGAAACCCGTGAGAAGGTGAAACGTAATTTCGGCATGCCGCGTCCGGAAGGTTACCGCAAGGCGCTGCGCCTGATGGAAATGGCAGAACGTTTTAAGCTGCCGATCATGACTTTTATCGATACCCCCGGTGCTTACCCCGGTATCGACGCTGAAGAGCGCGGTCAGAGCGAAGCGATCGCCTACAATCTGGCGGTGATGTCGCGGCTGAAGACACCGATCATCTCTACCGTGGTCGGCGAAGGTGGCTCCGGCGGCGCGCTGGCTATCGGTGTCTGTGATGAATTGCTGATGCTTCAGTACTCCACCTATTCGGTTATCTCCCCGGAAGGTTGTGCCTCTATTCTCTGGAAGAGCGCCGAAAAAGCCTCCGATGCGGCAAAAGCCATGGGTATCACCTCCGAGCGTCTGCATGAGCTGGGCCTGGTTGATCGCATTGTTCAGGAGCCGCTGGGTGGTGCTCATCGCGATGCCGAGCTGATGGCGGCGAGCCTCAGGAAGCAGCTGCTGGAGTGTCTGGAGCGCCTTGAGGGTCTGTCTACCGAAGAGCTGGTTCAGCAGCGTTACAAGCGTCTGATGTCCTACGGCATCAACTGATCTGCCGGCCCCGGCATTCGTTCGGGGCCTCCTTCTTCCCATGACGATTGATCCCCGGCACCTGCTGCAACAGTTGAGTCGTCTGCCGCGGGTCAGGCGCTGGTGGGTCGCCTACAGCGGCGGTCTCGATTCCCATGTGTTGTTGCATCTGGCTGTAGCTGCGGGGCTCCGGCAGAGTCATGATCTGCGGGCTGTACATATCAATCATGGTCTTCAGGATCAGGCTGGCGACTGGGCCGCTCACTGCCGTCGGGTCTGTTGTGACCTGCAGGTACCTCTGACAGTCATCGACGTGCAGGTGGAAGCCGGCGCCAGCCAGGAGGCTGCGGCCCGCGACGCCCGTTATCGGGCCTTCGAGCAGTTGGTCGACTGCGATGAGGGTGTGCTGATGGCCCACCATGCCGATGACCAGGCTGAGACAGTGCTGTTGCGGCTGCTCAGGGGCAGCGGTGTGAAGGGACTGGCGGCGATGCCGGAGCAGCGACCGCTCGGTGCTGGTCTGCTGTTCAGGCCATTGCTTGCCTTCGAGCGCCGGGATCTGGAGAGCTGGGCGACAGGTCATCAGCTGAACTGGATCAACGATCCCAGCAATCGCTCTCTGGATTTTGACCGCAACTATCTCCGTCACCAGGTGGTGCCGCACCTGAAGCAACGCTGGCCGCACGCATCCAGCGCTCTTTCCCGGACTGCTCGCTTCTGCCGTGAAGCGGAGCAACTTAATCGCCAGCTGGCGGCGATCGACCTCCTTGACTGTGGCATTGACGGAGCGATCCGCTGTTCAGAGCTGCTGGTGCTTGAGCCGGCGCGGCAGCTCAATCTGTTGCGGCACTGGCTGGCCGAAGCCGGTGTGCCCCTGCCTGAGGAATCGGTGTTGCGACGGGTGCTGACAGAGGTGGTGCCGGCCCGTCAGGATGCCGAGCCCTGTGTCGACTGGGGCGATCACCAGATCCGGCGTTTTCGGGGACAGCTCCGGTTGTGGAACCGGAACTGGCAGGCACCGGAAGGCCGTCGTCGCTGGCCGCTGTCGACGGCGCTGACTTTTTCTTTCGGTACGCTGCGGTCAGAGGCCGTAGCCGGTCGGGGAATCCGGATTCCGGCAGGGGCCTCGGTGGAGGTGGATTTTCGCCGCGGCGGCGAACGAATCTGTCTGCTCGGGCGTGCCGGCAGTCGGTCGTTGAAAAAACTGCTGCAGGCGTCGGACGTGCCGCCCTGGCAACGGTCACTGATCCCGCTGATCTATGTGGATGGCGTGCTGGCGGCGGTAGTCGGACTCTGGATTGCCAGAGGCTTTGAAGTGAAGTCGTCAGAGTCCGGAATCCTGCTGAAATGGACACCCGTTTTTTGAAGATATGAGCCGCCTGGCAATTGTCGGCATATCGGTTATCTGTTACCCTGTAGCCCCATCTCGAGGTGCTCGCATCTCCCCGTTTAGTCACTGTTTTATATCTTGCTGACAGGTTCCGAATGACGCATTATATTTTCGTCACGGGCGGTGTTGTGTCCTCATTGGGTAAGGGCATCGCTTCTGCTTCTCTGGCCGCTATTCTTGAAGCCCGCGGGCTGAAAGTTACCATGCTTAAGCTGGACCCCTATATCAACGTGGATCCGGGCACCATGAGCCCTTTCCAGCATGGTGAAGTGTTCGTCACCGAAGACGGCGCCGAAACCGACCTGGACCTGGGTCACTACGAGCGGTTTATCCGCACCACCATGACCCGCCGTAATAACTTCACCACCGGTCGGATCTACGAAGAGGTGCTGCGCAAAGAGCGTCGTGGCGATTACCTCGGTGGAACCGTGCAGGTCATCCCCCATATCACCGATGAAATCAAGCGTCGGGTGATCGAAGGAGCGGGTGATGCCGATATCGCTCTGGTCGAGATCGGTGGCACCGTCGGTGATATCGAGTCGCTGCCGTTCCTGGAAGCCGTTCGTCAGCTGAAAGTTGAGCTGGGCGGTAACCGCGCCATGTTTATGCACCTGACGCTGGTGCCCTATATCGCTACCGCCGGCGAAACCAAGACCAAGCCATCTCAGCACTCGGTTAAAGAGCTGCGTTCGATCGGTATTCAGCCGGATATCCTGGTCTGCCGTTCCGACCATGAAATCCCGGCCTCCTCCCGGCGTAAGCTGTCGCTGTTCACCAACGTCGAAGAGCGGGCGGTTATTTCGCTGGAAGATGCCGACACTATTTATAAAATTCCCCGTATGCTGCATGAGCAGGGGCTGGACGATATCGTCGTCGATCGCTTCCGTCTCGAGTGCGGCCAGGCTGAGCTGGATGAATGGGACCGGGTAGCCGACGCCAAGCTTAACCCTCATCGGGAAGTAACCATCGCCATGGTCGGTAAGTACATGGAGCTGCTGGATGCCTATAAGTCGCTGATCGAAGCGATGACTCACGCCGGTATCCAGCACCGCACCAAGGTGAATCTGCGCTATATCGATTCCGAAGATATCGAGCGCCATGGCACCGGTCGGCTGGAAGATGTGGATGCAATTCTGGTCCCCGGCGGCTTCGGTGAGCGGGGCGTGGAAGGTAAGATCCTGACCGCTCAGTACGCCCGTGAAAACAAGGTCCCTTACCTGGGCATCTGTCTGGGTATGCAGGTGGCGGTTATCGAATTCGCTCGTAATGTTGCAGGTCTGGGCGGTGCCAACAGTACCGAATTCAAACAGGATGCCGAGCATCCGGTGGTGGGTCTGATTACTGAATGGACCACCGCCGAGGGTGATGTTGAAACCCGCGATGAAGACACCGATCTGGGCGGAACCATGCGCCTCGGTGCTCAGGAGTGCCGTCTGCTGGAAGGCTCGACTTCTTATCACTGCTACCAGAAAGAGGTGGTGCTGGAACGTCATCGTCATCGTTATGAAGTGAACAACAACTACCTTGAGGCGCTGGAAGGCGCGGGGCTTCGCATCGCCGGGCGATCGATGGATGGTGCCCTGGTCGAGGTGGTGGAGGTACCCGATCACCCCTGGTTTGTGGCCTGTCAGTTCCATCCGGAGTTCACCTCGACCCCACGGGATGGCCACGGGCTGTTCAGCGGCTTTGTGGAAGCAGCGCTGGAGAAGGCCAGAAACTGATCAGCTATGAACAATACAGCCAGTCTTACTGGCTGTATTTGTTTCAGGACAGGCTGATTACAGTGTCTGATTGAAAGTTTTCAGGAATACAACGGAGACAGGTTGAGCTGGCTCGCCGGAGAGAGTGCCGGAGAAGACCAGAAGAGGCATCAGAAAAGTGCCCGGTCGGGCTCAACCACCCTCAGATAAATTTTATTTTTGACCGAAGCTGGAGTGAATGGCGAGATGGCTGAAATCGTAGATATTAAAGCGCGTGAAGTACTGGACTCACGTGGTAACCCAACTGTAGAGGCTGATGTTATCCTGGCTTCCGGTGCCTTCGGTACCGCCTGTGCGCCATCCGGAGCATCCACCGGCTCCCGGGAAGCGCTGGAACTGCGTGACGGCGATGCCAGCCGTTACAAGGGCAAGGGCGTGCTGAAGGCAGTTGCCGCCATCAATGGTCCGATCCGTGAGCTGCTGAAAGGTCAGGACGCACTGGATCAGCGCGCTGTCGACCAGGCGATGATCGAACTGGACGGCACCGACAACAAGGCGAACCTGGGCGCTAATGCGATCCTGGCTGTCTCTCTGGCCGTTGCTAAAGCTGCCGCCGTCGAAAAGGGCATGCCGCTGTACGCTCATATCGCTGAAATCAACGGTAATGCCGGTGACTTCAGCATGCCGGTTCCGATGATGAACATCCTTAACGGTGGTGAGCACGCCGACAACAACGTCGATATCCAGGAATTCATGGTTCAGCCGGTCTCCGCGCCCAGCTTCGCCGAAGCGCTGCGTATCGGTGCCGAAATCTTCCACGCCCTGAAGTCCGTGCTGTCCGGCCGTGGTCTCAATACTGCCGTCGGTGACGAGGGTGGTTTCGCACCGAACCTGGCCTCCAACGAAGAAGCGCTGGTGGTGATTAAGGAAGCGATCGACAAAGCCGGTTACCAGCTGGGTAAGGATATTACTCTGGCACTGGATTGCGCCTCCTCCGAGTTCTACAAGAACGGTCAGTACGACCTGTCCGGTGAAGGCAAGCAGTTTGATTCTGCCGGTTTTGCCGACTATCTGGCCGAGCTGGCTGCTAATTACCCGATCGTTTCCATCGAAGACGGTATGGACGAGAGTGACTGGGACGGCTGGGCCGACCTGACGCGTAAGATCGGCGACAAGGTACAGCTGGTAGGCGACGATCTGTTTGTCACCAACACCAGGATCCTCAGCGAAGGCATCGAAAAGAGCATCGCCAACTCCATCCTGATCAAGTTTAATCAGATCGGCAGTCTCAGCGAGACTCTGGATGCTATCAGAATGGCTCAGGATGCCGGTTACACCGCGGTCATCTCTCACCGTTCCGGCGAGACCGAGGACACCACCATTGCCGATCTGGCAGTGGCCACGAAGGCGGGTCAGATCAAGACCGGTTCGCTGTGTCGTTCCGATCGGGTCTCCAAGTACAACCGCCTGCTGCGGATCGAAGAGGAGCTGGCCGGTAAGGCGCCTTACAACGGCCTGCCCGAGATCAAAGGTCAGGGCTGATCCTGACATTCCGCCGGTTCCGGCCATGGCCGGAGCGGTGGTTCAGGTATTATCATGGGGAGCCCGGCTCCCCTTTTTATTTTCCGCTGATGGCGGATTCGGGTTGTAGATAAATCGGCAAGACTGAGAGGTCGTGGCATGCGCTGGTTGCTGGCACTGTTAATTTTCCTGGCAGCAGGACTGCAGTACCGACTCTGGTTCGGCGAGGGTAATCTGCCCTCTGTTCGTGCACTGCAGGCCACCATCGATCAGCAGCAGCTGGAGATTGAGAAGCTGAAATCCAGAAACCAGGCGCTGAGGGCGGAAGTCGAAGACCTCAAAAAAGGGCTTTCGGCGATCGAAGAACGGGCACGGAGTGAGCTGGGCATGATTCGCAAGGGCGAAACTTTTTTCCTGTTGCCGGAGCAGAAACGATGACGGAGAGGGCATCCCGCTCGCTGGACTTTCCGCGCCTGTATGGTGACGCGCCCTGTCAGGGCGTGATTCGTCAGCAGCCGGAGGACTTCCAGGTGGATGAACTGGCCGGATTCGAACCCTCCGGCAGCGGCGAACATGTCTGCCTGCATATCCGCAAGCGGGGCGACAATACTCTGTGGCTGGCAAAACAGCTGGCCCGACTGGCCTCGGTCAGACTCAGCGACGTCGGCTATTGTGGCCTTAAGGATCGCAACGCCGTGACCAGCCAGTGGTTCAGTGTCTGGCTGCCAGGCGGCGAAGAGCCGGACTGGCAGCAGCTCAGCAGTCCGTCGGTTACCCTGCTGCAGGCTAGTCGTCACCATCGTAAGCTGAAGCGGGGTAGCCACGCAGGTAACCGCTTCCGGATACGGATCACCGGGCTGAACATTGCGCCAGGCTGTACCGCTGAGGATGTGGAGGTGCGGCTGAATGCCATCAGATCCCAGGGAGTTCCCAATTATTTCGGTGAACAGCGATTTGGCCATGACGGCGGTAACCTGCGCCAGGCCGATGCCATGCTGACCGGCGGCAGACGAGTCAAGGACCGACACAGGCGCGGACTCTATCTGTCGGCTGCGCGATCCTGGCTGTTTAACCAGGTGGTCGCCGAGCGTATCCGTCAGGGCTGCTTCGGCAGCTGGCTGGAGGGAGACCGTCTGATGATCAACGGTACCAGCAATCTCAGTGCCGAGACTGACAGGCAAAAAATCACTGAACAGCTGGCATCGCTGCTACTGCATCCGACAGCGCCATTGTATGGCCGCGGTCGTGCGCTGGTCGATGCTGACAGTCTGGCGCTTGAAGCTGATATACTGGCCGCCGACATTGGCTGGTGTGAAGGTCTGGAACGGGCAGGGCTCAGCCGCGAACGTCGTTCGGTCCGGCTGAATCTGCCGGATCTGAAATGGCAGTGGCCCGATGAATCGACTCTGGAGCTCAGCTTCAGCCTGCCGCCCGGCACTTTTGCCACCAGTGTACTGCGCGAGTGCTGCGACTATCGTGTTGCCGCCGCGCCCGGTTTTCAGGAAGACTGAACAGACAGCAGATGAGTATTCTTCTTTCCAACGATGATGGTGTCCATGCTCCGGGACTCGCGGTGCTGGCCGCAGCCCTCGCTGAAGTGGCGCAGATTCATGTGGTGGCACCTGATCGCAACCGCAGTGGTGCCAGTAATTCCCTGACGCTCGACAGACCGCTTGAACCGACCCGGCTGAACAACGGTTTTATCAGTATTAACGGTACGCCGACCGACTGTGTGCACCTGGGTATTTCCGGTCTCTGTGAGCCTCGTCCCGAACTGGTTGTCGCCGGCATCAACGACAGCGCCAATCTCGGGGATGATGTGCTCTATTCCGGCACGGTTGCGGCGGCGATGGAGGGGCGCTACCTGAAACGGCCGGCCATGGCGATTTCGCTGGTGGGACGTCAGCATTTCGAGACTGCCGCCGAGATTGCCAGGCAGCTGATCATGCAGGTGAACAGGCTGAATCTTGCGCCGCGAACCGTGCTGAACGTCAATGTACCCGATCTGCCGCTGGAGCAGATTCGAGGGATTCATATTACCCGTCTGGGTCATCGTAATCTGGCGGATCAGCCGGTGCGTTCGGTTGATCCCCGCGGCAAGGAACGATTCTGGATTGCCGGTGCCGGCGAGGCGGAAGATGCCGGGCCCGGTACCGATTTCTATGCCGTAGCCGAAGGCTACGTATCCATCACACCGCTTCAGGCGGATATGACGCAGTATTCAGGTTTCGATAATCTGGGCAGCTGGCTTGAGGGGTTAGAGTGAACAGCATCTCCGTAGAAGGCATTGGGATGACCTCACGCCGTACCCGTGACCGGCTGATTAACCGGCTGGCGGAAGCCGGTATCCGCGATCAGCGAGTACTGGAGGTGATGCGCGAGGTCCCCCGTCATCTGTTTGTGGACGAAGCGCTTTCCCACCGGGCTTACGAAGATACGGCGCTGCCGATCGGTTACAACCAGACTATCTCTCAGCCCTACACGGTGGCGAAAATGACCGAAGTACTGCTTAACGGCGGTCAGCCCGAGCGAATTCTGGAGATCGGTACCGGTTCCGGTTACCAGACTGCCGTGCTCTCCTGTCTGGTCAGGCGCATCTTCAGCGTGGAACGCATTCAGCCGTTACTGGACAAGGCCCGCAGTCGGATCAGCCAGCTGGGCATGCATAATGTCCAGTTCCGTCATGCCGATGGGGGCTTCGGCTGGCCGGAGAAAGGGCCTTATGACGGTATTATCTGTGCCGCTGCTCCGGAACAGATTCCACCGGAACTGTTTGAGCAGATGGCGCCGGGCGGACGTCTGATTATTCCGGTGGGCGGGCGTCGCCAGGAATTACGCCTCGTCGTGCGCGAAGCAGAAACAGAATTTTCACAGACCGTGCTGGAGGGGGCTAAGTTTGTCCCCATGCTCAGTGGCTCTGTAGGTCGGTAATCAGGAAATCATAGTGTGAGACAGCTGAAAGACTGGTTTTATATCTGGCTGCGAGGTGTCGCCATGGGTGCGGCTGATGCGGTTCCGGGAGTATCGGGTGGTACCGTTGCGTTTATCACCGGCATCTATGAGGAGCTGATTGATTCTATTCGTAGTATCACTCCGGCTGCCGCTGGCCTGCTGTTCCGGGAAGGACCGCGGGCATTCTGGGCCCATATTAACGGCACGTTTCTGCTGGTGCTGATGGTCGGTGTGCTGGGCAGCCTGCTGACCCTGGCGAGACTGGCGGTCTATCTGCTGGAGAACTATCCGGCGATGCTGTGGGCGTTCTTCTTCGGCCTGATTCTCAGTTCCGCGGTCTGGATGCTGGGCCAGATTCGCCAGTGGAGTTCGGTTACCAGTCTGCTGCTGGCGGTCGGCGCAATTGTAGCGCTGGCGTTGACGCTGATGACTCCGGTGCAGGCGGAAGTGACCTCACTGTCGGTCTTTATTGCCGGTGGCATTGCCATCTGCGCGATGATTCTGCCGGGTATCTCCGGTAGTTTTATTCTGCTGCTGATGGGGATGTATGCGCCGATCATGGGGGCTGTTAAAGGGCTGGAATTCGATATCATCGGACTCTTTCTGGCCGGTTGTGTGCTTGGTCTGCTCAGCTTTTCGCATCTGTTGTCATGGTTGTTTCATCACTACCATGACCAGACGGTAGCGCTGCTGACCGGCTTTATGCTGGGCTCGCTGAATAAGGTCTGGCCCTGGAAGTACACCACCGCGTATCGCATCAACAGTCATGGTGATCAGGTACCGCTGGTGCAGGATAACGTGTTGCCGGGCAGCTATCAGGCGCTGACCGGTCATGAGCCCTACCTGGTAATGGCGGTTTTACTGATGATTGCCGGGGCGGCTTTGGTGTATATTCTTGAACTCAAGATGAATTCAAAAAGTCAGGGAAATCAGACCGGTATCCAGTAAAGCTACCGGCGCCAGGGTTTGCAGATATCAGGAATCACACACTCTGCCAGAAACCGTATCGGGCTGCTGCCATCGAGAGTTCCGGCTCTGCTCCGATACGGGGTTCTGATTCTGAGTCTGTCGGCGTTGCTGACAGGCTGTGGCGGTGGTTATGCGCCGGTCACCGATCGCTCTCTGGGTAAAAGCCCTGCTGTTGCCAGCTCCACGAAGTCCGTCAGAGTACCGACCTCCGCCAGAACCTCCTCTTCCGACAGCCGCTATTACCGGGTGCGCCGGGGCGATACGCTTTACTCTATTGCATTTCGTTATGGTAAAGATTTCCGGGCGCTGGCCCGGGCCAATGGCATCGATTCCCACTATCGCATCTATCCCGGTCAGCGACTGCGACTGGCCGAAGCGCCGGTTCAGGCGTTGCAGCCAGCCGAGCGATCAACTCCGGCCGCCAGCAGTCAGCGTAAGCCCGTCGTCGCTCAGAAGCCGAAAGCCATGCCTCCCCGGACCACTAAGCCGGTTGCTCCCTCCGCCAGTCGCACCGAGCCGGCAAAAACTGCGGATGTCAAAAAAAGTACCCGGTCCGGCAAAATCAGCTGGCGATGGCCGGCAAAGGGACGGGTTATTCAGCGTTTCCAGTCTAAAGGCAAAGTTAATAAAGGGCTCAATATTGCGACTCGCATCGGTGATCCGGTGCTGGCCGCTGCCGGCGGCCAGGTGGTGTATGCCGGTAGCGGCCTGCTCGGATATGGGAATCTGGTGATCATTAATCACAATCAGCAGTATCTGAGCGCCTATGCCCATAACAGTAAGATCCTGGTGAAAGAGGCGGACCGGGTCAAAAGGGGAGAGAAAATAGCCGAGTCGGGCGATAGCGGTACGACACGGAGCATGTTACATTTTGAGATTCGCAAGGACGGAAAGCCGGTAAATCCGCTGTATTATTTGCCCAGAAGATAATAACAATAAATGCCCGCCTGACATCAGGATAGGATGCTCAGTGACGGGACGGTAGATGAGGTAACAGCCATATGGAAACACTCGAACTTTTGGAACCGAAAGCGAGAACTATGAGTGGCACTAAAAAAAAGACCAGAACAACTACTTCCGAACAGCTGAGCCGTGATGAAGCCGTCATGGATAAGGCACGCAGTGAAGTCCATGAGGACCTGCTGCATGCCAAACATCTCGATGCAACTCAGCTTTACCTTAATGAAATAGGATTTTCACCACTGCTGTCGGCCGAGGAGGAGGTGTATTTCTCCCGTCGAGCGCTGAAGGGGGATGAGGCTTCCCGCAAGCGCATGATCGAGAGCAACCTACGACTGGTGGTGAAGATAGCCCGCCGCTACATCAACCGTGGCCTGACCCTGCTGGATCTGATCGAGGAGGGGAATCTGGGGTTGATACGGGCGGTCGAGAAATTCGACCCCGAGCGCGGCTTCCGCTTTTCGACCTACGCCACCTGGTGGATTCGTCAGACTATCGAACGGGCGATCATGAATCAGACACGAACCATTCGACTGCCGATCCATGTCGTTAAAGAGCTCAACGTCTATCTGCGCGCCGCCAGGGCGCTGGCCCAGAAACTGGACCATGAACCGACCTGCGAAGAGATCGCGGAGATGCTCGATAAGCCCGTGGATAACGTTAAGCGAATGCTGGGGCTCAATGAGCGTGTCAGTTCGGTCGATACGCCCATGGGGCAGGATTCCGACAAATCGTTGCTGGAAACCATTCCGGACACCGAGGCGGCGGACCCTGAATCCTGGCTGCAGAACACCAACCTGATCGGCCGGCTCGACGAGTGGCTCGATACCCTGCCGGAGAAGCACAGCGAGGTGCTGGCTCGCAGGTTTGGGTTGCGGGGCTATGAGATGAGTACCCTGGAAGAGGTCGGGCGGGAGATTGGCCTGACTCGGGAGAGGGTCCGGCAGATTCAGGTGGAAGCACTGAAGCGGTTAAGGGAAATCGTCGAGAATAACGGCCTTTCCGGACCAGATCTGCTCGAATAGTTGCTACCGGGGCGCTGAGCAGTCAGCGCTCCAGTAATTTCAGTTTACCCGGCTTACCTTCCCATTTCTTAGCGTCGGCCGGGGCCTCCTTCATTTCCGAGATATTTGGCCACTGAGCAGCCAGCTCCGCGTTCAGCGCGATAAACTGCTGCTGATCCTCAGGCACGTCATCCGCTTCAAAGATTGCTTCGACAGGGCATTCCGGCTCGCAAAGTGCACAGTCGATGCATTCATCGGGATGTATCACCAGAAAGTTGGGGCCTTCATAGAAGCAGTCCACCGGACAGACGTCCACGCAGTCGGTGTATTTACACTTGATGCAGTTTTCCGTAACGACAAAAGTCATAGCGCTACCTCATACAGAAGCCGGTCCAGGCCGTCTGCTGTCAGTATAGATAGCGTTATCCGTTTCGGCTGCAGAGCCTGCGCTATGGGTTCGGCAGGTTGATCAGTCCATCATCTGCTTCAGTTGATAGAGCCTGTCCAGCGCCTGCCTGGGGCTCAGGTCATCCGGATTCAGCTGGCGCAGCTCCTCCTCCAGCGGGTGGGGCTGCTGGCTGAACATATCACCCTGCAGCGGTGCGCTCTGACCGTTATGGCCGGCCGGCTGCACCGGAATATTCTCCAGCTGAATCAGTTTTGATCGGGCGTCACTGATGACCTCCGTCGGGACACCGGCCAGCTGCGCCACCTGCAGACCGTAGCTCTGACTGGCGGGACCATCGTGGACGCTGTGCATAAAGATGATGTGATCATTGTGCTCGGTGGCGGTGAGGTGAATATTGGCCACACCGGAGGTGGTGTCCGCCAGACTGGTCAGCTCGAAATAGTGAGTGGCGAACAGGGTGAAAGCCCGGGTACTGGACGCCAGGTAGGAGGCGCAGGACCAGGCCAGCGACAGACCATCGAAGGTGCTGGTGCCGCGGCCTACTTCATCCATCAGCACCAGGCTGCGGTTGCTGGCATTGTGGAGGATGTTGGCGGTTTCGGTCATCTCCACCATAAAGGTGGACCGGCCGCCGGCCAGGTCGTCGGAGGAACCCATGCGGGTGAATATCCGGTCGACCAGACCGATCCGGGCCGATCCGGCGGGCACATAGCTGCCGATATGGGCCAGCAGCACGATCAGTGCAGTCTGGCGCATATAGGTGGACTTACCACCCATGTTGGGGCCGGTGACGATCAGCATCCGCCGGTCCGGGTGCATGGTCAGGTCGTTGGCGACAAAGGGGTCTTCGGAGACCTGCTCGACCACCGGGTGGCGGCCGGCACTGATCTGAATGCCTGCCTCGTCGCTCAGGCTCGGAGCGCAGTAATCCAGCTGGTCGGCACGCTCGGCCAGGTTGTGGAGTACATCCAGTTCCGATAGGGACGAGCCGCAGGTCTGCAGTGGCTGCAGGGATTCGGCCAGGGTGTCGATCAACTGTTCATAGAGCGCTTTTTCCCGGGCCAGTGCCCGACTTTTGGCGCTCAGGGCCTTGTCTTCGAACTCTTTCAGTTCCGGGGTGATAAAGCGCTCGGCGTTTTTCAGGGTCTGGCGGCGGATGTACTCGGTGGGCGCCTGATCGGACTGCAGGCGGCTGATCTCAATGTAGTAACCATGCACCCGGTTGAAGCCGACTTTCAGAGTAGGGATGCCGGTACGCTCCCGCTCGCGCTGTTCCAGTTCGATCAGGTAATCGCCGGCATTTTCACTCAATGCCCGCAGTTCATCCAGCTCGGCATCATAGCCGGTGGCGATGACGCCGCCATCGCGAATCACCACCGGTGGGTTGTCGGTAATGGCGCCTGACAGCAACTGGTGCAGCTCCGGAAACTCGCTGATGTCGCCCCGCAGCTGTTGCAGCAGTGGTGAATCGATGCTGGCCAGTTCGGCCTGGATGTCGGGCAGGCAGGCCAGCGCCCGGCAGAGTCGCTCCAGATCGCGGGGCCGTGCCGAGCGCAGGGCGACCCGGGCGAGGATGCGTTCGATATCACCAATCTGCTTGAGGATCGGGGTCAGCTGTTCGTAGCGGTAACCTTCGATCAGGCACTGGATAGCAAACTGGCGCTGTTTAATGGTGGCAAGATCCCGCAATGGCCGGTGCAGCCAGCGACGCAGCAAGCGGCTGCCCATGGGAGTGGCTGTGTGATCCAGTACCGATGCCAGGGTGTTTTCACTACCACCCATCAGATTCAGATCCAGCTCCAGATTGCGGCGGGTTGAAGAGTCCAGTGCCACGCTGTCGTCGCGCTGTTCCACCTGCAGGGCTCGAATATGGGGCAGCGCCGTGCGCTGGGTTTCCCTGGCGTACTGAAGCAGGCAACCGGCGGCCCGCAGGGCGGTTTCCAGATGATCGCAACCGAAGCCGCTGAGGTCGTGGGTCTGGAACTGCTGATTCAGCAGCCGCAGGGCGGTATCGATTTCGAAGTTCCAGGGTGGCTGGCGGCGCAGACCCTTGTATTCGCCGAGTTCTCCGTCGATGCCGTCCTCTTCATTGAACAGCAGTTCCGCCGGACGTAATCGCGCCAGTTCACTGTGCAGGGATTCCAGCCCTTTGACCTCGCTGACGACAAAGCGGCCGCAGCTGATATCCAGGGTGGCGATGCCGAAACCGTCTTCACCACCGGTCACTGCCACCAGCAGGTTATCGCGTCCCTCTTCCAGCAGCGCTTCGTCGGTGATGGTACCCGGCGTTACCACCCGTACCACTTTCCGCTCCACCGGGCCCTTACTTGTGGCAGGATCGCCGACCTGTTCGCAGATGGCTACCGAGCGGCCGGCCCGGACAATTTTAGCGATATAGCCGTCGGCGGCATGGAAGGGGATGCCGGCCATCGGGATCGGTTCACCGCCGGTGTGGCCGCGAGTGGTCAGGGAAATATCCAGCAGTTCCGAGGCCTGGCGGGCATCATCGAAAAACAGCTCATAGAAGTCACCCATCCGATAGAACACCAGTTCATCGGGATGTTCCGCTTTAATGCGAAAGTACTGCTGCATCATTGGGGTGTGTGATGCTTTTTTATTGTTTGATTTATTGACTCTTTTTTCCATTCTCATACTCTAAAAAGCATCTATATCAATGTATTATATAGCTATTGGTTGTCTCGTTCTGTCCCATAAAGTTTTATCGAATAGTATAGGGACATTACTAAAAGTGTAGGTCTAAGTGTAGGTTTTTACGTTTTGTCTTCATCTGTTCAGGCGGATTTGACGAAAACCTACATTTTCTAAGCGGAAACCCTGTGTCTCAAGCAGGCGCACTGAATCCAGAGAGGTCGGGTTATGCAAGCAGCGAAGGATAACAAATTGGTAAAAAAACCACTATCTGCCAGGGCTGTAGAGGTCATGAAGCCTGGGGATAAAGACCGGTCAGATACAGGAGAAAACTCAGGCTTGCGTATTAGTTGCGGAGCTTCAGGGACCAAGACTTTTTACTATCGCTATACCAGCCCGGCTACCGGGAAGCTAACTCAAATTAAGATTGGAAACTACCCATCGGTCACATTGGCTAAAGCGCGATTGGAACTACAGAAACTCAAAGCTGTTCGTAAATCGGGGCAATGCCCAAAGGCGCTTGTGACAGAACAGAAGCGAATTGAAGAACAAGAAAAACAAGAAACGCTAAAACGAAAGAAAGAAGAACTCTTCACTGTGGAGGAAATGGTTGAGCTGTATCTAACTCAGTACATCGAGGATCGGCAGATTGAAGGGAAATTGGTTAGAGGAGCTCGGGCTAAGAAAGGCCAAAGAGAGACTAGGCGTACACTGTGCAGTGATGTAGTAAGAGTTCTCGGTAGTCGCCCTGCATCCCAAGTGACGCGAAAAGAAATTACAGCGATGATCATGGAGGTGATCCAACGGGGGGCTAAGGTGCAGGCTGGAAATGTTCTTCGAGAACTCATTGCCGCTTACGAGTTCGCGATTGGCAACGAGCGATTTGATGATGACTTTGCTAACCCGGCTCTCCAGGCAAAGGAGAGCCTCAAACGTACAAATCACAAATTGACTCATACAAAAGGGAGAAGGGTTCTTTCAGATAAAGAACTTGTTCAAGTATTACGATGGCTTCCGGGGTCCGGCTTTTCAACGACTCAAAAGAACATAATCCGTCTAACTTTGTGGACGGGATGCCGGACGGGAGAAGTCTGCTCTGCAGAATGGAGGGATATCGATCTCGATAAGGCAACATGGCATATGCGAGACTCGAAGAATGATTCTGAAAGGTATGTGCAACTTTCCAAACAAGCGGTCTCTTTTTTGGAACAGTTGAAATTGACTACTGATACATACCTATTTCCTTCTTCGCGTACTGGAAAGCCAATTCAGCAGAAGTCTCTGACAGAAACCAAGTGGCACTTAAAGAATCCTGATAAAGTTCAGAATGGTAGAAAATTTCGAACTGGTCAGCTATGGCTAGCTTCGATTGAAGATTGGTCTCCCCATGATCTAAGACGCACAGTCCGTACCGGGTTATCTCGCCTTGGATGTCCCAGTGAAGTGGCAGAAGCAATTTTGGGACATTCAAGAAAAGGAATTGAGGGGACTTACGATCTGCATAGCTATGAAAAAGAGTGTAGGGCTTGGCTACAGGCATGGGCAGACCATGTAGCTAATTTGTTGGATTAGTAGAACGCGAGCATAGATTTTTAGTTGGAGGTTATCAGTGACCACAAGGAAAACTGAGAATATTTTAGAAGAAGAGTGGAGTGCTGAAAGGCTTGAAGAGCTTAAGGAGATAGCAAATAGCCTGGCTGATAGTTTTTATCCAGATATTGTGGCTCATTTGGTTGAAACAAACGATATTGCTGGTAGCTATTTAAATAGCCCGATGCCGTATTCCCCCGCAGCCGCAATGCCATTTTTAAAGTGGTGTATGCACAAATACCCACCTTATTCTCTTGATCTAGATGAAAGCTTAGTGAAAAAAAGATATAGGGCGAAAAGTGGCTATTTGCAACAAGAGGCAATACTTGAACTTCCTTGTACCGGAAATATTGTAGATCAAGTTATTGATGCTTCGATTGAGCAACTATGTCCGTACGCAGAAGAGCTGAAAACTAATGATTCTCCTGTGTTTAAGGCAGCGGTGGCCAATGAAATAGAAGGAATTTTTGAAGAGTTTTCGTTAACTGACTTAGATTACCATTCAAATCATGACTATGCTCCATGGAGAGAAGCCAGGGAGCAAAAAGTGTATAGTGATATTGAGAAGTTTGAATCTAATCCGCTCATTAACTACCTACTTCATGATGAAAACTTTAAAGAAGCATTTGATATTTTTTGGAAGATTGTTGAGGTTGATCCAAGTTTTGGTTCAGATCTTCCGAAGAAGGTAATCCGCTTTAGGTTTTTGCTTCATGTAGTGATTTTATTTCTTGGTGTGGCCGGAGAAAGAAAACAGGCTGATTATACGCTGGGTTCAATAAAAGAATACAATGAGAGAATG
This sequence comes from Motiliproteus sp., assembly GCA_965230185.1. Lineage (GTDB taxonomy): Bacteria > Pseudomonadota > Gammaproteobacteria > Pseudomonadales > Balneatricaceae > Motiliproteus. Next base: position 461,785 of record OZ245995.1, read on the forward strand.
AACAGGTCAAAGTTTCAGGACTTTAGAAGAGTGCTGAATGATCTGCGTGTTAATTCAACTCTGCCTGATGCAAGAGAGTTAAAATCGATCAGGAGTAACGCTGCTAAGTTATTAAAGTCTCTTAATGGAAGAACTAAGAACTATGATCTAATGATACATCTTTCTGCTCTAAGTAAAGCAAAAAGCACTGACTTTAATATTTCCGGTAGGTTGCCTGACAAAAGGAATAGGTTGGAAAGAGTTCTAATTAAGTCGTTAGCATCATTCTTCTGTTCATATTCCTATGAAACAATGGTCGCTTCTTCGATACATATGAATGATGAAGAGATGGATAAGGAACTTAAATATAAGTTCAGCTCGATAAATAGGATTGCTTATTTGCTTGCTGACTTTTTTATGGAAGATATTTCGGAGGCATACGTTAGTAGTAATACTGAAGATGTTTTTGATGAATTCGAAGAACTTATCGACAAAGCATCAAAGTTGAACGATATTCAGATCAGCAACGATTTTGTCGACTCCCAGCTGTTGAATAGTGTCCTTCAGAAAGCTCAGAAAGACGGCTTATCCGTCGATCCTGAACTCGTCCAGATAATTAGGCAGCAGTTAGAAAATGTTACAAACCTGGATGACAGAAAAGCGGTCTGTAAGGATGTTCTGCAACACGCATCTTTTGCAACCTTCTGGGAGCATACGTTTGACTGTGTGGGAACGATAAGTCATATGACTGGTGGTTTGGAATTGAAGCAGGTGATTGTCCCAACATTCAGTGATGAAGAGCTCAAGCGAGTGGTTGAGATGGTTCAGATAGCTTGGGCTGGAAAGCGAAAAGAGCTTGAAAGTGCAATGTTATAAATTTTCCAAGATTCCTAACTTATTGAAATATTGGGTTTATTTTGTGTTTTGAGATAGATCCTGCATTTTTGCAGGATCTATAATCTCATGGGTTTCTGGATAGTGTGATTATCACTTCGAAATCAATTTCGCTAATAAGAGGAAGCGATCATGACTCGAAGAACAGGAAACTCATCTACTACAAATTCCGTACCCCATATGCTGCCCATTGGGCGGGTCCGAGAGATGATCGGCGGCAAAAGTCGCTCAACCATCTATCGTTGGATTGATCAAGGCATCTTCCCTCCACCTATCAAGATCGGACCGAATAGCGTGGCGTGGACCTACGATTCAATTATCGAGTGGCTCAATAGTAAGTTGCAGGGAGCTCAGTGATGGCTGTGCTCTGTAACTGTACGCTAGCTTGTCGCTTATGGTCCTTAAGAAACAAGGCCATTTGAAACTGTGCTACGAGATGAATATCAAGAAGTCTGCACACTAAATTGGCAGGTATTTATCCGGGCAGTGGATATTTTACTCCAACGCCCCGGATAAAGGAGTCGTTTGCATTAAGAGTAACTAGTCCAAAGCCATACAGGACGGGGCATACAGGCGACAACTGTACAAATACGCGACTTGAATTTCATAGGAAAAGAAATTTAACCGGCTGGCTGTAAGCCAGGTCGGCATAGGGTTTCTTTGCCTCAAAAAAGGTGTTTAACCATGTCCGATTATCTGGATGGTAGCAAGAAAGTAGAAGCTAATATCGAATCAACTGAGCAGCAGCTTTGCAAATTTATTGAAGCAGGTGATATTGAACTAGAATTACTGCCTAGTATCCCTCGGCAGTTTTCACTGAATAACGAAGGGGTTTCTTATCGAAATAAAGATGGGATTCTTTCACCGGTTTGTGGTCCGGTGCTGGTCGATGCAGATGCTTTTGATAGCCATAATAGTCAATGGAAGAGGCGTGTTATTTTCTATAACCGCAAAGGAGAGCTCCAAACTTGTTATTTGACCAATAAGGATTTGCTCACGGTAAATAATGCAGTAGGGGCTTTGATGGACAAAGGATTGAAAGTTTGTGGAAATCAGGGGCCGCGTTTATTGTGTCAGTACATTATGGAACAGGCCCCTAAGGCAGAAGTAGAGATTGTGGCGGTTCCTGGTTGGCATCAGTCCGGCAAGTTTTTTGTTCGCCCCTCCGGAATTATCCGTGATAAGTGTGACAACAGTGATAGTAATATTGAATTTCACCCCTCAACTCCTAATGATATTTACGATGCACTGACCGATTCTGGATCGCTTGAAGACTGGAAGTCTGCAGTAAGCCAGGTGTCTCTGGGGCATCCTGTGCTTATGTTGGCTCAGTGTCTTGGGTTGGCTGCTCCCTTGTTGAAACCTTTGAATGCAGAACCCATTGGAGTGGATGTTAGTGGCCCTTCTTCTATGGGGAAAACCACAGCTGGGTGTGTGGCGGCCAGTATTGTTGGTTGTGGAGAAGATCCCGCCACTGGGCACCGGAGTGCAGTCTGTGGGGCCAATACCACTTTAAATGCGGTTGAATTGATGGCTGAGCCTTTCAATGATGCGGTTTTGGTGTTGGATGAGCACGGTAGCAGTAGTCTGAATGACTTAAGCAAGCTGATGTACCAGATTCCCAATGGGCGTGGAAAAAAAAGAATGAATGCCGATGCGACCCAGAAACCTCAGGCGAGTTGGCGTTGTAATACGATGACGACCGGTGAGTTTCCCATTCATGAGGGCGCTGCCAAATTGAAGGCGGGTCAACTGGTACGATTTCTTTCACTCCCAGTGGCAGAGTTAAAAGTTATTCGAGCTGAACCAGAAGCAGCGGCCAAGATTGCGGACCAGCTTAAGGTCGGCTGTGCTACATATTACGGTACAGCACTTCCTGCGTTTGTCGAAAATCTACTAGGACGTATGAGTAATGATCCCGATTATGTTGATCAGTTGAAGGGGCGTCTTCAAGAAATTCATACGGAGTACTGCGATGAATATCAATCACCCCAAGTGCGTAGGGCGATTAAACGATTTGCGTTGTTGGCTCTTGCAGGCGAACTGGGTTGTGAGTTTGGTGTTCTTTGCGGTGATGCGACTGACTATCGGGCTGCTATCCAAGAAGTAAAGAATTTCTGGCTATCTCACTCTTCACCCGTTTCTGATGAAGAAAGAGGGCTGGATAATTTGCGTGAGTTTATTGTTAAGAATCCGGGGAAATTTCCGAACAAAGATGCCGCAAATGACAGGTGTACCGATTTGGCAGGATACCGAGATGTGGAGAGTGGATATTTGTTGTTTTCTAAAGATGGCCTGTTGGAAGCATCTGGTCATATCTGCAATGAGCGTAGTCTAGGTAAGTTTCTGCAGATGCAGGGGATTCTTGTTCAGAATAATAAGCCCCGCTACAAAAGCAAGCGATCTGTTAATGGCAATGTAATTGAGCTTTACACCATTGATGCTCGTAAGCTTTTCGGAAATCATATTTTGGAGGATGAAACTGAACTGATGTTCTTCTAAGGTATGGAAAGTAAGGCAGGGTTACCACCCACGGGAACCCTGCGCTGCACTTTAGTAACGGCGAATACTTATCTCATTTGCTTGGTCAACGGGAATATAAAATCGACCCCTTCCGGATCGTTTTAAAGTACCAATGACCAGTGCATACCGGTCTACGATATCTTCTACCCTGTTCAACCCATAGCGTCGCCTCAGGTCAGCTTCAATGTCGAAGCGCAGAGGAATGCTCAGCGGGTCATCTTCACATAGGTTTAACCACAGTTGCGAATTGAACGCGCTCCGATTGGCAGCAGGGATCCGGCCCCAATAGCCTCTGATAAGCCCGATGTAGTTTTCATTTACTTGATCGAAGGGCACAAAAAAATCTCGCACTGAAATGGTTCCAAGATTGGGCACTTCGATAGTCCTGTCAGAACGGGCAAATTCAGGATTTTGAATCAGATTTCTGAGTAGGCCACCGGGGCGGCGGCGTGAAGAGCGATCAGAGCTATCCGATCCACTGTGTCGTCTTGTTGTACCAATTTCGGCAGTTATATCAGTAACCAGTTGGTTTTGTGTCCCCGTTTGTTGGATAGCCCCGAATTGAAGATCCAGGATCAGATGCTGTCCGTCATTGAGGAGGCGGTTGCTTTCTTCTGCAATTGCTGGCGTAGCAGTGGCTTGAGCCTGAATTGCAGCGAGCTCACATCCAGGTGAATGATGCGCGCCAAAGCATGGAGCACGGCCATTCCGACTTTCTCTTCTATAGAAAGCAGTCTCTCGGCAGGTAGGGCAAATCAGGGCTTGGCGTAATAATCCGATGATCCCTTCATCCAGCTGGTTGAATGAGCGGATATCGTAGCGATGTTCGTTGATGGTACAAAGGGCAAAATCCATTTTGTATTACCGTGTTTCATATTTTTCTATCTGCTCAGAACCTTAGCGGGTCGAGCAGTATGTTCTTCACCTCTGTTTTGTCATGGTGGAATCCTGATTATATCACTAATCATTATGATGATCATCGCGTTTCATATTGACTAGCATGGTTTGGATGTTATGATCACATTCCGATATTGATAGCATGCAGAAGAGTGCTCGAATGGAAGCAGATCGCCTCAGCGAATTCACTCAAAGCCAAAAAGAGCGGCTAACGTTCATTGATTTCAGACTGTATTTTCTTGGAGATCTGAGTCGAACCGATCTTGTTCAGCGGTTTGGTATCAAAGAAGCTGCAGCCACTCGGGATATCACTCAATATCGGGAGCTTGCTCCTCAAAATCTCAACTACGATCCCAGAGCAAAGCAGTATCGGGTTACACCCACTTTTCAGCCTCTATTTGAGTACTCTCCTCAACGAGTTCTTGCTGCGTTAACTCAAGGCTTGGGTGATGATGCTGTGCACTGTGTCTCAGGCTATGTTGCCAGTGAATCGCCGATCCTGTTGAGTAGACCTCAAGTGGATGTGCTTTCACATATATGCCGGGCCATCCATCTACGGAAAGCCGCTCGGATTAGCTACTATTCACTTAACAGCGGTCAACAACAGCGGGATATCGTTCCTTTTGCCTTAGTTAGCAATGGGTTACGATGGCACGTTAGAGCTTACGACCGGTTGCGAGAGCGTTTTTCTGATTTTGTATTAACTCGCATAACTAAACCTCTTCTGCTCGAAGAAAGCGCTATTGAAGACAAGGAAGGACCCAGTGCAGATATCCAATGGAATAGGATGGTCGAGCTTCATCTGACTTCCCATCCGAACCAGCAGCATTCAAAAGCTATCGAACTGGATTTTGGCATGACCGACGGAGTGCTCTCTATTCTTGTTCGAGCAGCCGTTGCAGGCTATTTGTTGCGCCTCTGGAATGTTGATTGTTCCAAAGAAGCCAAATTAGTGGGTAATGAATATCACTTGTGGTTGAAGAATAGGCCCACCCTCTACGGAGTGGATAATCTTGCCATAGCGCCAGGATATGACAGTGGCGAAGACCATTAGGGACAGCATATGTTGAAACTGGAAGATATCAAAAAAGACGCCCAAGTCAGAGGTATTCAAGCTGAAGAGATTGTTCGCATTGTTCAGGTTGAAGCTGTTGGTGATCATGCGCTGACTGTTTACTATAAAGACAGTCAGGGCAAGCTTGGCGAGCAGATGTTATTTCGCTCGGATGAATCTCGTTTGGAGTTAGCGGAAGCTGGACGGCCATGGGGCTTTGACGCACCAGGTGCGGAATTTAAGTTGGGGCTTGAAGCGTACCGAATAACCCAAGCCGCGCTATTTGATCCGATGATGGCTGTACATACCTCGAATGTGGAGCCTCTCCCTCACCAAATATCTGCCGTTTATGAGGCGATGCTACCCAAACAGCCTTTACGTTTTGTATTGGCTGATGATCCTGGTGCAGGTAAGACCATTATGGCAGGTCTCTTGATACGTGAGCTGCTGATGCGCGCTGACGCTAAGCGTATTTTGATCGTATCTCCAGGTTCGCTAACCGAACAGTGGCAAGATGAGCTACTCGAAAAGTTCGGTGTTCAGTTTGAAATCTTCAGTCGAGAAAAGCAGGAGCAGTGTGCATCTGGCAATTTTTTTGATGAATCGAATCAGCTCATTTGCCGTTTGGATCAGCTATCTCGAAGTGAGGAATTTCAGGAGAAACTGAAGAACAGCGAATGGGACCTGATCATCGTGGATGAGGCTCATAAGCTCTCTGCTAACTACTTCGGTAATAAGGTGAATAAGACCAAGCGATTCCTACTAGGGGAATTGCTAGGCTCGATTACACGGCACTTCCTGTTGATGACCGCTACGCCTCATAACGGGAAAGAAGAAGACTTCCAAATATGGCTATCTCTATTGGATGGAGATCGCTTCTACGGAAAGTTTCGGGAAGGTGCGCACAAGGTCGATGTGTCCGACATGATGCGCCGTATGGTTAAAGAGGAATTGCTGAAGTTTGACGGCACGCCGCTCTTTCCGGAGCGTCGAGCCTATACTGCAAACTATGAGCTTTCGCCATTGGAGGCATCCCTGTACGAACAAGTGACTAGCTATGTTCGTAACGAGATGAACCGTGCGGATAAGCTTGATGGAAAGAAGAAAAACACCATTGGCTTTGCCTTAACCCAGCTACAACGTCGGCTTGCTTCGAGTCCTGAAGCCATATTCCAATCCCTGAAACGACGCCGCAAACGTCTTGAAGCTCGTCTGGAAGAAACCAAACTCCTTGCTAGAGGTCAGGCTGCTCAGAAGAGCGGAGTCGCAGAAACGGTTGGAGAATACAACGTCACTAAACGCATTGATCTGCCTGAGGATTTTGATGACCTAGCTGATGAGCTCAGTGCTGAAGAATATGAAATCTATGCAGAGCAGGTTGTTGACCAGGCAACAGCCGCTGAGACCATTCCAGAGCTTGAAGCAGAAATACTGATACTGAAGGACTTGGAGCATCAAGCGCTAACTGTAGTGCAGTCAGAGAGCGACAAAAAGTGGGAGCAATTGTCGTCACTGCTACAAGACAAGCCGGAGATGAAAAACGCCGATGGCAGTAATCGGAAGTTGATCATCTTCACAGAACACAAAGACACCTTGACCTACTTGGTAACACGCATCGGAGGGATGCTAGGAAACCCCAATGCGGTACGAACCATCTACGGTGGAACGAACCGCGATGAACGCCGAAAAATTCAAGAGGAGTTTCGCAACGATCCAGAAGTATTGGTCTTGATCGCTACTGATGCTGCAGGGGAAGGTGTCAACCTGCAGAATGCCAATCTTATGGTGAATTATGACTTGCCTTGGAACCCCAATCGTCTGGAACAACGGTTTGGTCGTATTCACCGTATTGGCCAAACAGAAGTTTGCCACCTTTGGAATATAGTAGCCAATGAGACTCGTGAAGGTGCCGTCTTTCAGAAACTCTTCGATAAGATCGAGATCGAGAAAGAGGCGCTTGGTGGAAAAGTCTTTGATGTTCTAGGTGAAGCTTTCGATAACGTCTCTCTCAAAGATCTTCTAGTGGATGCTATTCGTTACGGTGAAGACCCTGAAACTAAAGCCAAAATGTCTCAGGTGATTGATGGGGCTCTAGATACTGCGCATCTAAAGGACATTCTCAAGCGTAATGCCCTTGTTGAGCAGCATATGGGGCTCGAAGAGCTTTACGCAGTGAAAGAAGAGATGGAAAAGGCTGAGGCCAGGAAGCTTCAGCCTTACTTTATTCGTGCATTCTTCTCTGAAGCATTCAAAGTCCTAGGTGGAGAGATGCGATCTAGGGAGTCTGGTCGATTTGAAGTTCGCCATGTACCCGCATCGATACGTGAACGGGATCGTGTTATCGGTGAAACCCGCACCCCTGTACTGAAAAAATATGAACGCATCTGCTTTGAAAAACAGAACGTTCGTCTGCATGGTAAGCCCATGGCGGATATGATTCATCCCAGTCATCCGTTGATGCATGCCAGCACCGACCTGGTGCTGCAAGCTCATCGGCCAAAACTAAAGCAAGGGGCTGTGCTAGTTGATCCCAATGACGATGGCGTAGAGCCCAAAGTCCTTTTCATGGTGGATCATACTGTTCGAGAAGCTTCGACTGCTCAATCTGAGGGCGACAAACAAATTGCTTCTCGTCGTATGCAATTTGTCGAGATAGATGAACAAGCAAATGCACTCAATGCTGGATGGGCTCCGCACCTGGACCTTCAGCCAATTGATGATTACGACAAAAAGTTGGTGGGTGATGTACTGCAGGCTACTTGGCTGAATAATGACCTTGAAACGCTGGCGTTGAATCATGCCTCACAACAACTGGTTCCGGAGCATTATGAGGAAGTAAAAAGCCGTAGAGGGCGTCAAGCTGACAAGGTTCTTGCAGCAGTCAATGAGCGTCTGGTGAAAGAAATCAACCACTGGCAAGATCGTTACCTCAAGCTCTCCAATGATGTTCAGGCAGGCAAACAACCTCGCATGCAACCTGAAATGGCGAGGAGGCGAGTTGATGAACTAACTGCTCGGCTGGAACAGCGTAAATCAGAACTAGCTGCCCTTAAGAACGTCGTATCAAGTACACCAGTTGTAATTGGTGGGGCGCTGGTGATCCCTCAGGGATTGCTTTCCCATCGCAAAGGAGAAACAGAATTTTCGGTTGATGCAGAGGCCAGAGCGCGTATCGAACGTGTCGCGATGAATGCGGTCATGGATACCGAACGAAGCTTTGGTCATGATGTAAAGGATGTAGGAGCCGAGAAATGTGGGTGGGATGTGACCGCTAGGCCTCCTGCTAATTCTGATGGATCGCTGAAGGAAGATCGGCACATTGAAGTAAAGGGTCGATCCAAGGGACAGAGCACCATCACTGTTAGTCGCAACGAGATCATCTACGGTTTGAATCAGTCAGCGAAGTTTATTCTTGCCATCGTGATCGTTGATGGTGATAGTTTCGAAGGCCCCTATTACATTAAAAACCCTTTTACCCAAGAACCGGATTTTGGGGTGGCTAGTATCAATTATGACCTTGCAGAACTCCTATCCAAATCATTGTCACCGGAAGAAACTTTATAGAGACCTAAATAATGACAAATAAACTAAAAGCGTTGGCCGCTGATGAGCACTCCGGAGATGTGGTTGTTTCATTTTCATCTAAATGGAAAGATGCTTTGGTTGAAGGTGAAATCGAGGTTGTATTTAGGAAAAGAATCCCTGTTAAGTTTTCACCCAAGCGGATGGTTATATATATCGGCTCTCCAGAATGTGAATTATTCGGTACTGCAGATATAGTTGAAGCCAGCTTTGTTGATAAAAGAAAAGCTATGAGTCTTGCTGAAAAAGGAAAAATATCTAAGGCTGAGCTTGAAAATTATATAGGAAATCTATCTGAGGTGGGGGTCTATAAAATATCCAACATATGTCAGTTCAACCAGCCAATATCCATGAGTGAGTTGAAGGATAAATATGGATTCAATCCACCGCAGAGCTTTTTTTCAATATCAAAAAAAGGTTTAGAGCTGCTAAGTAAGGAATTTTATAAGTGAAAAAATTAATAGAAGTGGCTCTACCATTAGACGATATAAATAAAGAAGCTGCTAGAGAAAAATCTATACGCCACGGGCATCCTTCTACCCTCCACTTATGGTGGGCGAGAAGACCGCTAGCTGCAGCTCGCGCAGTACTTTTTTCTCAAATGGTAAATGATCCTGGGGGCGAGAGAGGCTGGAAGAGTGGGAAGACAAAAGCTCAGGCTGATGCTGAGCGTGAAACTCTATTTGATATAATTAGAGACTTAGTTAAATGGGAGAATTCAAATAACGAGGAAGTTCTGGAAAGGGCTAGAGCGGAGATAAAAAAAAGCTGGATAGAAACTTGTGCAGCGAATAGAGGAAAACCAGGGTATAACCCGGAGATTCTGCCAGGGTTTCATGATCCATTTGCCGGTGGGGGCGCTTTGCCGATAGAAGCGCAAAGACTCGGTTTAGAAAGCTATGCTAGTGATCTTAACCCAGTCGCAGTATTGCTGAATAAAGCTATGATAGAGGTACCTCCTAAGTTTGCTAACGTCTCACCTATTGGGCCGATACCTGAAACAGATAAGCAAGATAAAAAAAGATCGACTCCAGACATGCATGAAACTTGGCCAGGTTCCAAGGGGCTGGCAGAGGATGTGAGAAGATATGGAGCTTGGATCAAGAAAAAAGGTTGGGAGAAGATTGGGCACCTTTACCCAAAGTTCGAAATCACAAATGAAATAATTGATTCTAATCCTGGAATAAATGCAACTGTAGGTGAATCATTAAATGTTATTGCTTTTATTTGGACAAGAACGGTAAAAAGCCCAAGTCCAGCTTATAGTCATGTCGATGTGCCCTTGGTTAGGTCTTTTAAATTATCGACCAAAAAAGGGAAAGAGGTTTGGGTAGAGCCTGTCATCAATGACAAAGGTTACGAATTTGAAGTTAGAAGATCTGGGGTTCCAGGAATAACGGGAACAGTAGCAAGAACTGGTGGGACATGCATTATGTCTGGTACGGCAATTCCTTTTTCCTATATTAGGGAAGAAGGAAAGGCTGGTCGTATTAAATATAAACTAATGGCGGTTGTAGCGGATGGAAAAAAAGGCCGTGTGTATTTGCCTCCGACGCAGGAAATGGTTGATTCCGCTAATTCTGCAAAACCAGAATGGAAACCAGTCAATTCTATTCCAATGAATCCAAGGGACTTCAAGACACCAAACTATGGAATGGACTCTTTTGGTGACCTTTTTACTAATAGACAGCTAGTAGCACTTACAACATTTTCTGATTTGGTAAGTGAAGCAAGAGATCATGCCATTGGAGCTGCTAAAGCAGCTGGTATGAAGGATGACTCCTTAAGCCTTGAATCTGGAGGAAGCGGAGCTACAGCCTATGGAGATGCTATTGCTCTTTATTTAGGCATGGCGGTAAGCAGGACATCTAATACTTTAAATGCCTTGGCTGTTTGGTCGCAGGGAAGAGAGCAAAGTGTCAATCTTTTTAGCCGACAAGCTATACCCATGAACTGGGATTTCCCAGAGGTTAACCCCTTTGCCGGTGCTGCGGGTGATTTTTCGACAACTACGGCATCTATGGCTAAATCAATCGCCGGTGCACCTGCAATAGGGAAAGGTTTTGTTATCCAGCATGATGCACAGACGCAAGCCATTAGTAATAACAAGGTTATATCAACCGATCCACCATATTATGACAATATAGGATATGCTGATTTATCCGATTTTTTCTATGTATGGATGAGAAAAAGTATTCGTTCTATATATCCTTCATTGTTTGGAACCATGGCAGTTCCAAAATCAGAAGAGCTTGTTGCCACACCATATCGTCATGGAGGAAAGGAAGAAGCTGAATCTTTCTTCATGGATGGTATGACACTAGCTATTAAACGCTTGGCTGAAGAATCACACCCGTCTTTTCCGGTCTCAATTTATTATGCATTCAAGCAATCGGAAACCAAGGATACAGGAACAGTTAGCACCGGATGGGAAACTTTTCTAGAAGCAGTTTTACGTGCAGGTTTCACCATTGTAGGTACTTGGCCGATGCGCACAGAGCGACCTACAGGTGTAAAAGTTTCAATGAATGCCTTGGCCTCTTCGATAATACTTGTTTGCCGTAAGCGCGATGGGAGCGAAGCCATTTCTCGACGACAATTTCAAAGAGAACTTCGAGAGGAGATGCCTGAAGCTCTAAATGCAATGGTCGGCGGTTCTACTGGCCAGTCTCCAATTGCTCCTGTTGACTTAGCCCAATCTGCGATTGGCCCTGGAATGGCAATTTTTTCCAAGTACGAATCAGTCTTAAACCAAGACGGCTCAAAGATGAACGTACATGATGCTCTCATACTTATAAATCGTGCGATCAGTGAATACCTCAATCCAGAGTCAGGAGTATTTGACGAAGATACTCTCTTTTGTGACGACTGGTTTGAACAATATGGCTGGGGAGAAGGTCCATTTGGGGAAGCGGATACCCTTGCTAGAGCAAAGGGAACTTCAGTTAATGGTGTAGCAGGCGCAGGCGTTATTAAATCAGGGGGAGGGAAAGTAAGGCTACTGAAGTGGGAGGACTATCCATCAGACTGGGATCCGAAATCTGATAATCGCACTCCAATTTGGGAAGCTTGCCATCACATGATTCGGACTCTGACTCTTGGGGGGGAGGAAGCTGCAGGGAGGCTGCTAGCACGCATGCCCGAACGTGGCGAGCCTATTCGGCAGCTTGCGTATCATCTATATACTCTATGCGAGCGAAAAAAGTGGGCTGAAGAGGCCCGCGCATACAACGAAATGATAACTGCTTGGCATGCGATAGTAGCCGCATCACATGAAGCAGGACATAAAGATGAACAAATTGGATTGGAATTCTAGGGAGCTATTCGCATGAGTTTAAAACCGTGGCGCGAAATTGCTCGCCCTCACAAGGATGTATTGGAAGGCACCTTTAAGCAGTCCGAATTTGCTGCTGATATTTCTCAGGTCGCGTCCGGTACTGCTACTCCAGAGTATCAAGATGCATCGAAGTTTTTCTCTAGAACCTTCATTACAGAAGGGATGAGACTGCTATTGATTTCGGTTGCTCAGCGTCTAGCTGGTCAGGGCGGTGATCCTGTTATCCAACTGCAAACAGCGTTTGGTGGCGGCAAAACGCACACCATGCTTGCTGTATTGCATCTCGCCTCTCGTGAAGTAGGTACTGACAAGTTAGAAGGCATTCCTCCGATTCTTGATGAGGCGGGAATACACGGATTGCCTAATGCCAAGATAGCTGTCATCGATGGGGTAAAGTTATCCCCGAGCCAACCACAGCATCATGGTGCTGTTACCGCAAATACAATTTGGGGTGAGCTTGCTTGGCAGCTACTTGGTGAAGATGGCTATCGGATGGTTGCGGATAGCGATGCCGATGGTACTTCTCCTGGTAAAGAGGTGATGATTGAGCTTGTTAAAAAAGCTGCGCCTTGCGTCATCCTCATCGACGAATTAGTAGCCTTTGTCCGTCAATTGGAAATTGGAAAGCAATTTAAAGCTGGGACATTTGATAGCAATATCTCTTTTATTCAGGCGCTAACTGAAGCAATGAAGGCTGTACCCAATGCCATCCTGCTTGCATCTCTGCCAGAGTCAGAGCTTGAGGTGGGTGGTACCATGGGCCTGCGTGCTCTCAATTCACTGGAAAAATATTTTGCTCGTGTTGAATCTGTTTGGAAGCCAGTAGCAAGCACCGAAGCATTTGAAATAGTACGTCGCCGTCTGTTTGAGCATGCAGGGGACCGGGCTGAGGTTGAAGGTATTAGTCGCCAGTTTTCTGACTTCTACCGAGAGAAGAGCGACAAGTTTCCAGTAGAAACGCAATCGAATGTTTACTTTGAACGACTCTGCCAGTCTTATCCTATACATCCTGAGATCTTTGATCGCCTATACGAAGATTGGTCAACACTTGACAAGTTCCAGCGTACCCGTGGTGTACTCCAATACATGGCTATCGTAATCCACCGCCTGTGGAATTCCGATAACCGTGATGCTTTGATCATGCCTGGGTCCATCTCCCTAGACGACAGCAATGTTAGGAACAAGAGCATTCACTATCTACCGCAAGGCTGGGAGCCGGTGTTAGAAAAAGAAGTGGATGGGCCTCGCTCAGAACCCTCTGACATTGATGGGCATGACACACGGTTTGGTGGGGTTCAAGCAGCACGACGTGCTATGCGTACCATCTTTTTGGGAAGCGCCCCGTCCACTTCAGAGCAAGTCGTAAAGGGCATCAAAGTTGAGCGTATCCTCTTAGGTTGTGTACAACCTGAGCAAACTATCGGCGTCTTTGAGGATGTTTTGAAACGACTCAGGGATAGGCTGCATTACCTGTATTCGGATCATGATCGTTTTTGGTTGGATACCAAACCCAATCTGCGCCGGGAAATGGAAAGCCGCAAGCAAAACATTAATGATCGGGAGCAGTTGCAGCCTTTATTAAAGCAAAGAGTAACTCAGATCTTTGCGAGCAATCATTGCTTTGCTGGAATTCACGTATTCACCCCATCCATAGATGTCCCTGATGACTACGGACTTGGACCTCGACTTGTTGTGTTGCCACCTGATGCGGCGTACAGCAGGGGCGATGGGGAGCGTGCTCAAACTGCTGCGGAAAAGATACTGCGGAACCGAGGAGAACAGCCCCGCCAAAAGCAGAATCGTTTGATCTTCTTTGCTGCTGACTACGATGTAGTTAGCAGATTAAAAGACCAGGGAAGAACATACCTCGCTTGGAAAGAGATAGTCTCTGATATTGACGAAGGTCGCCTAAATCTCGATCTATTTCAGGCCAAGCTGGCCAAGAAAAATTGCGCGGGAGCGGAACAAAACTTAAAGCAAATTGTGCGAGAAACCTACAAGTGGTTGCTATGCCCCGTAGAAGATTTCGTGCGTGGTAAGCCTCAACTGGACTGGGAAACAGTTTCTGTTTCACCAGCTGCCAATAATCTGGTTTCAGAGATTGAAAATAAGCTGAGAGAAGAAGAGTGGATCATCTCGGAGTGGAGTCCTATCCATCTTCGCAACACACTGAAGCAATGGTACTTCAAGGAAGGTGTGAATGAGGTCAATGCACTTAAGGTATGGCAGGACTGCTGTCACTATCTCTATCTCCCTCGGTTGGTAAATGATCAAGTATTCAAGAGCGCTATTGCAAACGGTCTCGAGAGTGAGGACTACTTTGGCTTTGCATCAGGGAAAGATGGAGACAGATACCTAGGCTTCGTATTTGGACGAAGCGCGATGACTAACCTGGATACCGAAGCATTACTGATTGAGCATGATGCAGCAGTAGCGTACAAAGCTGCTACTGCAATTCCAGCCGCGCCTACTTCGCTTCCTGAAAGCGATAAAACAGACTCCCCTACAGGGGATAGTTTTGGTGCTGGTATACCTCTCCAAACAGCAACGCCTTCTCCAACTTCGCCTACAGCAACGACAAAACCGACTACTGTTCCCAAGAAACAGTTCTATGGGACCATCGAGCTAGATCCACTGAAAGCCAAAATGGACTTTGCGACTGTTGTTGATGAGGTTGTTCAGCAATTTACCGCTAAGCTAGGAGTGGATGTCACTATTTCTGTTGAGATCCAAGCCAATACTAAAGATGGCTTCGATGAATCGCTTCAGCGCACAATCAAGGAAAACTGTAATGTGCTCCGATTCGGTAGTTCAGAATTTGAGGAGTAGATAGAGTCTCCACCCCAAGAAAGGACGTATGGTGGTGGTGAAAGCCCTGCAAAATAAAGCACGGAGGCGCAAATGGCTACATGCTGGGATTGCGGTGAAGAAATCGTATTCCGATATATTGATGGAAGACCTCAGCGCATACACTTGTCGGGAAACTGGTGTTCGGGTTCTGGCTCCGGAGGGACGTCAAGCCATTACCCGAGTACTGTAAGTTGTTTCGAGGATGCTTGCTGGTCTACTACCTGCCCTGAATGTGGCGAACCTGTTTACTTTGTGCGCCATAATGGGGGCAGTGTGTGGTTTGATTCTCTTGGATGGCCTTGGGAAAAGCATAGCTGTTTCTATAATGAGGAATCGCCTTCATGGTTTGAGTTCTTCAAGGAAAAATCTTCGTCATCTCAAGGAAGCTCTTTTACATTTGGTGTGATAATAAAAGTAGAAAGGGTTGTATATGCTGATGGATCAAGCATTTATGTAGGTGTAGATTGTGGTGAAAAAGGACGGTATATCTTTCGAACAGATGGCTCTACAACAGTCAAATATCTACAAAACAATATTGTATTGGTAGATTGGGATAGTAAGTGTTTTTTCACTTCAAAGCACGACGAGAAGAAAATTCTTTCGAACAGAGAAGGGACAAAAAGCCTAGGTTGGTCTGGCAAATGGAATAACACAGTTTGATATATCTATCGATCATTGTGTAGTGGTTTATCGCTATTCTGATACAGGGAGATTTAGGTGAGTACTGATAGCATCGAAGTGTTGGGACCAGATAGCCTTAAAGCAGTTCTAAATAAGCCGTCAGAAGGAGCGATGGCCGATACGTATTTATGCAACATCAGATGGGCTGATGGTAATGTCGCAAGAGGGTATTTAAAACGTTTTACGAGGAATAAGAAACTTGCCCTAGTAAACGAAGTGACAGGCTATTTGCTCGGGAAGGCCTGTGGGCTTCCCGTCCCAAATAAAGCAGGATTCATTAAGACGCCTACGGATGTTTTTCCTCAGGGTGAACCTTTAAACCCATTTGAGGAGTGGGCGTTTGTTGTGATATCTGTGCCAGGGGATAGCCCTGGTTCTTTCTATAATGAAAACCTTATCAGTGAGTGCAAAGCACTTATGAATCTCATTGCAAATTGGTCAAAGGTAAGTGATACGATTGCTTTTGATGATTGGACCGCCAATGAAGATCGAAACCTAGGTAACGCTATCATTGCTGGCAAAGATGAAGTGTATCTTATCGATCATAGTAATTTGCCAATAAGACTATGTTGGGCTGCTAATGATCTCGATCCATCCTATCAAGCTAAAAGTGCTCTAGTACAAAACTTAAATTGGGCTGAAAGCACTCCTCTTCCTATCAAAGCTAAAATATCAACAGCAGCTAAAACTCATAAAGATAGTTTTAAGAGTATTTTGGAAGAGTTGAGCGCTTGGTGGGATGTGTTTTTAGGCGCTGACCCCAATCGTAGGAAGGCCTTAGAATCATTTCTATCCACCAGAGCGAACCAAGGTCCCAGTCGAATAAGTCAAAATTATAATATGCTGGCGGTATGAAAATGAATGATCTAGATAAGCTTTTATTGGATTGCCAGAAGAGAAATCATACGGAAGGAAACTGGTTTATCGTTCAATGGACTCCAGATTTAGCATCCGATGAGAAGCTAAATATTGGTGTTGGCATCACGCTGAAAAATGGTGATGTCAGCATTCGAATGCTGGACTATTTTGAGAGGATTAAGTGTCTCTACGATCAGAAAATGATATTTAATGTTCAGCTGGCATGTGAGGTTTCTAGGGAAGTAATATTAAAAGAGCAGAGCGTTGCAGCCAAAATAGGGCCGCAAATATCTATATGTGATAAAGGCTTTGCACAAGGTCAAAATATTGATGAGGTTTTGTCTGAGCTTTATAAAACTGCGATTCCTCTAGGAAGGAAGATCCGAAAAAAGGTAGAAAGCAGATTTTCATCTATATCTAGAGATGTTACTTATAACAAACTCAAAGATATTCTGAAAGAAAAGATGGGGATGAAATTTCAAGAACATGTCCCAGAAAATCCTTATCAAACTGTAGTAGATGGAAATGTCTCTCATAGTCTTTACCTTCCTTATAGGAAGGATAAAGCAGTTGCAACTTTATCTTCTGGAGCATATTCAGATTCTAATAGAGTGAAGTGTAATCTCTACGATGGGTATAGAGATATAGACGTTGCTCATGGTTTACCTGATGTGAAAAGCTCAGCGATTTTTATTCTATTACCTGGAGATGAGTTGAAAAAGGATCAAAGGCTTCTTGTTGAAAATGAGCTTGATACATTTTCTTGGTATATGAAGAAGAGGAATGTTTATATCGGATCCCATATAAGTATTGATTCCCTAGGAGATGAAATATCTAATTGGTGTGAATTAAAGGCTTCATAGTATATAGATCACATTATTTTTATGAGTTGATGGTTTTGGAGTTTTTAATCAACTAGGGAGTTCTGTAAAGTAAGTTGTTATGGGCTTTATTTTTAATTGGATATCGATCAACGAAAGTTGATCGTTAGTCTCTTAGTTCATCCTATAATATCCTCTAGATGAAGAATCTAGTAAATATTAATATATGTGGTATGAGTTCATAGATGAACTATCTGTTCAATGCAGATGGTTTTATATGCTTCTGGAGGATGTAAAAGACTCTTATGAAGTGCTTCTTTACAGAGCACTTGATGTAAGAAGATATTGAGTTGTTTTATGCTTATAAAAGCTTAATGTATTATGTTTAAATGCGTAAGTAATTAAAGTTGAGGATATCATGTTTTTGGTTAAAAATCAATTCATGGTGTTTCTTTTTCGTTTGCTTTTCATCTATATCTGTTCTTAGTGCCGTAAAGACGCGTTGCTCTATAAAGCGTAATTTCTTATATAAAATATATATAGATCTGCTCCAGGTGGAGTTATACAGGTATCCTTATCTTTACCCCCGGGTGGCCTTTTGAACTTGGCCCCACGTTGGAATCAGAGATGCTGTTTTTCTCAGGGAATCTGAATCTAATCCCTATTTTTGTGAATATATGAGCTACAACAGGAGAATGCCGTTGCTTCGGTATTCTCCTTTAGATCTATTTCGCAATTAATATTCATCCGAATAGAAAGTAATCAAGTTAACTCAAAAGCCTCAGTTTCTAGCTGGGGCTTTTTTGTATCTGTTATAAACCAAGGAGAACGACCATGAAATACTTACCCAACAACTTTCATCAAAATATGTTTCAACTGATTCATAAGCTGGCATCAACTGATGCTGAGTCCATTACCATCAAGACAGGAGAGGCAACTATTGTCTTCAAACTGGAAGATGGTGTTGTCTCTGGACGTATATACAAAAACGAATCCTTACAGCAAGTTTGGATGCATGGAAAGAACAGCATCAAAGAGCTCTGGGCTGCATTTGATGCATTAGGTGTTTGTCTATTCGAGCTAGTAAAAAGACTCTCTATGAAACTGTGGAAGCGTTCTAATGGGCCGCTACTGATCGATCTGAAACCTGAACCCAAGGAATAAGTAATAGTCCAGCTCTTTCTGCACTTCCCATTGGATGGCTGCTGGTCATCCACCACAGCCATCCCACTTATCCCACTTTTCTTTCTTAATCTCTAACCACACCTAGTTGACCCGTTTCTATCAGCTCATCGCTGAGGGATCCGCTCGTCTTCAAGAAATGTAAGGAGAGTCATCATGACTACCAAAACCAATAATCTCTATCAGAAGATCACGAACCAACTAATCGAAGCCATGGAACTAGCTACAGATTTCGAGATGCCCTGGCATACTTCCTCTGGTATCCCGTCCAATGCTTCAACCGGAAACCACTACAACGGTATCAACATCATCCTGCTCTGGTGTCGAGCCAAGGAGCAAGGCTTTAACTCATCGAAGTGGTGTACTTACAAGCAGTGGCAGTCTCTGGGTGCTCAAGTTCAGAAAGGCCAGAAAGGATCACAAATCATCATCTACAAACCGCTAAAACAAGAGGAGGATGAGCAGCCTCTAGATGACGATGATAACAATAAATCCAGGGTGTATGTCGAATCTGCCACCGTCTTCAATGCCTCTCAGGTAGTGGATTATGTTGTGCCAGAAGACATATTCAAATTGGAAACCGATAAGACAGAAAGGCTGGTTGCTGCAGAACAGCTTATTCAATCCACTCAGGCCGACATCCGCTATGGCGGTGATAGTGCCTTCTATTCACCGAAGGAGGATTACATAGCCATTCCCAATCGTGAACTGTTCACCGGAACTTCGACATCAACACCCACCGAAGCGTACTACTCAACTGTCTTTCACGAACTATGTCACTGGACCGGTAATGAAAAAAGGTGCAACCGAGATATGTCAGCGCGCTTTGGTTCTAATCTGTACGCAATGGAAGAATTGGTTGCTGAGATAGGAGCTGCACTTCTCTGTGCCGATAAGGGAGTCTCACCTACCCCGAGGCAGGATCATGCAAGCTACTTAGCTAACTGGCTCAAGGTCATCAAGGAGGATGAGAAGGCTATCTTCTGGGCCGCATCAAGAGCCACGGAAGCCGTAAACTATCTCAACAGTAAGTAACCACTCTTTGTTCTCAATTCGAGAAATCTCTAGTCGCAGCCAGCGACAATAACTAAATCCAACTCATCTACAAGCAGACGGGACATATAACCTGGGGACGGGTGTGTCTAGAATTCGGAGAGGCTTATTGTTCAGGCAATAAGCCATACTGGGTTTGCTTGTAGGTGTGCGTCAGGGGACAACAATCATGAACAAGTCATCCAATCCACAGCCTATTAGCCATCCATTATTTATTGAGCAGGATCCCGGTGAATACCTGATTTCGAGACCAGTCTCACTGCATGATTTATGTACATTAACTGCTCAGCTATTAGAAAATCATTTCAGACGTACTGAGATTATAACTTCATCAATCAAGACCACGAGTTTCCTTCAGAGCAAATTGGCTTTGAAGGAGCATGAAGTTTTCAGTGCCATTTATCTTGATAACCAGCATGGAATGATAGCATTTGAAGAACTGTTCACCGGTACTATTGACAGTGCATCTGTTTATCCCCGAGAACTAGTTAAACGCTGCCTGCATCACAATGCAGCCGCGATCATCCTTGCTCATAATCATCCTTCAGGAATACCCGAGCCTAGTGTTTCAGACAGGACCATTACTTCTCGACTACAGGAGGCATTGAAGCTTATTGATGTCAGACTGCTGGATCACATAGTAGTGGCTGGTACTGGAGCAGTATCTTTTGCTGAAAGAGGCATTATGTAACTACAACTAATTCAACTCATTCGTGGTGGGAAATAAGGGCCAGCACTGTTGCATTGTGACAGAAATTATATGCTTCTAGTTGCTGGCTCTTTTGCGGTGTCAGAATTTTCCAATTTTTCTAAGTGTTTTCTACGTTTTAGGTCATTTTTCTCTAAGCGCTTGTATTTGTCGAAATCTTGTTTTAAATCTCTATAGATTTCGATAGAAGCAATTACTTCATCGAGAACTCTTTCTTCTATTTCTAGGAGTTTTTTATCGTCGTACAAAGTCCACACAATTCGGCCATCTTCAAATTTCTTTCCTCTTTGATATTTGTTCAAAATGTTATTCTTTGCCTGAGGGTAAAGAAAATATGATGCGTTGTTAAAGGCCGGGATGGCTAATGAAGAAAGGTCTATCACGCGAAATTTGTTCTGCAGATCAAATGCTTCGTGATTTGATAGAGCTTTAAATCTTTTGAATAGTTCAAATATTACCGGTACATCAGAGCTTGTTATGTTTATTCCGCATAAAATAGGTGATACTGTGCCTTTGTGTGGTTTTCTAACATATTCACATACCTCGATTAGGTATCTTGCAATGCTGTGTACTAATTCCGATTCTGATTTATAGTTCCAAAGCCAAAATGAATTTGCCCTTTTCCTTATTCGCGAGGTGGATTTATCAAAGTCGTATGCAGGATTTGCAGCGTAGAAACAGCCACCAAGCAAACGACATTTTTTGTCCCAAGGATTATAGATAAACCCTTTATCACCTCTCCTGTCTTCCGGTACATAAAACTCTAGATCAAAAAATACTGTTCTACATTTTTGGATAATTGTTTTAGGTTTGCTCATGTGAATCCTTTCAAGTACCTCTCGCAGAGCTTTTGTGCCAATTCAAAAGCGCTTTTATCTCAATTCATAGGTAGCATGCCACGACACTTCGGGAATCTGGTGCATCCCCAGAATCGTTTACCAAGATTCTTGCCTTTCTTTACTTCTCTTTGAACCATACGGCCACTGCACTTTGGGCAATTGGGCTCAGAAGCCTTTTTCTCGATGACTGTCTTCACATGACTAACGTGTTCTACGTTGGTCTTGATGGATTGAGATAAGCGGCCATGTTCAATTTTTTGGATGGCAAGCCTCACTTCTACGTCAGACAGGACTGCTTCCTGTCTGGACTTTATGTACCTGATATAACCACCAGCGTATGTAACATTTTCTGGCATGTTGGTCTTGAAGGTGCTGTCACCGACAAAGACGATAAGTGAATGGATGTGTGCAGGGTTGATATCCAAAATAGCTTCCAGCGTCTTCAGGTGCTTGTAGTTCTGGTGCAGGGGGTTCTGAAACTTGGACTTATGCCTGAAAATTTGTTGAGTCCAATAGGGCTGGTTAGCGGATCCAAAGATCCAACCTTTCATGTTCTTGGTCTCGATAACGAAGACACCGAATCGAGAAACGATGATGTGGTCGATCTGAGTTGTGCCGTCCTCTGTAGGCAGAGTGACGTTCTTGATCAAGTGGTACTGTTTTTTATCAAGTAAGAATCTTGTAGCAAGATTAACCACTAACTCGCCCATGTACCCTTTGAACCAGGGAGTGCGTGATACGCCTACAAACAGGAAGAGTGGTATTAGATACCAGAAGCCAGCTAGGGCTTTGAGGATAGGGGTAAAGTCCATTTTTGTCCTTAAGAAAATGATGTATTAGAAAGACATCAACTCCTAGAGTATGCCAAGTATTCTTGTACGCTTCATCCTGTGCTAGACGAGTCGGATGATAAATTGAGCAATCTGATGCTCCGTCTGGGTCTTAATTACCTTTGTCTTATGTTGGACAGGCTAGATTTGGCAATATCTATGCCGATCTGAACGAGGAGGCCAACTTCATAAGTCGATGTCTTGCGACATCGTCTTTTTCAGTCGGCTACATAAGGTGTCCTATGAGGACCTGTGATGTCCCAATTCGGCCCAACTCATCTGAACGTGTCACATAGAATTGCAACAAATCGCATAATTTAGTGTAGGTGTAAGTGTAGGTTTTTTAGCGATGCCTGCTGTATGGCCCGTAAAAAGCATCGCAAGCACCTCTGCATCATGGGGGTGTGCTGAGAGCTTTTTTTCTTAGTGGCGGTGGCCATAGCGGTCCTGCTTACAGTGGAATAAACAACATCGAACAAGCGCGCTATTGTACGTGAAGAGCTGGGTAATTCGTAGGTCGCCGGCGGCTATAAGAACCGGCGGACCGGACCGGCCACGAACGCTTTTTTCTGCGAAAAAAGCCGCTGATTCAGAGAGATAAACAGGCCACCGTTTTTGTTCTCGGGCAGCGCTTGCGTTTCAGAAAAATTGTGAAATAATACTGAGCAAATATACAGTACTTTACTGATAACCGATCTCACTAATCTCGCATCACAGACAGGGTGAAAGCAATGGACGACAACAAAAAGAAAGCGCTGGCGGCAGCGCTTGGCCAGATTGAGCGGCAGTTTGGCAAAGGAGCGGTGATGCGGATGGGGGATCAGCCCAGAGAGGCGATTCCTGCGGTTTCCACCGGTTCACTGGGGCTGGATATCGCCCTCGGTATCGGCGGTCTTCCGTTCGGACGAATCGTTGAAATCTACGGCCCTGAATCTTCCGGTAAAACCACCCTGACCCTGCAGGTCATCGCCGAAGCTCAGAAGCTCGGTAAGACCTGTGCCTTTGTCGATGCCGAGCATGCGCTGGATCCGATCTATGCCGAGAAGCTGGGTGTTAACCTGGACGATATGCTGGTATCTCAGCCGGATACCGGTGAGCAGGCGCTGGAAATCACCGATATGCTGGTGCGTTCCAACGCCGTTGACGTGCTGGTGGTTGACTCCGTTGCTGCCCTGACGCCGAAGGCAGAAATCGAGGGTGATATGGGGGATTCCCATGTTGGCCTGCAGGCTCGTCTGATGTCTCAGGCGCTGCGGAAAATAACCGGTAACGTCAAGAATGCCAACTGTCTGGTGATCTTTATTAACCAGATCCGAATGAAGATCGGGGTGATGTTCGGTTCACCGGAAACTACCACCGGTGGTAACGCACTGAAGTTCTACTCCTCGGTTCGGTTGGATATCCGCCGCACCGGTGCGGTCAAGCAGGGCGATGAGGTTGTGGGTAACGAAACCCGGGTGAAGGTGGTGAAGAACAAGGTGTCGCCACCATTCAGGCAGGCCGAGTTCCAGATCTTTTATGGCAAGGGCATCTACCAGATGGGTGAAGTGATCGATCTGGGCGTTAAACAGGGTATCGTCGATAAGTCCGGTGCCTGGTATGCCTACCAGGGTAACAAGATCGGTCAGGGCAAAGCCAACGCCGCCCGCTATCTGGAGGAGAATCCGGAAATTGCCAACGACATCGAATCTCAGATT
Organism: Motiliproteus sp.; assembly: GCA_965230185.1. GTDB lineage: Bacteria > Pseudomonadota > Gammaproteobacteria > Pseudomonadales > Balneatricaceae > Motiliproteus. The sequence continues at coordinate 485,571 of OZ245995.1, forward strand.
CGCACCCAGCTGCTGAACGTTCCGACGCCCAAAGACAAGGAGTCCGAAGAGCAGCCTGCAGGTGAGCTCAGCTTCTGATCCATTCCGTTTAACCTCAATAAAGGGCAGAGTCCTCCGGACTCTGCCCTTTTTCTTTTGAGAGCGAAAAAGCGGCTGTGTTGAACCTGACTGCTATACAGCGGCTGTTACATAAAAAATATCTCTCACTTCTGGCATCTGTTTTCCTGTTCAGGCGGAAAAATTTTTGTTTTGATAAATAAAGTCTATCAGTTCTTGTAGTCTATATTGATTGGACAAGCTGACGGGCCGGCGACAAAATGATCAATTTGGGCCTGTGAGTGCCAGAGTCAGGAGCTGCTAAATGAGTATTGATCTGTCCCCCGTCCAACTTCGTCAGCGTATTCGCAGCGGTGAACACCAGGGTAATACCTCAGGCTACGCACCAGGCTATGTGCAGGGCAATCTCTGCATTCTGCCGAAGGACTGGGCCAGTGATTTTCTGCAGTTCTGCCAGCTTAATCAGAAACCCTGCCCGCTGGTGGGCATGGCCGCCAATCCAGGTGATTATCGGCTGCCGACACTGGGTGAAGATCTGGATATTCGAACCGATATTCCCAGTTACCGGATCTTTAAAGATGGTGAAATGACGGATGAAGTCGCCGATATTCGTGACCACTGGCGTGATGATCTGGTGACCTTTGTACTGGGCTGCTCCTTCTCCTTCGAAGAAGCACTGCTGGCGGATGGGCTGGAAGTACGCAACGTTACCGAAGGCGTCAACGTACCGATGTACCGCACCAGCATCGAATGCCGGTCCGCCGGTCGTTTCAGCGGTACAATGGTAGTCAGCATGCGGCCCCTGAAGGCGGCGGATGCTATCAGAGCCGTGCAGATCTGCACTCGTTTCCCTTCTGTACATGGTGCTCCGGTCCACCTGGGTGACCCTGCTCAGATCGGTATTACCGATATCGGCCGCCCGGATTTTGGCGATGCCGTGACCATTAATGAAGGTGAACTGCCTGTGTTCTGGGCCTGTGGAGTGACGCCCCAGGTGGCGCTGGAGCAGGCCCGGCCACCATTCTGCATTACCCACAGCCCCGGCTGCATGCTGGTGACAGACCTGCCGAACAGTCGGCTGGCGATTCTCTGAGTACTGACGGCGGAGTGAAAGCCCGCTGAAGGCAATGGCCGGGGACGGCAGAAACTGAACAAACTGGTTGGGAGAGACTGAAATGCTGCTTTTGAATTGTGATCTCGGTGAAAGCTTCGGTGCCTGGACCATGGGTATGGATGCCAGAGCCATGGCGCATATCGATCAGGCCAACATCGCCTGCGGTTTCCATGCCGGTGATCCGCTGGTTATGCAGAAAACCCTGGCGCTGGCCAAAGAGCATGGTGTCACCGTTGGTGCTCATCCGGGCTATCCCGATCTGGTGGGATTCGGTCGTCGGTCTCTGCGCTGCCAGCCGGCGGAGATCATCGCAATGGTCTCCTATCAGATCGCTGCTCTCGATGGTATGGCGAAAAATCAGCAGCTGGAGCTGAGCTACGTCAAACCCCATGGCGCGCTGTACAACGATATGATGGCCGATGGGCAGGTTCGCGCGGCGATTATGAGTGCGGTTGCGGGCTATCATCGTCCGATTAAGCTGATGCTGCAATCGACCCCACAGGCGGACGAGCATCGTCGGGAAGCGAAAGAGGCCGGCATTGAAATCCTGCTGGAAGCCTTCGCCGATCGCTGTTACGACGACGACGGTAAGCTGCTGGCTCGAACCCGTGAAGGGGCCGTCCATAATCGCGAAAAGATGCTGACCCAGGTGCGCCAGCTCTGTAGTGAAGGAACGGTAACGACGGTCAGCGGTAATCTGTTGACGCTGGATGTGGATACCCTCTGTGTTCATGGTGATAACGAAGAGGGCATCGCCTCTATCCAGGCGATCCGGGAGTGCCTGAGCTGATGAGAATTACCGTTGCCGGCGAAAATGCGCTGATTATCTATTTTGCCGATGCTACCAGCCCGGAAGTATCTGCCAGGGTGCAGGCTGCCGTCACAAAGATCGGTCAGGCGATGCCGGAGCTGCTGATCGATATGGTGCCCTCATACGCCTCGTTGCTGGTGATCTACGATATGTTCCGCAGCGATCACTTTGAAGTGATGGCGCGGATACGCCGTGCCCTGAGTGATCTTGATGAGGTCACCGCTCAGGAGGGTAAGGTTGTCAGCCTGCCCGTTTACTACAGTCAGGAGTCAGGTCCGGATCTGGAGTCTCTGGCGCGCCGGGCTGAACTCACTACCGATGAGGTGATCCGCATCCATCAGCAGGGTGAATACCGGGTCTATGCTATCGGTTTTGCACCGGGCTTCGCCTATCTGGGGGAAGTGGACCCTCGAATTGCGGCACCCCGGCTGGCGGAACCGCGTCTGAAAGTGCCGCGCGGTGCGGTGGCCATCGCCGATCGTCAGACCGCTGTCTATCCTGCGGCATCACCCGGTGGCTGGAACCTGATCGGCCTCTGTCCGCAGCGGATGTTTGACCCGGAGGCCAGTCCCAGCATGCCGGTTGCCGTGGGTGACCGGGTTCGTTTCGAACCCATCAGCCGTGCTGATTTTCTGGCAATGGGAGGTGAGCTGTGAACGGCTTTGAAGTTAAGCAGCCGGGTATCCTGAGCCTGCTGCAGGATGGCGGACGCTATGGCTACCACGGTATCGGTCTGACCAACGGCGGTCCGCTGGATTCCGGGGCCTTTAACTGGGCCAACCGCCTGTGCGATAACGAGCCCGGGGTAACAGCTATCGAAGTCAGTATCGGTGGTCTGGTGCTGGAGGCGATCGTCGCCACCCGTATCGCCCTGACCGGTGCCGAGATGGAGCTGAAGATCAACGGTGAGGCCTGCGAACAGTGGTGTAGCCACGGCGTGAAGCCGGGAGACCGGATCGAGTTGGGCTATGCATCGAATGGCTGCCGTGCCTACCTCGCTGTGTGTGGTGGTTTTAAGGTGGCTCAGAGCTTCGGCAGCGTATCGACAGTGGTTCGCGAAGGTATCGGAGGGCTTAACGGCGGTAAATTGCTGGCCGGTGATTTCCTGGCCTGTGATGAATATCCCCACGAAGGCAGACTCAGGCTGGCCGAGCGGCACCGACCGGTGTATGACAACAGCGCTACTCTGCGAGTGGTCCCCGGTTACCAGCAGCATTCGTTCAGCCGCTATGACCAGCGTCTTTTCTTCAGTAGCGCTTATAAGGTGACCGAGAGTGCAGATCGCATGGGGTTCCGGCTCAAAGGGCCGAAGATCTGTTCGTCGCTGGACGGCATTCTTTCTGAGGGAATCTGTCATGGTGCGATCCAGATCCCGGCCGATGGCCAGCCCATCGTGCTGATGAACGATCGCCAGACCATCGGTGGTTATCCTAAGATCGGCTCGGCGATCTCCCTTGATACCGCTGCACTGGCTCAGCTGACTCCGGGCGGTATTGTGCGCTTTGAGCCGATCAGTCAGGAGGCGGCCCATAATGTTCAGGCGCTGGCTGTGGCCAGCTTTAAGCGCACCGAACCGGAACGACTTTAAAGCACCGGCCCGCCGCTCTGCGGTGGGCTCTGCGCCGGGCAGTCTGCTGCCATAACCCGTTGTCCGGAACTTTCGGGTTCCCGTTATGCTGCCGGTCCAGCCGGACAGCCCCGTTAATTCGATAATAGTGAGAGGTATGCCGTGAACAGCTTTGAATCCGCAGAACTCGTTCTCAGTGAGCAGATCGAAGACCTGCTGGTGGCCCGCAACCTGCGCGGTATGAAAAAGGTTCAGCCGGCACTGGAGCCAGGCTACTGTCTGCGGGCGGCCCGATTGCTTCGTGACTGTCAGGGTACGGTGCTGATCGGCACCGGCTTCCCGGTAGTGGATACCTTTGAAACCGATGGACCGGTGGGGGCGATTGCACTTTACGAAACCCTGGAGGCGCTGGGGGCTACTCCGGTGCTGGTCTGTGGGCCGCCAATCTCGCAGGCACTGGCGGCAAAATACCGGGTCCATGAAATCCGGGTCGGCGACCATGACCAGCGTGAGGAGGAAGCGAAAGAGGCGCTGGCCAGGTATCAGCCAGAGGCTATCGTCTCTATCGAACGTCCGGGGATGGCGGCAGATGGCGGTTATTACAATATGCGGGGCGAAAGCATCAGTGCCCGGACCGCATGCTTCGATACCTTTCTGATGGACTCCGACTGCCCCACCATTGCCATCGGTGATGGTGGTAACGAGATTGGAATGGGCAATGTCCGGGCGGCACTGGAAGATCTGGATATCGTACCTGCCGCCACAGAATGTGATGAGCTGATCGTGGCCGATGTTTCTAACTGGGGCGCTTACGGAATCATTGCTTTCCTGGCGTTGTGGAAACAGCAGGATCTGCTGGCAAATATTGTCCCGATTGATATCCTCAGATACCTTTCTGAACTGGGCAGTGTCGATGGTGTGACTCGCATTAACGAACTGACCGAGGATGGCCTTCCGGTAGCGGAGGGCGATTCGCTGCTGGTTCAGCTTCGTCAGGCCACGGGATTCCTCAACGCGGATGCGGATACGTAACCTCAACACCTTTATCAAGGTCGCCAGACTGGGCAGTTTTCACGCGGCTGCCCAGCACCTGCATGCTTCCCAGCCCGCCATATCAGCCCGCATTGCGGCGCTTGAAGATGAGCTGGGAGTCAGGTTGTTTCAGCGTGACAAAAGCGGTACTCGTCTGACCGCCCGTGGCACTCAGCTACTCCCCTATGCCGAAAAGCTGGTGGCCATCAGCCAGGAGATGAAAGCGCAGTTGCAGGAGGGGGCTCCCGAGAAGGGCAGTCTGAGGATCGGTGTTGCCGATACTCTGGCGCAGCTCTGGCTTGCTCCGTTGCTGGAGCACTGGCGCGAGCAGTATCCGCTGATGGAGTTCGAGCTGACCATCGATATATCGCTGGAACTGTGGAAGCAGTTGCAGTCCCATCGGCTGGACCTGGCCCTGATGGTGGTGGAAGACCACTCCGCGGACCTGGTGACCGAACCGCTCTGCAGCTATCCGCAGATGTGGGTACGCGCCCCTCAACTGAAGATTGATCTGAGTCCGGGCGCTCCGGATCCGCTGGTGCAGCATCCTATTCTCAGCTTTCCCCGTCAGACCCGACCATGGCTTTACCTGCAGCAGCTGTTGCGATCACTGGGGGATCAGCAGCCGATGCTGCACACCTGCAGTTCGGTGGCCAATCTGCTGGCGCTGGCCGAGCAGGGCAGTGGTATTGCTCTGTTGCCGGAACCTCTGGTGGCCGAACAGGTCAGAGAGGGCAGACTGGTGGTGATCGAGCTGGATTCTCAGCCTCCGGAGCTGGAATTCTGCTGCAGCTGGCGGGTGGATGATGACCGCATATTACCCCGCCTGCTGGCGGAAACCTGCCGTGAGATCGTGCGCTGATCGGCTACCGAATGACCAGTAGTTAAAGCGGCCCATCGAATCCTGTTGTGTGGATCTACTGATAAAACCAGATATCTTGCTAGCATTCTGGCAATAACATCATCAAAATCCTGAGAAAGCGGATAAAAACAGAACAAAGAGTTCTGTGGAAACATGTATCTTACGCAGTCCAGTCAGTAAGACGGTCCAGCACGTTCCGATGGCTCACCCATAGCCCCGGAGGTTTTAGAACACTGCGACTGCCGGGAATCCGCCGGTTCAGCTTACGCAGATGTTTGAGAACATCAGCCAAAAGCCGATGGCAGCTTCTCGCAGTGGGAATACCGTTTATCTGCTTCGTTTTTCGGATGCTCCTGGACGCTCCGGAAAAGACGCCTCCGGCGTACAGAATGCACTGACAATAACGACATAATAATTTGTTAAAGTGAGAAGTTGGGTATGAGTATCGTATATCTGAATGGTTCCTACATGCCGATCGAAGAAGCGAAGATCTCTCCGCTGGATCGTGGCTTCCTGTTCGGCGACGGAATTTATGAAGTTATTCCTTCCTACAACGGCCGGATGGTTGGCTTTGGCCCTCATATCTCCCGTATGCACGATGGTCTCGGCGAACTGGAAATCAAACATAACTGGAGTCACGATCAGTGGTTTGAGCTCTGCGATACCCTGTGCAAGAAGAACGGAAATGGCAACCTGGGCATCTATCTGCACGTAACCCGCGGTGCCGACACTAAGCGTCATCACCCCTATCCCGAAGGTGTCGAACCTACTCTATTCGCCATGACGTTCGAAATTCCGGAGCCGCCGGAAGCGAATCGCGAAACCATTAAGCCTTACACGCTGTCCAGCATGCAGGACCTGCGCTGGCAGCGTTGTCACATCAAATCGGTGGCGCTGCTGGGTAACGTCATGCACTACCAGCAGGGTTACGCCCGCGGTGATACCGAGGTGCTGCTATTTAACGCAAATAACGAACTGACCGAATGTGGTGCCTGTAACGCCTACATCGTTAAAGATGGCGTGGTCATCACTCCGCCACTCGACAATCAGATTCTGCCGGGTATCACCCGCCATATCGCTCTGAGCGTGCTGCGTAAAGACGGCTCCATTCCTGTCGAAGAGCGTGTGGTCACCATGGAAGAGGTGCGTAACGCTGACGAGATCTGGATCTCCAGCTCCAGTAAGGAACTGGCTCCGGTGGTTAAGCTGGACGGTGAGCCGGTCGGTGATGGCAGGGTCGGTGAAGTCTGGGAGAAAGCCGCGAAGCTGTACTCCGCATCCAAGTTCGACTACTGAGTTGAAACGGGCCTCTGTGCGAGAGGCCTGAACCCTCTTTAATCGTTGCCCGATGGTGCCTCTCAGAAGGCACCTCATATTTGCTGCCGGCCCGCCGGCAGCGTCTGGTCGACTGACATCCTTTCTTAGTACCGGTAGATTGCCCGGTTTTTTTACAGCAGGTTCGCTGCGCGTTAACCTGTACGTCTGTCGACCTCTGACTACAGGAGCTCGCCGATGAGCCGTCCGGCAAAAGCCGTTATTGACCTCAGTGCGCTGCGTGATAATTATCGACTGGCGCAGAGTCTGGCACCCGAAGCCCGTCATCTCGCCGTGGTAAAGGCCAATGCCTATGGCCATAGCGCCACTGAGTGTGCCCGTGCACTGAATGATCTGGTCCCTGCATTCGGGGTGGCCTGCATCGAAGAGGCGCTGGCCCTGAGAGCCGCCGGAATCACTAAACCGGTACTGTTGCTGGAAGGTACATTCAGTGCTGATGAGGTGAGTGTTGCCGCCGATCAGCAGTTCTGGCTGATGGTGGAAAATGAGCCGCAGATCGAGGCGATTGAAGCGGCCGGAAAGCTGGCGAAGCTGAAGGTCTGGATGAAGATCGACAGCGGCATGCATCGTCTGGGCCTGCAGCCGGAGCAGCTGGGTACTCTTTATCAGCGCCTGTCTGCCTGTGACAACGTTGCCGAGGAGATTGTACTGGCCACTCATTTTGCCTGTGCGGACGATCTCGAAAATCCGTTTACGGAGCGGCAGATCGAGCGTTTCCTGGATTGCTGTGAAGGAATCGCTGGACCTAAGAGTCTGGCCAACAGCGCCGGGCTGATGGGCTGGCCGACCGCGAGGGCTGACTGGAATCGGCCTGGCTTTATGCTTTACGGCAATTCGCCGTTTGAAGTACCGCATCCGGTGGCAGATCAATTGAAACCGGTAATGCGACTGGAGTCGGCCGTTATTTCAGTGCGCGAGATTGAAGCTGGTGAGACGGTGGGTTACGCCCAGCACTGGAAAGCAGAACGTCGCTCCCGCATCGCTACTGTGGCTATAGGGTACGGGGACGGTTATCCCCGGCATGCACCTGCCGGCACGCCGGTGCTGGTGAACGGTCAGCGGGTACCGCTGGTCGGGCGAGTCTCGATGGATATGGTCACCCTGGATGTAACCGACCTGGCGTCGGTCGCCATTGGTGATCCGGTTATTCTCTGGGGGCCGCAATTGTCGGTCAATGAAGTTGCCGAGAGTGCGGGAACCATTGGTTACGAGCTGCTGACCCGGATGACCGGTCGGGTTCCGTTGCATTTTGTCGGAACCGAAGGCGATAGCTAGCTACGCCAGGCTCTGCTCCTGGTCCTGTGCCGCTCTGTGTCTGACGAGCCTGGCTATGCCGTTGATTGGCAGTCGCCAGGTATTCGATTTATCATAGCGCCACCAATTCCGAACCATCGAAACAGGGAACAGAGCTGCAATGGTTGAAAAACCCCAAGACGAACATCCTCAGAACCAGATACCGGCACAGGAACCGGCAGCGGGGCCGGCTGATGATGCAGAGCAGGATGGTGGTAAAAAACGGGCACGGGGTATTTATCTGCTGCCCAATCTGTTCACCTCTGCGGCATTGTTTTCCGGCTTCTTCGCCATTATAGCGGCGATGAACGGTCACTTTGAAAAAGCGGCAATTGCCATATTTGTCTCTATGGTGCTGGATGGCCTGGACGGTCGCGTTGCTCGTATGACCAATACCCAGAGTGAGTTCGGTGCGGAGTATGACAGTCTCGCCGATATGGTCTCTTTCGGCGTAGCGCCGGCGCTGGTGGCATTTTCCTGGGCGTTGAGCAGCAGTGGCAAGCTGGGCTGGTGTGCCGCCTTTATCTATGTGGCCGGTGCTGCATTGCGGCTGGCGCGTTTCAATACCCAGATTGGGAGTGTCGATAAGCGCTTTTTTGTGGGGCTGCCCAGCCCGGCCGCTGCGGCACTGGTTGCCGGGATGGTCTGGGTCGGTACCGAATATGCCGTCGATGCAGCGGCCTGGTCACTGGTCGCCGCTCTGCTGGTTGCCGCCAGCGGTATCCTGATGGTCAGCAACATCTACTACCACAGTTTCAAGGATGTCGACTTTAAAGGCAAAGTGCCCTTTGTAGTGTTGCTGGTGGTGGTGCTGATCTTCGCGATTATTTCGATCGATCCGGCCATGCTGCTGTGGCTGATTTTCCTCGGTTATGCCGGCTCCGGTCCGCTGCAGGCGTTGATTCGCTTCCGCCGTAAAAAGTCCTGAGCTGGTCGTCAGCCGCTTCCGAACCAATTCGCTGCCTGCGGGAACCCGCAGGCACAATGCCTGTCTCCTGTATCTGATATCCGCCACATAATAACTTACTGGATACAGGTGATTTTCTATGCTGATCAAACGACCTGATGATATCCGCTCATCAGAGATTACGCCCGAGACGGTATATCTGGACCGGCGCTCTTTTCTTGGAGGGGGGCTTAGTGCCGGCGCAGGTCTTGCTGCGCTGCTGCAGGGTGGAGTACTGCTGTCGCCGACAGCCGAGGCCGCGGCTCGCTATGAGATCGAAAAAGGGGTCCCGACCTATAGCGGGCCCGACTGGCTGGAGGCTAAGTTACAGCGTCTGACCGACGGACCTTTTCGGGCGGAAGACAAGCTGACGCCCTATACCGATGTCATTCGCTACAACAACTTCTATGAGTTCGGGCCGGGAAAACAGGATCCCGGTCGTTATGCGCAGGAGTTCAGTTCCGATCCCTGGTCACTGGAAGTCTCCGGAGAGGCGGCTAAGACAGGCAGTTTTCATCTTGAAGACATTCTGAAACCCCATGATCTGGAGGACCGGATCTATCGGTTGCGCTGTGTTGAAGCCTGGTCGATGGTGATCCCCTGGGTGGGCTTTCCCCTCGCAGATCTGCTGAAGCGTTTCGAGCCCACATCGAGGGCTAAGTATGTCGAATTCACCACCCTGGTGGATAAAAAACAGATGCCGGGTCAGGCCTCTGCCTTCAGCACCATCGACTGGCCCTATGTTGAAGGTCTGAGAATGGATGAAGCCATGCATCCGCTGACCATAGTAGCGGTAGGGCTTTATGGGCGGGCACTGCCTCCCCAGAACGGCGCGCCGTTAAGGCTGGTCGTCCCCTGGAAGTACGGCTTCAAGAGCATCAAGTCTGTCGTTAAAATTCGCTTCACGGAAAAACAACCGGTCAATACCTGGCAGCAGATTGCGCCCCGGGAGTATGGCTTCTATGCCAACGTCAACCCGGAGGTCGATCATCCGCGTTGGAGTCAGCGAATGGAGCGCCGATTACCCACCGGTCTGTTCAGCAACGGAAAGATCATAACGGAACCGTTTAACGGTTATGGCGAGCAGGTCGCCGGATTGTACCGGGGGATGGATCTGAAACGATGGTTCTGAGCCGTTCGCTGTGGCGCACGCTGCCGTGGTGGTTGATTTTCCTCAGCGGCCTGATGCCGCTGGCGTGGCTGGTCTGGCAGGCACTGTATGGTGATCTGGGTACCGATCCGATAGCGGAGGTGATTCACTTTACCGGTGAATGGGCGCTGTGGTTACTATGGCTGACACTGGCGATTACTCCGGCACGCATCTGGCTGAAGTGGCTGTGGCTGACTCGCTACCGGAGGATGTGCGGACTGTATGTGCTGTTCTATGCCAGTCTGCATCTGCTGGCCTTTCTGGCCCTGATCCTGGAGTGGCAGTGGCCGAGGTTTTATGAAGAGCTGCTGGAGCGTCCCTATATATCCGCTGGTGCCATCGCCTGGCTGTTGATGCTGCCGCTGGGGCTGACCTCCTTTAAGGGGGCGATGAAGCGTATGGGGCGACGCTGGAAGCAGCTGCATAAACTGACCTATGCGGTCGCGGTCTTTGCCGTGATCCATATTTTCTGGCAGGTCCGCTCCGATTACGGCGAAGTGTTGTTCTACAGTGTGGTGCTGTTGATTCTGCTGTCACTGCGTCTGACCCGGCGGTTGCCGGTCGTTCATCGCTGAATTTCCCTGTCTGTGAACCCCGTTGTTGCGAACAGCGGGTTCCGACTTTCCAATTCCGAGTAATGTGCCAGGCTAATTAGTGTGAATGACTGAGGACCAGCGAGTGGTCCGAACTTGCCTGAATGATGGCAGCGATGCTGCTGACTTTTTCGGAGGTGCCGGAATGTTTATTGAGCATATGCTAGGTGTACTTTATCACCCGAACGATGAATGGAAACTTATACGGGACGAGCATTATTCAGCCCTGAGGTGTTATGCCTCGCATATGGTTTTCCTGGCGGCGATTCCGCCACTGGCTGCGTTTATCGGAACGACACAGATGGGCTGGAGCGTTGGTGGGGACCAGTTCTTCCGTCTGACGGTGGGAAGTGCATTACCGATTGCAATCGCCTTTTATCTGGCCCTGCTGGTCGGGGCCGGGCTGATGGCCTGGTTTATTCACTGGATGGAGCGCACCTATGGCTCTGAATCCAGTTTCGATGACTGCATGGTACTGACCACCTTTACCGCGTCTCCGCTGTTTCTTGCCGGTCTGGCTGCGCTGATACCAATCCTCTGGGTGGACGTACTGGTTGGAATGGTGGCTCTCGCCTTCACGGTGCGGCTGCTGTATACCGGAGTGCCGGTGATTATGGACGTTCAGAAGGATCGGGCGTTTATCTTCTCATCAGCGATTCTGACGGTCGGACTGGTGCTGCTGGTTGGGATGCTGGCAGTCACCGCTGTGCTCTGGAGTACAGTGATGGGGCCGACGGTAGCAGGTGCCTGACCGCTCGTTATCGATTCACAGGAAAAGCCTCAGAAAAAAGGGGAGCCTCTGGCTCCCCTTTTTTAACGTCAGGCAGGCAGCTTACCGGAAGCTGTCATTGATCACCTGCAGTACATCATCGCCCGGGCAGAGCGCGCTTTCTGACAGAGTGTTCAGGGGCTTGTCGGTGGTTTCCAGCACCTTGTGCAGATCTTCCGCCCCCGGATCCAGGTACAGCAGCCCGGTGAGGATCTCACCGTCGGCCTTGCACTGCTCGATGGCGGCGATGGCTTCCTGACGGTTCTCCGGGTTGTAGCTGTCACCGACGTTCTGCAGTCGGACGATGGAGCCGTCATGCAGGCAGATATCACGGCAGGTCTTGCCCACCGGACAGGCGCTGATGATCTCCTCCTTCACCGGCACGAAGTCGGTGACCGAGGCGGTCTGCACATGGTCGCGGACGTAGTCGTAGCTCTTAGTGGAGCCGGCGTGGTTGTTGAAGGTCACGCAGGGGGAGATGACGTCGATAAAGGCGAAGCCCTGATGGCTCAGGGCCGCCTTCAGCAGCGGCACCAGCTGGGCCCGGTCACCGGAGAAGCTGCGGGCCACGAAGGTGGCGCCCAGCTGCAGCGCCATGGTGGCCAGATCGAAGCCTTCCAGCAGGTTTTCCACCCCGCCCTTGCTCTTCGAACCGCGGTCGGAGGTGGCCGAGGTCTGGCCCTTGGTGAGCCCGTAGACGCCGTTGTTGGCCACCAGATACAGCATGTTCAGACGCCGGCGTACCACGTGGGCGAACTGACCGAGGCCGATGGCGGCGGAGTCGCCGTCGCCGGACATGCCGATGTAGATCAGCTCGCGGTTGGCCATGTTGGCACCGGTGGCGATCGACGGCATGCGGCCGTGCACCGAGTTAAAGCCGTGGGCCTTGTTGAGGAAGTAGGTCGGCGCCTTGGAGGAGCAGCCGATCCCCGACAGCTTAGCGATCCGGTGCGGCGGCAGCGACAGTTCATGACAGGCCTGAATGATCGAGCCGCCGATGGTGTCATGGCCGCAACCGGCACAGAGGGTGGACAGCGGGCCTTCGTAGGCCTGACTGGTCAGCCCCAGATCGTTGAGGGCCAGACCCGGGTGGCGGAACGTGGACTTCTGATAACTCATGCGTAATTACTCCCCTCGGGTCGCCGCAGTCGGGCTGGTTTTTCGGCTGGAACCTTCGAGAAGGTGCTCCGCCACCTGGGTGCTGATAAAACGGGCGGTGATGGGCAGACCGTCGTAATGAACCACCTTCACCAGCTTCTTCGGATGGATCTCCAGCTCGTTGATCAGCAGCGTACGCAGCTGACCGTCACGGTTCTGTTCGATCACGAACAGGGTGTCGTGACTGTCGATAAAGGCTTCGACCTCGGTGCTGAACGGGAAGGCCCGGATCCGCATCGTGTCGACGCTGAGCCCCTTCGCCGCCAGCAGGTCGAGGGTCTCCTGAATCGCCACCGCAGTGGTGCCGTAATAGATCAGGCCGGCATTCTTACGGGTGCCTTTCGCCGCTTTGCCCTTCGTCCCCGTTTTTGCTGCTGTCCCGTTGAGGGTGATCTCCGGCCCCGGGATCAGGGTGGCGGCGGTCTCAAATTTACGGTTGAGGCGATCGACGTTATCGACGTAGACATCGCCCTGCTCGCTGTAGATGGCATAGCGGTCCCGGGAGGTGCCACGGGTGAAGAAGGCGCCCTTCTCCGGGTGAGTACCGGGGTAGGTGCGGTAACAGATACCGTCGTCATCGACGTCCAGGTAGCGGCCGAACTTCTCGATCTCGTCCAGCTGCTCGGCACTGAGCACCTTGCCGCGGTCATAGCGGTGATTGTCGTCCCAGCGCAGCTCTTCGCTGAGGTGATCGTTCATGCCCAGATCGAGATCGCTCATGACGATCACCGGGGTCTGCAGCCGCTCCGCCAGGTCGAAGGCCTCGGCGGTCATGTCGAAACACTCCTTCGGCGATTCCGGGAACAGCAGCACCTGTTTAGTATCGCCGTGGGAGGCGTAGGCGCAGGCCAGTACGTCCGGCTGCTGGGTCCGGGTCGGCATGCCGGTGGAGGGGCCGGCGCGCTGAACATTGACCAGTACGATCGGCAGTTCGGCGAAATAGGCCAGTCCCAGGAACTCGGTCATCAGCGAGATGCCGGGGCCACTGGTGGCGGTGAAAGCGCGGGCGCCGTTCCAGGCGGCACCGATGGCGACGCCGATGGCGGCCAGCTCATCCTCGGCCTGGACCGCGGCATAGTTCTTCTTGCCGGTGGCCGGATCGATTCGCAACCGCTGACAGTACTTCATAAAGTTCTCGACCACCGAGGTGGAGGGGGTGATCGGGTACCAGCCCACCACAGTGGCGCCGCCGTAGACCGCGCCGAGGGCGGTGGCGGTGTTGCCGTCGATCATGATGTGGTTGTTGACCGCCTCGGCCCGCTGCACCCGAATGCCCAGCGGACATCGGAACTGCACCGAGGCCGCCTGATGGCCCAGCTCCAGGGCGTAGATATTGGGGATGATCAGCTTCTCTTTGCCTTTGAACTGGTCGGCCACCATGTTCTTCAGTATCTCGAACTCGATATCCAGCAGTGCCGCCAGGGCCCCCACATAGATCACGTTCTTGAACAGCTGACGCTGACGGGGATCCTCGTATTCACGCAGGCAGATCTCGGAGATCGGAATGCCAATGATGTTGACATCCTGACGCTGCAGCTGGGGCTCCAGCGGTTTGGTGGAATCGTAGATAAAGTAGCCACCCGGCAGCACGCTGCGCATATCCTCGGCCAGGGTCTGGGCGTTCATGGCGACGACGATATCGGCCCCGCCGCCGCGCCGGCCCAGATAGCCCTTCTCGCTGACCCGTACCTCGTACCAGGTGGGCATGCCCTGAATGTTGGACGGAAAGATGTTGCGGGGGCTGACCGGAATCCCCATCCGGAACAGCGATTTGGCGAACATCAGGTTAGCACTGGCGGAGCCGGTGCCGTTGACGTTGGCGAAGCGAATAACGAATTCGTTAACGGCATTAATCGTTGGCATGACCGGACTCCTGTGTCAGTTGAAACTTCTGCATATCCCAGGCCCCGGTGGGGCAGCGTTCGGCACAGAGGCCGCAGTGCAGACAGACATCTTCATCCTTGGCCATGATCTGGCCGGTCTTCAGGTCGGCGGAGACATAGAGGGCCTGATCCTTGCCGTTGAGCGGCGACGGCACCCGCAGCCGGCCGCGCAACTCGTCCTCCTCACCGTTGGCGGTAAAGTTGATACAGTCCATGGGGCAGATGTCTTCACAGGCGCCGCACTCGATACAGCGGCTGGCGGAGAACACCGTCTGGACATCGCAGCTGAGACAGCGGGAGGCTTCGGTCAGCGCCAGCTGCTCGTCGAAGCCCAGCTCCACTTCCGCCTGCAGGCTGGACAGCGCCTTGCGCTTGCTGAGGTGGGGCACCGCCTGACGTTCGTCATTGGTGGTGGCGTTGTGGTAGCTCCACTCGTGGACCCCCATCTTCTGACTGGTGAGGGTATAGCTCTCGGCCGGCCGCTGTTCCGGCGCCCGTCCCTGACAGAACAGGTCGATGGAGGTGGCCGCCTGATGGCCGTGGGCCACCGCGGTGATGATATTCTCAGGACCGAAGGCGGCGTCGCCGCCGAAGAACACCCGGGGCAGGCTCGACTGCAGGGTCGCTTTGTTCAGCACCGGCATCCCCCACTGATCCATCTCGATGCCGAGATCGGCTTCGATCCAGGGGAACTTCGCGTCCTGACCGATGGCGACCAGTACCTGGTCGCATTCCACCAGCTCCTCCTCGCCGGTGGGCACCAGTCGGCGGCGACCGTCGTCATCGTAGACCGACTCCACCAGTTCGAAGCGGACACCGGTCAGCTTACCGTCTTCCACCACATAGGCTTTGGGGACCCGGTGGTTGAGGATCGCCACCCCTTCGGCCAGGGCATCTTCCTTCTCCCAGGGCGAGGCCTTCATGTCCTCGAAGCTGGAGCGGACGATCACGCTGACCTGGTTGCTGCCCAGCCGCAGCGCGGTGCGGCAGCAGTCCATGGCGGTATTACCGCCGCCGAGCACCACCACCCGCTTGCCGGCTTCCTTCACATGCTCGAAGGCGACACCGGCCAGCCAGTTGATACCGACCTGCACCGCCTCCCCGGCCTCTTCCCGGCCGGGGATGTTGAGGTCGCGGCCGCTGGGGGCGCCGGTGCCGATAAAGACGGCATCAAACTGTTCATCCAGCACCGATTTAAGGCTGGTGATCTCGGTGCCGAAGCGGGTCTCGACGCCCATATCCAGCACATAACCCACCTCCTCGTCGAGCACCGTCTCCGGTAGCCGGAATACCGGGATCTGGCTGCGGACCATGCCGCCGGCCTTCGCATCGCGATCGAAGATCGTCACCGCGTAGCCCTTCGGCATCAGGTCCCGGGCCACTGTCAGCGAGGCCGGTCCGGCGCCGATCAGGGCGATACGCTTACCGTTCTTATCGGTGGGGACGTGGGGAAGCCGCTCCGTAATATCGTCACGGTGATCGGCGGCGACCCGCTTGAGCCGGCAGATGGCGACGGGCTGCTCTTCGACCCGGCCGCGCCGGCAGGCGGGCTCACAGGGGCGGTCGCAGACCCGGCCGAGAATGCCGGGGAAGACGTTGGACTGCCAGTTGACCATATAGGCGTCGGTGTAGCGCTGATCGGCGATCAGGCGGATGTACTCGGGAACGGGGGTATGCGCGGGGCACGCATACTGACAGTCCACTACCTTATGGTAGTAGTCTGGCGACTTAGTATTGGTTTCTTTCAAGGCTGCCTACCTACGTTTGTTACCTCAGGAACATGCGGTGATACATACAGCGGGCAGGCGACAAACAGCACTGGTCACAGGCCAGTAATCAATTTGTCATCAGTAGGGCCGGATTGCGCAGTGGCAAACCAGTAGCTCTGTTGCACCGTTACGTATGATCTGTCCTCTTTGCGGGACTTTGTCGTAGTGCCAGCATGGGGATGTACACTTCTGGTCATCCGCTTATAGCTTTAGTTGTTTTCCATGATGGCATCAGGGATTCTAGCGTCCCTGAATCCGTACAACCACCGTTTATTACGCTACATAAGTCTATTGTTGACGCTTTTGTTAAAGTTTTCTGCAGAGATCTGTGGTTGGGCGGCTCGGTTTTGAGGGGGCAGTTGCTCAGCAGATATTCGTGCTGAAGCCGGAGGTTTGATTTCAGCATGGCCTTTGTTTGTGGTACCCCCGGAACTGCGATGTGTGAGAAAATATAGGTGCGCGTTATTGCAGACTACTTCCTGAACAGAAGTGCAATGAAAGGGTGTCAGTTCTGCAGTCGTTTCCGGGGTTGCTTGTTGTTCCGGATTAGCTGGGGAAATAATTGCTATCGCCTGTTGACGAGGGCGCTCA